>JACCQZ010000342.1 GCA_013813875.1 Gemmatimonadales bacterium | reverse complement strand
GCTCCGCTCAGGGTGACAACGATCGGGCAACGAATCTCCGACTCAGGACACCAGCGCCAATGCGAGTCGTGCTCCAGCGGGTCTCACAGGCGTCGGTCACGATCGAAGGCCGGCTCGCGGGACAGGTCGGTCGCGGGTTCTGCCTCCTTGTCGGCTTCACTCACGGCGACACGGCGGCACAGGTAGATTGGATGGTCGAGAAGGTGGCCGGGCTGCGGCTCTTCTCCGACGCCGAGGGCAAGATGAATCTCGGGCTGGAGGAAGTCGGCGGCGGAGTGCTCGTGGTGTCGCAGTTCACCCTGTATGGGAGCTCCGCCAAGGGCCGGCGACCCTCCTTCAGCGAGGCGGCGCGGCCCGAGACCGCCATCCCACTCTATCACCGGTTCGTCGGGGCGCTTCGCGATCGAGGTCTCGAGGTGGCCACCGGTGAATTTGGAGCAGATATGCAGGTCGAGATCCATAACGACGGGCCGGTGACCCTGATCCTGGACCGCGCCCCGTGAGCGATGAGCCCCTGACCCTCGCCTCCGGCTCGCCGCGCCGGCGGCAATTGCTGGAAATGCTGGGCATTCCCCTGCGGGTCATCCCCGCCAACCTGCCCGAGGTACGCCGCGTCCACGAGACCCCGGTGGACTACGTGGAGCGCCTGGCCCGCGAAAAGGCGCTCAGCGTACCGGGCCGGCTCGTCCTCGGCGCCGATACCACGGTGGTGGTGCGCGACGCGGTGCTGGAGAAGCCCAGCGACGAGGCCGATGCTCTCCGCATGCTGCGGAAGTTGACCGGCCGCACCCACCAGGTCGTGACTTCGGTGGCGCTCGCCGCCGGCGAGGCGCTGCACCAGGCCACCGATGTCACCAATGTCACCTTTCGCCGGGTGGACGACGCCTTCCTCGAGGCCTATATCGCCACCGGAGAGGCGATGGACAAGGCCGGCGCCTATGGCATTCAGGGGTACGGCGCGGCGCTCGTAGAGCGCATCGAGGGAGACTTCTTCAGCGTGATGGGTTTGCCGGTGCGGCTGGTGCTGCAGCTGCTGGAGAAGGCGGGCGAGAAGTATCTCTTCGGCGGGCAGGAGGGGAGGGCGGCGTTCAGCGCAGCTCGTTGATACTCTTGACCCGATACACCTGCACCACCTGAGTCTTTCCCTTCAGCGCCAGCTCCGGCAGATAATCGTACTCGACGTGCCCCCGCACCACCTTGAGCAGTCCTTCGCTCACCAGGATCTCACCCGGACCCGCCTCCGAGCATAGCCGGGCGGCCACGTTGACCGCGTCGCCGATGACGGTGTACTCCAGGCGCCGATGGCTGCCGATGTTCCCCGCGAACACCTCGCCGTGGCTGATGCCGATGCCCACCCCGATCTCGGGGCGGCCGGCGGCTGTCCACCGGCGGTTGAGCCCCTCGATGCCCCGCTGCATGGCCACGGCGGCGTGCAGCGCCCGGTCGGGATCGTCGGCGTGGGAAATCGGCGAGCCCCAGAGCGCCATGATCGCGTCGCCGATGAACTTGTCCAGCGTCCCGCCATGCTCGAAGATGATCTCCACCATTTCAGTGAAGTACTCGCTCAGCAGCAGGGCGATGGCATCGGGCCCCATGGACTCCGCCATCGCGGTGAAGCCCCGGATATCGCTGAACAGGACCGCGGTCGGCCGGCGCTCGCCACCCTGCCGGATGGCCGCGCTCTGCTGGGCGATGTCGGCGGCAACGTGGGGGGCGAAGTAGCGCTCGAAGTTGGATCGGACCAGAGCCTCGCGCTGGATCTGGTCGGCATACCGGCTGTTCCTGATCCCGATCGCGGCCAGGCCGCTGAAAGCCACCAGAAACTGCAGGTCCTCGTCGCTGAAGCTGTTGGCGGCGGTGAGGTTGTCCACGTAGAGCAGGCCCAGTATGCGGTCGGAGGCGTCCAGGAGCGGGGAGCACATGGCGCTGCGCACGCTCTGCATGACGATGGATTTTCCCTTGAACCGGGCGTCAGCGGGCACATTGTGGGAGACCACGGCCACCCGCTCCTGCATCACCTTCTCGGCGATGGAGCCGGGGATCTGATGGGCCTGGGTATCGCCCATCCGGCTCTTGGAGATGGTCGGGGTGAGCTCGCCCGTGGTCTCGCTCCGAAGCAGAATGGAGACCCGGTCCACCGTCATGACCTCGAAGGTGGTGTCCACGATCGTACGCAGCAGCCGGTCGAGGTCGAGCTCCGAGGAGAGCTTCTGCGCGATCTCCAGGAGCAGCGAGAGCTTTTTGGCCTGACGCTCTTCCGCCGAGCCCGCGACCACCCGGAGCTGGCCCTGGGGCATGGGGCCGTCCCGGCTGGTTATTCCGGGGGCCGCCCCGGCCCCTACCGCGAGCTCCCGCACGATCAGGCCCGGGGGAGCGAACGCCTCGAGCAGATCGGACGTTGACTGCGGCCCCGACGGCTTGAGCTCCTTGAGCCGGAAAATGACCTTGCCGAAGGTGATCGAATCATTCGGCTGAAGCTGGCCAGCGTGCACCCGGCTGCCGTTGATGCAGGTGCCGTTGGAGCTGCCGAGATCCTTCACTTCCACCCCATCGGGCCCCACGCTCAACTCGGCGTGTCGCCGCGAGATGGTCGGATCGTAGATGGCTATATCGCTGGCCATGCCCCGGCCGACGACCAGAGTTCGCCCGGGCGGCAGCTCGAAGCTCTGTTCGCCGTTGGTGCTGACGAGGCGGAAAGCGGGCATGGGACAAATATACGAGGGTAAAAGCAGCCTCGCGGTCAGGCTTCGGTACCGCCGGCCGCCAGCGCCAGTGCCAGGAGCACCGCTCTCGCCTTGGCTTCGGTCTCCTTCCACTCGGACACCGGATCGGAGTCGGCTACGATGCCGGCGCCCGCCTGGATCCAGGCGCGGCCACCCCGCATGACGCAGGTGCGGATGGCGATGGCGGTATCCAGGGTGCGGGCCCCCCAGCCCACGTACCCGACGGCCCCGGCATAGGGTCCGCGCCGGACCGGCTCCAGCTCGTCAATGATCTGCATCGCCCGCACCTTGGGTGCGCCGGAGACGGTCCCGGCCGGAAAGCAGGCGGCCAGCGCCGCCATTGCATCGAGCTCGGGGCGAAGCCGTCCCCGCACCTCGCTCACCAAGTGCATCACGTGGGAGTAGCGCTCGATTGCCATGAAGGCGGTGAGCCGCACCGTGCCGTACTCCGCCACCCGTCCCACGTCATTGCGTCCCAGATCCACCAGCATCAGGTGCTCCGCCCGCTCCTTGGGATCGGCGGCCAGCTCGTCCGCCAGGATCGCGTCCTGTTCCGGCGTGCTTCCGCGCGGGCGGGTGCCGGCGATGGGCCGGAGAGTCACCTCGCCGTCCTCTACCCGCACCAGGATCTCGGGTGAGCTGCCGATGACGTGGATGTCGTTGCAGTGGAGATAGTACAGGTAAGGGGCGGGGTTGAGGGCGCGCAGGTAGCGATAGGTCAGGAAAGGATCGGGCGCGGCGAGGTCCAGCCGGCGGCTCAGCACCGTCTGAAAAGTATCGCCCGCGGCGATGTACTCTCTGATACGGCCCACGCCGTCCTGAAACCGCGCGTCCGGATACGGCGAGCTGGTGGCCGGGAGTTCGGGCGTGTCTTCGATGGCCAGCGGCCCAATGCTCCCCGGCGCCGCCAGCCGGCCCAGCCAGTCCTCGATCCGCGCCTCCGCTTCGGCGAACAGCCGGCGGAGGAGCCCGTCATCCGCTGCCGGGGGGACTTCGACGCTCGCGATGACGGTTGCCCGGTTGTAGAGATTGTCCAGCACCAGCAGCGTCTCGGCCACCATGACGAGCGCATCCGGCAATTCCCGATCGTCGGGAGGAGCGTCGGGCAGCGATTCCAAGGTGCGCACGATGTCGTAGCCGAGGAAGCCTACCGCGCCGCCGGTAAATCGGGGCAGCCCGGGCAGTACCACTGGTGGGTGCCGCCGCATCGTTCGGCCGAGATGCTCCAGCGGCGCGATGTCCGTCTCCACCACTTCCCAGCTCCCCGACGAGGTCCACCGGGCGCACTCCCGGCCGCGGTAGCGAAAGACTTCCCGTGGATCGGTGGCCAGAAAGGTGTAACGCGCCCAGCGCTCTCCTCCCTCGAGCGACTCCAGCAGAAATCCCCAGGCCCCCCGGTGCAGCTTGGCGAAGGCGGTAACCGGGGTGTCGCCGTCGAGCACGACCTCGCGGGTCACCGGCACCATGCCGCCGCCGCGCCTGGCCTGCTCGGCAAACGCCTCGAACCGGTGCATCATTGCGGCGCCGCCACCAGGTAGCTTCCAGCCGCCGGAAGGGGAGCGCGCAGATTGTCGGCGGCGGGCCGGGCCGAGGGGGCCAGCCGCAACGTCCCTCCCGGTTGCACCTGGCCGACCGCAAGCGCGCGCTCGAACGCGCCGTCGCTGCCGTAGATTGCCCGCGCCCGCTCGGGGGCGGAGAAGTAGCGGGCGTACTTGAAGACGATGGTGACTCCAGGTCTGATCGGCAGGCTGCTGGCGACGTCCAGGCCATAGACACCGGGGCGAGGCCGCACGTCCACCTGAACCTCCCGGCCGCTGTCCGGACCGAACGCGCGGGATGGAAACTCCAGCTCGGCGAAGACGATGTTGGTGGGAGGCCCGTGCCGCAGGATGATGACCCTCGGTTGGCCGGTGATGAAGGTGACGGAGGTATCTCCCGGCGGCGGGCCGGCGGTCTCCAATACGATCGCCTGGGCCAGGGGAATCGTGCGATAGCCGGTGGGACCCGGCGATCCCGGCGGCGTCTCGGCGCGCCCGCCTCCGCAGGCTACGGCCGCGAGGCAGAGCCAGCTTGCTCGACCCCGGAGGCCTCGGGATATTCCCTTCATCGGCCGATGGATTTCCTGACAGAAGTGTGAGGTGTCCGGTGAGAGGTAAGAGGCGGAGGTGGGGGAGGATGGGCGCGCTCCCGCTGGCCGGAGCGCTGGTTGCCCTCCCACTGCTCGCCCTTCACTCCTCACCGCTTGCCGCCCAGGCCTGGAACTCGCCCGACGCGGCGGCACTGGTCCGCCGGGCCGTCGAGCGGCGGGTCGCGGTGCAGGCCGACTCCACGCTCCGGAGCTACCGGGCCCGCGCCCATGGCTTCGTGTTCTTTCTGGCCCAGGTGGGGGAGGGCCTGACCCAGCCGCCCCGACTGGTGAAAGCCGACGAGCTGGACGTGGAAGTGTATTGGCAGGCCCCCGACCGGAGCAAGCAGGTCATTCTGGGGTGGCGCGACGGCACCTTTCTTCCCACCGACATCAACTATCACCGCGACCACCTCGGCATCGTCACCAACAATTTCGGCGACGTCATCCGCATCGGTGAGGGCGACGAAGTGCGCGACGTGGTCCATCCGCTCTCGCCCGGCGGGCTCCTGCTCTACGATTACGCCCTCGGCGATTCGCTGGCCATACGCACCGGGCGCGGCGAGATCTCGGTGCGCGAGGTGCAGGCACGGCCGCGCTCGTTTGCCCGTCCGCTGGTGGTGGGCACGCTCTAT
The DNA here is from genome assembly GCA_013813875.1 of Gemmatimonadales bacterium. Classification (GTDB taxonomy): domain Bacteria; phylum Gemmatimonadota; class Gemmatimonadetes; order Gemmatimonadales; family GWC2-71-9; genus CAVVWJ01. The sequence continues at coordinate 15,431 of JACCQZ010000342.1, read as the reverse complement.
CTCGATGCCGCCTCCGCCGAGCTGGTGCGGTTTCGCTTCAGCTTCACTCCGGCCGCGTACCTCGACCGCCAGCTCGAGGACATCAGTATCGTGCTGGAGAATGCGCTCTACGAGGGCAGCTTCTGGCTGCCGTACCGCCAGGAGGTGGAGATCCGCCGGAGGGTGAGCTGGCTCGACTTTCCCGCCCGCGGGATCATCCGCGGACGCTGGGAGATCGAGGAGTATGATCTGAATCTCGCCCTCCCGCCGGGACTGTTCAGCGGACCGCCGATCGCCGGGCTGCGCCGGCCCGTGGCGGGCGACACGACCTGGAGCGAGCCGCTCGAGCGCGCCATCGCGGACGTGGCGGCCCCGCTCAACCGGCAGGACATGGACGAGCTTCGGGTCGAGGTGGAGCGGATCGCGCGCGCGCGCGCGCTGGGAGGGCTCCCCTCCAACCGCCTCGCCACCGGCTCCCTGAGCGACCTGATCCGGGTCAATCGGGTTCAAGGTCTCACGCTGGGCTTTGGCGGCGTGGTCGGACTGGAGGGAAGCCGGCTCCAGCTCAGGCCGCAGATCGCCTACGGCACCTCGGATGAGCGGATCACCGGCGAGCTCACGGCCTCGGTGGGCAGCGGCGGCACCCGATTGACTCTCGGAGCGGGCCGGCAGATCCGCGACCTCAGCGACCTGGCGGTGATCTCGCCCGCTCTCAACTCGATCCTGGCGCAGGAGGGAGGGAAGGACCTGGGGGACTATGTCCTTCTGCACACCGCGGGCGGCGGCGTCCGCCATCGGGTGAGCGGGCGGACCACCCTCGGGCTCGACCTGGAGGTGCAGGAAAGTCGCTCGGTAGCGGTGGCGGCGGAGCCCGCCAACGGCAGCTACGAGCCCAATCCGGCGCTCGGCGCGGGCACTTACCGGACTGCCCGACTCAGCCTGGAGCGCGCGAGTGGCGGCATCGCTGTGCGGCGGGACTTGCAGGGGCGGGTGGCGCTGGAGGCCGGCGAGGGGCCCAGCGATTACGTTCGCGGCACGCTCGAGGGCCGCTGGCTCGCGAGCCTCGGTGGCAGCGAGCTGCTCTCCCGGGTGTACCTGGGCGCCGGCAACGATGGGCTGCCGGCCCATCGCAGCTTCGTGATCGGGGGGAGGGGCACGCTGGTGGGAGAGCCCTTCCGGGCCTATGGAGGCCGAACGGCGGCGCTGGCCCACCTCGAATGGCGGCTCGAGGTGCCGGCGCCCGCCATCCCGCTGGGATCGTTTGCCAGCACCGGGCGGACCCTCACGCTGGCGCCTTTCGTTGCCGCCGGCTACGCGGAGCGACCCATATCTGGAGTTCCCTGGCGCTCGAGCGGTGGAGTGCGGCCGGTGGCGGGCGTGGCGGTCGAGTGGTTCATGCGCCTGCTGCGCGTCGAAGCCGGCATAGGACTCCGGGACGGCCGGGTGGGATTGACCGTGGACATCAACCGCGACTGGTGGGGACTGCTGTAAAGGGGGGCGGTCCCGCTAGATTACGTCGGTTCCCTCACCTCCGCCCAACCTCAGAGTGCGCATGCAGTTCACCGACGAATGGTTGGTGCATACCATCGAGTCGCTGCTGCCCGCCCAGGCCATCGAGGCCATCCGGCAGGAGCCGGGCGCGGCTCCGACCTCGCTGTGGGAGACCGTGGTCCAGCGCAAGCTGACCGGCGACGAGAATATTCTCGCCGCCGTCGCCACGCGCTTTCGCTTCCCGGTGGCGGATCTCGCGCAGGTTGACTCCAACATGGCCACGGCGGTGCCGGAGCAACTGGCTCGCCGGTTCAACGTCGTGCCCGTCCGGCAGACCGACTCCTACCTCGAGATCGCCACCGCCAACCCGTTCGACATTGACGCCGAGAAAGTGCTCGCCTTTGCCACCGGCCGCGAGGTCAGGATGCTGCTGGGCTCGCCCCGCCGCATCCGGGACAAGGTGGACGAGATCTACCGGACCGGCGAGGATGTCGTCACCCGGCTGCTGGAGGGAATCAGCGGCGACCTCGACGTCAGGGAAATCGCGGATGAAGAAGAGATGGTCGCCAGCGCGGCGGAAGCGAGCGCGCGGCCGATCATCCGGTTGGTGGACATGATGCTGGCCGATGGCGTGGCCAGCCGCGCCAGCGACGTGCACGTGGAGCCGATCGAGGGTGGGGTGGTGGTGCGCTACCGGATAGATGGCGTGCTGCGGCAGGTCATGAAGATCCCCCGCAATGCGGGTGTGCCGCTCATCTCCCGGATCAAGATCATGTCCGGTCTCGATATCGCGGACCGGCTGCGGCCGCAGGATGGGCGGGCACGGGTGTCGGTCAACGGCGATCCGGTGGACCTCCGCGTCTCCACGCTGCCGGCTTCGCTGGGTGAGAAGGTCGTCATCCGCATCCTCAGCCAGCGCTCCACGGTACTCAGCCTGGAGTCGCTCGGAATGCACGCCGACGAGCGGAAGTCGGTAACCGACCTCCTCAGCCACAAGGAAGGGATCATCCTGGTGACCGGTCCGACCGGATCGGGAAAGACGACCACGCTCTACTCTGCCATCCGGATGATTCAGAGCGAGGGCGTGAACATCGTCACGGTGGAAGATCCGGTCGAGTACCGGCTGGGCCAGAACATCGTGCAGGTGCAGGTGCACGACAAGGCGGGGCTCACCTTCGCCTCCGCGCTGCGCTCGATCTTGCGCCAGGACCCCGATGTGGTGCTCGTCGGCGAGATCCGCGACCAGGAGACGGCCCAGATCGCGCTGCAGGCCTCGCTCACCGGCCACCTGGTGCTCTCCACTCTTCACACCAACGACGCTCCCAACGCGGTCACCCGCCTGGTGGACATGGGAATGGAGGCGTACAAGATCGCCTCGGCGCTGCGCGGAGTCGTGGCTCAGCGCCTCATGCGGCGACTCTGTTCCGCCTGCCGCGAGGTCTCCGCCGAGCCGGTGCCGGGGCAACTGGCGCGCTTCATCCCGCCGGGCACCGAGCTCTCGCGCGCGGTCGGGTGCTCCCAGTGCGCCATGACCGGCTACCGCGGCCGCTTCAGCATCGTCGAGGTGCTCTCCATGACGCCCGAGCTGGAGCGCCGGGTGGGGCAAGGCGCCACCGCCGATCAGATCGCCGAGGTGGCCCGGGGCAACGGCATGAGCTCGCTTTTCGAGAGCGGCTTGCGCCACGTGCTCGCTGGAGATTCCACTCTGGAGGAGCTGCTCCGGGTCACCGACATCCCGCAGGAAGACCGGACGCGCACGCCGGTGGAACGGGATCGCCCGGCCGGACGATCCAGCCGGGACGCGCCGCCGCCGCCTCCGCCTCTGGCCGCGCCTGCCGCCGCCGTCCTGGCCGGGTTCCCTCTCGACCTCGAGCTGGTAGACGAGGGTGCAACCGCACGTGGCGCCGATGGCCGGGGGCGCGGCACCTGCGTTCTCCTGGTCGAAGACGAGGAGCCGCTTCGCCGGGTGATGAAGGATCTCCTGGAGCGCGAAGGGTATACCGTGGCGGAGGCGCAGGACGGCGTACAGGCGCTCGATCAGGTGGACCGGTTCGCTCCTGATGTCATCATTCTCGATCTCAACCTTCCCGGACTCGACGGGTACAGTGTCCTGACCCAGTTGCGCTCGCGCCCCGCCACCCGCTCCGTCCCGATCATGGTGCTCACCGCCAAAGGCGATGAGGACAACGAAGTGCGGGTCTTCGAGCTGGGCGCCGACGACTTCATCACCAAGCCGTTCCGGGCCCGCGCGCTCTCCGCCAGGCTCCAGGCCGTGCTCGGCCGCCACCGCGCTTGAACCGGCCCCTCACTCAGCCCACCGCTCCCACCCCCGCCCGACCGCTCGCAGAGGATACCCCCGGCCCGGCGGGCGTGCCCCCGGAGGCGTCCGCTGGACTCGCCCTCATCAAGCCGGCGGTGCGCTCCCAGACCCCGTACACCCTGAGCTCGTCTCCGGCGCGCCGGAAGCTGAATCAGAACGAGTGCCCCTACGACCTTCCCGCGGAGCTCAAGCGGTCGGTGGTGGACGAAGTGATGGCCGCCCCCTGGCAGCGCTATCCCGAATTCGCTCCGCCGAAGCTGCTGTCGCGACTCGCGGCGCACTATGGTTGGGTGGACGATGGTGTGCTGGTGGGAAACGGATCCAACGAGCTGATTCAAGCCACTCTGTCGGTGGCGCTCGCCGGCGGCGACGTGGTGGTGGCGCCGTCCCCGACCTTTTCCCTTTACCGCCTGCTCACCAACGTGCTGGGCGGGCGCTACGTGGCCGTGCCGCTGGGTGCCGGCTTTGAGTACGACGTGGACCGGCTGATCGAGACGGCCGTTCGCGAGCGGGCCAAGGTCGTGGTGCTCAACTCGCCCAACAACCCGACCGGCTCCGCGCTGCCGCCGGGAGCGGTCGAGCGGGTTCTGGCGGAGACCGGTGCGCTGGTGCTCGCGGACGAAGCCTACCAGGATTTCGGCGGCCCGAGCGCCATTCCGCTGCTTTCGCGGAGCTCGCGCCTGGTGGTGCTGCGGACCTTTTCCAAGGCGATGGGCATGGCGGGACTTCGTTTCGGGTTGGCGCTGGCTCACCCCGCCATGGCCCACGAGCTCGCCAAAGGCAAACTGCCCTACAACGTCAACCTGGTCACCCTGGCCGCCGCCGGCATCGCGCTCCGCCACAGCGCGCTTCTGGCCGCGAGAACCCGGGAAATCGTGAACGTCCGCGACCGCTTTGTGGCGCGGCTGGCCGGGGTGCCGGGAATCACCATGTATCCCAGCGCCGCCAACTTCGTCCTCATCCGGTGCGCCGCGCTCCCGGCCCGCGAAGTCTTCCGCCGGCTGTACGATGAATACGGGATCCTGGTGCGGGACGTCTCCGGAGCGGCGGAGCTAGAGGAGTGCCTGCGAATCTCGGTGGGGACGGAGGAGGACATGGACGCGGTGATCGAGGCGCTGGATGGGATCGTCGCAGCCTGAGAGGAGTTCGATGCCCCGTATCGGGGAAGTCCGGCGCACCACCAACGAAACCGAGCTCTACGTTCGGGTGGACCTCGACGGCCGGGGTGAGGCGTCGGTGCGGACCGGGATCGGATTCTTCGACCACATGCTGGAGGCGCTGGCGCGCCACGCACTGCTCGACCTGACCATCACCGCTCAGGGCGACCTCCACGTGGACGGGCACCATACGGTGGAGGACACCGGCATCGCGCTCGGCACCGCCATAGGACGCGCCCTCGGTGACCGTGCCGGCATCCGCCGCTACGCCGATGCCACGGTGCCGCTCGACGAATCGGCGGTGCGCGCGGTGGTGGACGTCTCCGGGCGCCCGTTCATCTTCTACGACATAGAAATCCCCAAGTGGCAGATGCTGGGCGACTACGACGTCTTCCTCACTCCGGAGTTCTTCCGCGCGCTGGCGCTCAACGCCGGGCTCACCGTGCACCTCGATCTGGTCCGCGGCGACAATCCCCACCACATCGTGGAGGCGGCCTTCAAGGCGTTCGCCCGCGCGCTCGACGCCGCCACCGCGCTCGATCCGCGTGTCGTCGGGGTGCCGTCCACCAAGGGAACGCTGTGATCGCGGTGGTGGACTACGGCGTCAACAATCTCAAGAGCGTGGTGCGCGCGCTGGCTGCCGGCGGGCACACCGCCACGCTCACCACCGACCCCGACGAGGTCCGCGGCGCCGATCGGGTGCTGCTGCCAGGCGTCGGCAACTTCGGTCAGGCCTCGCGCACCCTCGAGCAGACCGGGCTCGGCGGCGCGGTGCGCGAGGTCGCGGCGGCCGGGCGCCCGGTGATGGGCATCTGTCTCGGGCTGCAGCTCTTCTTCGAGGGCAGCGAGGAGGCGCCCGGAGCCCGCGGCCTCGGGCTGCTCGCCGGCCGGGTGCGGCGCTTCGCGACCTCGCTGCCGGTCCCCCACGTAGGCTGGGCCCGGGTGGACCTGACCGGGCCGGGACGCCGGCATGCCATGCTGGCGTCGCTGTTCAGCCAGGGAGCCGAGTTCTTCTATCACGTGCACAGCTACCATCCTACCGCCGTGGCCGAGAACGCGGTGCTCGGGATCGGGGAGTACGGCGAGTCTTTCCCCACGTTGGTCGGCGAGGGGGTCGTGGTAGGTGCGCAGTTTCACCCCGAGAAATCCCAGCGGGCAGGAATGGCGCTGCTCGACGCCTTTGCGCGGTGGCGGCCGTGACCGGCATCCGGGTATCGCTGGTGGACCTGTACGTGCTTCGGGGGACCGGAGCGTCGGTGGAATGTCTGCTGCTGCGGCGGGCCCCCGGCGGGCGCTGTCCCGGCTCGTGGGAGACGGTGCACGGGCACATCGAGGCCGACGAGCGGCCCGCCGAAGCCGCGGTACGCGAGCTGCTGGAGGAGACCGGCCTTACCCCGACTCGACTGTACAATCTCAGCCGGGTGGAGTCGTTCTACCAGCACCGGCTCGATGAAGTGGCGCTGGTGCCGGTGTTCGTGGCGTTCACCGTCCCCGATACCGAGATCCGCCTCAGTCGCGAGCACGATCTGGCCGAGTGGCTTCGGCCCGAAGCGGCCCGGATCCGCTTTGCCTGGCCGCGGGAGCGGCGCGCCCTCGACGACGTGCTCGCCCTGGTCGGTGCGGGCAACGCCGGACCGCTGGAAGACGTCTTGCGGGTATGTTAGCCCGCCGCATCATCCCCTGTCTCGACGTCGCCGGCGGTCGGGTGGTAAAGGGCGTGCACTTCGAGTCGCTGCGGGACGCCGGCGACCCGGTGTGGCAGGCGGCGCGCTACGACGCGGAAGGAGCCGACGAGCTGGTATTTCTGGACATCTCGGCGAGCCCGGACCAGCGGGAGACCACGCTGGAGATGGTCGCGCGGGTAGCCGAGTCCATCTTCATCCCGTTCACCGTCGGAGGCGGGATACGCTCGGTGGCCGATGCGGGAGCGGCGCTTCGGGCCGGCGCCGATAAGGTGTCGGTCAACACCGCCGCGGTGCGCGACCGGTCGCTCGTCCCTCAGCTCGCCGACAGCTTCGGCACCCAGTGCGTCGTGGCGGCGGTGGATGTGAAACGAATTGGTGGGAGGCTCGCGGTGATGGTGAACGGCGGACGTGAGGAGACCTCTTTGGACGCGATCGAGTGGATCGGCGAGCTGGAGGCGAAAGGCGCCGGTGAGATTCTCCTCACCTCGATGGACAAGGACGGCACCGGCACCGGGTACGATCTGCCGCTGCTGCGGGCCGCGTCGGCCGCGGTCTCCATTCCCGTCATCGCCTCCGGCGGCGCGGGAAATCTCCCCCACCTCGCCGAGGCCTTCGAGGCCGGCGCCCACGGCGTGCTCGCGGCGACCATTTTCCACTTTCAGGGGTCCACCCTTCCCGAGGCGCGCGCCTACCTCAGGGAGCGGGGCTACCCGGTGCGGCCATGACGGCGGGCGCCCTGCTGGCCCTGACCTGGCTCGCCGCCAGCGCCTCGGCACCCTGCGTTCGCCCCAACCGCGCCGGGATTCAGGTGCAGGGCGAGGTACGGATCTGCCCCGGCCGATACCGCATCGCCGATCCGTCGGAGCGCGGGGTGATCATCGCGGCGGCATCGGGAACCCGCATTGACCTTTCCGGCGTGGTGCTCGAGAGTGGCGATTCGGTGCCCGGCCGCTTCGTCGGCACCGGTGTCACCAGCCGGGATGTGGACGGCGTTTCGATTCTGGGAGGTACGGTGCGAGGCTACCGCTTCGGGGTGCGCCTCGAAGGGGGCCGCGGGCACCGCGTCACCGGCATGGATCTCTCCGGCAGCCGAAGACAGCCGCTTCGCTCCACACCCGAGCGCGCCGACACCGCCGACCGTCTCGACCCCTTCAGGCCCCGGGTCTTCCTGGCGTACGGCGGCGGGATCCTGCTGCAGGGCACCATAGGCGCGAGCGTCACTGGAATCACCGCCCGCGGCGCACAGAACGGAATCGGCCTGGTGGAGGCGCGGGAGAGCTACCTCGCCGACAACGTGCTCACCGGCAACACCGGCTGGGCCATTCACCTCTGGCGATCCTCCCGCAACCACGTCGTCCGCAATCGCGCCGACCAGACCCGCCGCTGCGCCGCGCCCGGAGCGGAATGCGGCTCGGCCGCGGTGCTCGTACGGGAGCGAAGCGATTCCAACACCTTTGCCGGCAACGATCTCTCCTCCTCGAGCACCGGCCTCTGGCTCACCGGGGCTCGGCCTCTCGCCGGAGCGTCGGTCGGCAACCTGGTCTACCGGAACGATGCCTCTCGCGCGAGCGGCAGCGGCTTCCTGGCTGCCTACTCGTGGAACATCAGCTTTCTGGAGAACCGGGTGGATGGCGCCCAGCGGGGGTTCCGGCTGGACCACGTCAATGGCAGCACGCTTCGGGAGAACACCGTCATCGGCGCCCGGGAGGCGGCGATCTCCGCCGACCATGGCCAGGACAACACCATCGAATCCAATGTCCTGCTCGACGCCCGGGTGGGGATCCGAGTCTCTGCCGCGAAGGTGGCCATGGGAAGCCGGGGCTACCGGATTGATGACAACGCGCTGGGCGGCACTCAGCAGGGCATCGTGCTGGAGCAGACTACCAATGCCCGGGTGCGCGGCAACCTGTTCGATCGAGTAGGCGACGGGCTGGTGGTGGATGCCGCGGGACACGGCACCGAGGTGTCGGGCAACGTCTTTCTCCGCGCCAGCGGCTGGTTCATCGAAGCGCCTGATCTGAATGCGGGTGGGAACTTCTGGGCTACCGCCGACGCGGCGGCGGCCGGTGCCAGAGTCAAGGGACGGGTCAGTGTCCGCCCGTGGCGACCGGCGAGTGCGGCAGGTTATTAGCGAAGACTTCCAGCGCCAGCGCGTGCAGATCACGAAGGTTGAAGGGCTTGGCGACGCAGCGGATGCCGCCGTCCGGCAGCGGCTCGGGAAATCCGCTCTCGCCGCGAGAGCCCAGGATCAGGCGGGGATAGATGTCGGGACAGGCGGCTGAGAGGGCGTGCACGAAGAGCTCGGCCGCCCCCACCGGTACCCGCGCGTCGGCGATGACGAGGTCGAACTGACGCTCGCGCAGCATCCGCAGGCCCTGCTCGCCGGAGCGCGCCACCTCGACCGCGTGGCCGTCGGGAGTGAAGAGCGCGCTCACCAGCCGGTGGACGGCGGGATCGTCGTCCACCACCAGGATCCGGTGCGAGGTGACGGGTTCCTCCGCGCGCGCCGCCACCGGTTTTTTCGCCTGCTCGGGGATTTCATCGTAGAACGGCAGGGTCACCCGAAACTCCGCTCCCCCTTCGGGTGGCGCCTCGTACACCAGATCCCCGCCGTGCGCTTTTACCAGCCCGTAACTCAGCGAGAGTCCCAACCCGGTGCCTTCGCCCGGTCCCTTCGTGGTGAAAAACGGGGTGAACAGGTAGGAGGCGAGGTGCGGCGGCACCCCGGGTCCGGTGTCTCGCACCCGCAGAATCGCCTCGCCTTCGTGCCGCGCCGTCTCCAGCCGAATGCGCCGCGGACGTCCCGGCGGCAGCGCGCTCACCGCCTGCACGGCGTTGGTCACCAAGTTGAGTAGCACCTGCTGCAGCTCGTAGCGGTCGCCCAGGACCACGACCGGCTCGGCACTCGGCCTCCAATCGAGCTCGACCCGGTGGAGCTGCAGCTCGTACATGATGAGGAGGCCGGTGCGGGAGGCCACGTCGTTGAGGTCCACCGCGGCTTTCTCGGCCACGCCTTTGCGCGCAAAGGTCAGCAGATTCCGCACGATCCGTCCCGCCCGTTCCGCCTGGTCGTGAATGACCCGCAGATGCTCCCGCGGGAGCTCCGGATGAGGATCGCGCTCGAGCAGCAGCTCGGTGAGCCCGGCGATCGAGGTGAGCGGGTTGTTGAGCTCGTGAGCCACGCCGGAGACGAGCTGGCCGATTGAGGCCATCTTGTCGTTCTGAATGAGCTGAGACTCCATGAGCCGCTGCTCGGTGACGTCTTCCACCAGAACCACCACCGGCGCCCGGCCGAAAGGATGCGCCGCGTCGGCGCGCTCGGTGAGCGGCGACGCGGTGAGCCGAAGCACCCGCTGGCTGCGCTCCAGGCGCACCACCAGCGGCGCGGTGCGCTCCCCGCGGTCGGCGGCTTCGATCAGCTCGTCCACCGCTTCGGAGGTGCCGAAGAGGGTCTCACAGAAGTTGCGGCCCACCAACTCGGTCTCCTTCACCTCGGCCAGGGCGGCCAGCGCGCGGTTGGCCCGCAGCATCGCGCCGCCGGGGCCGACCACCGCGATCCCCTCGGTGAGCGCGTTGAAGGCGGTCTCCCATTCCTCCTTGCTCCGGCGCACCATCTCGTACAACCGGCTATTGGCCAGGACCACCGATGCGTTGGTGGCCACCGTGGAGAGCAGCCAGAGATCCTCGGTGGTAAAGGGGCCGCCCTGCCGGTCCGCCACCGCCAGCGCTCCCATGGTGACGCCTTGAGACCGGAGCGGTGCCACCGCGGCCGACCGAACCGTCAGCCCGCCGATGAGGCTCACCGTCGGCGTCGCCACTCCCTGGGCCACTTCGATCCGCTCCCGGTTGATCGCGAACCGCACCAACGCGGCGTCCGACTCTTCCGTCACCCGGCCGAGAAGCGGCTCCAGTGATCCGGTGGCCGCGACGACGCGGAGCAGCTTCCCCTCCTCGTCATCAGCCAGCACTACGATCGCGCCGTCGGTCTGCAGAAAGCGCCCGGCGTAGCGGGCCACCTGATCCACGATACGGTCGAGCTGAATTGATTCCGAGAGGACGTAGCTGAGCTCCTGGAGAGAGAAGAGCTCGCTGATCCGGCGGTCGAGCTGGGTGGCGAGCTGCTCGGTTTTGGCCTCCGAGTCTTGCAGCCGGCGCTGCCCCCGGCTGAGCGCCACCCAGAAGCTGGCCGAGACGGCGAGCACGGCGAGCGCCGCGATTCCCCACAGCCGATCGTCCGCCAGCCAGGCGATGACGGCGAGCAGCGTCGCGCCCACCGCGTGAAGCGGCAGCTCCCACTCCCGCCGCCAGGCGGTGAGCACCACGATAACGGTGCCGGCGACACCGGCCACTTCGGCCAGACGGCGGGACATGCCGCCGAAGGAGAGGGCGAGGAGCGCGCTCGCGATAAGGGCCCACGCGGCGAGCGCCGACGGAGAGAGGTACCAGCGCTCGCGGGCGCGGGCCAGGGTCAGGGCTCCTGCGGCTCGCGCCGCATCACCCGCTCGGTAACGTAGGCGTCAGGCGGCGCGTTCGGCTTGATGCGGATGGACTTGGCCGGGATGCCCACGTTCACGTGGAAGGGACGCACGTCCTTGGTGGCGACGGCGGAGGCGCCGACCATCCCGCTCCGTCCCACGCGCACACCGGCAAGGACGGTCGCATGATAGGTGATGCGTACGTCGTCCTCCAGCACCGTGCGGGCGTTGGTCACGTCGCGCTGATCCACGATGCTGTGGGTGTGGCTGTAGATGTTGGCGTAGTCGGAAATGCTCGCCCGGTCGCCGAGGGTGATGCCGCCGCGGTCATCGAGCAGGACGCAGCGGTGTACCACCACGTCGTCGCCCACTTCGAGATTGTAGCCGAAGGAAAACTCGACGAAGTGGAAGCACTTGAAGTTCCGCCCGCAGCGGGCAAAGAGGTGGCGAGCCAGTATCCGGCGGAAACGAACGCCCAGGTGGACGTTGCCTCCGCCGAGCGGCGAGCGGTCGAAGCTCTGCCAGAGCCAGTGGAGCGGCTTGACCCGGGCAAAGCGCTCCGGGTCCACGTCGGCGTAGTACTCGGGCTCGAGGGTGATGCCGTGGGGATCCATGGCGAGGAGGGCGGCGCGGGTGGCCAGCGGCGTGGCCGGATCGTTCAACCGCTCGTCGTAGTCGCCGAATCCCGGAAAGTAGAGCTGGTAGAGCACCTCGCGAGTGATCCGGTACCAATCAGCCCCCGGCTCCCCCAGCCGGCCTTCGAGGTCGGCGAGCCAGTCGTCGTAAACCCGGCTCGTCGCGTCGTCAGGGGCGACCGCTCGCAGCGGCAGGAAAGCCATCGGAGCTCCGAGATGGGGGTGGAGTGCTCGGGTTCAAATCTCCGCAGGCGGCGATTGACAGGCAAGTGAATGGGAAGTACTTTGGTAATAACGAGTCACTAAGAATGATAATCATTCTCATTCGGTTTCCCCTCTGATCCACACCCTGGTACCAGCGCTGCTCGCTCTCTCCTTCCACCAGCAGGTGTGGGTCGAGCGCGAAGCCTACCTGATGGGCACCACCCTGAGCGTTGCCGTCGCGGCGCCCACTCGGGTGCAGGGCATCCGCGCCATCGAGGATGCGCTCAGCGCGGTGCGCCGGGCGGAGAACCTGCTCACCACCTGGCGCGACGACAGCGAGATGTCGCGGCTCAACCACGCCGGTGTGGGCCAGGCGGTCGTGCTCTCGCCCGCTCTCTACCGCCTCCTGCGCGAGGCCGAGCAATGGACCCGAACCACCGGTGGAGCCTTCGACCCGGCGGTGGGCGCATTGAACGATGCCTGGGATATGCGCGGCGTGGGGCGGATTCCCTCGGCTGGGGAGCTCGCCGCAGCACGGGACGCCACCGGAATGGATCGCTTTGCCTTTACCGATACAACCAGGGCCGTCAGCCGCCTCAGTTCCCGCGCGTGGATTGATACCGGCGGCTTCGGCAAGGGGGCGGCGCTCCGAGACGCCCTCCGCGAGCTCCGGCGACACGGGATCCGCTCGGGGATGCTCAACTTCGGCGGGAAGGTGCTGGTGTTCGGGCCCGACCAGAAGGGCGGAGACTGGGTGGTGCCGGTGGCGCATCCGTCGCAGCGCGCCGAGCCGGCGGTCCGCCTGAAGCTGCGGGATTGTTCCGCGTCCACCAGCGGGCAGTCCGAGCGCTACGTGACGGTCTCGGGCCGGCGGCTGGGACACGTCCTCGATCCGCGCACCGGCGCTCCGGTTGCTCCCTGGGGCAGCGTCACCGCCGTAGCAGAAGATCCGGCCGCCGCCGACATCATCTCGACCGCTCTCCTCGTGCTCGGCCCCGAGGCCGGTCTCCGCTGGGCGGAGCGGCGGGACGACGTGGGTGTGCTGCTTCTCATCGAGCGGAACGGCCGGCTGGTGCGGAGCTGGAATCGCGCGCTCGAGCAGTTCCTGATCGTGGACAGTACCATCTCTTTAGGAGGTTAAGTGCAGCGGGAGATACAGAGGCTTTCCGGAGTCGTGGGATTGTTGACGCTTCTGGCCGCCCCGGCGGTGGCGCAGGAGCGGGACACCACAACGATCGAGCAGCTCCAGGAGCAGGTTGAGGCGATCACGCAGGAAATCGAGGAGCTGAGGCTGGGCCGCGACGTGGTGGTCGAGGCCGACAGCGGCATCTACGGTTTCGGCCCCGCCGCATCGAAGGTGTACAAGGTGCGTCAGGGCGTCTCCGTCGGCGGCTACGGCGAGGTGCTCTACGAGAACTTCGCGGGCTCGCGAGAGGACGACGCTCCATCGGGCAGCACCGACCGACTGGACGCGCTCCGCGCCGTCGTCTACGTCGGCTACAAGTTCAACGACAAGCTGCTGTTCAACTCGGAGCTGGAGTTCGAGCACGGGAGCACCGACAACGCCGGCTCGGTATCGGCCGAGTTCCTCTATCTCGACTACCGGCTCTCGCCGGCGTTCGGGCTCCGGGCCGGGCTGCTGCTGCCGCCCATGGGGTTCATCAACGAGATCCACGAGCCTCCCACCTTCCTCGGCACCCGTCGCCCCGAAACCGAGCGTCAGATCATTCCCTCCACTTGGCGGGAGAGCGGTATCGGGTTCTTCGGCGCCAGGGGCCCGTTGACCTACCGCGCCTATCTCATCAACGGATTCGACGCCACCGGATTCGGCGCGGCCGGTATCCGCGGCGGCCGCCAGAACGGCTCCGAAGCGGACGCGCAGAATTTCGGCGGTGTGGGCCGGGTGGACTACACCGGTGTGCTGGGCCTGACCGTCGGCGCCTCCGCCTACCTGGGGAACTCGGGGCAGGGCGCCGTGCTCCCTTCCGATCCGACCGTGACCGTCAGCGCCCGGACGGTCATCTGGGAAGGTCATGCGGAGTACAAGGCCCGCGGTTTCGATCTGCGCGGGCTGTTGGCGATGGCCACCCTCGACGACGCCGCGGAGGTGAACGAGCTCAACTCGCTCACCGGCGACGGTTCGGTAGGCGACCGGATGACGGGATGGTACGTGCAGGGCGGCTACGACGTGCTCCGCGGCCTCGAGGGCAGCCACGAGCTGGTACCCTATGTTCGCTACGAGCAGCTCAATACCCAGGACCGGGTGCCCGCCGGGTTCCTCGCCAACCCGGCCAACGACCGCCGCTTCGTCACCCTCGGCGCCATGTGGAAGCCGCTGCCCAACGTATCGCTCAAGGCCGACTATCAGGTCATCGGCAACGACGCTGAAACCGGGATCAATCAGCTCAATGTCAACCTCGGCTATCTGTTTTAGCCTGGCCGCGGCCGCGTGGCTCATCGGCGTCACCCCGGTGGCGCTGCGGGCGCAGCTCTCGATGCGGGAGGCGCTGCAGAGCGCCTTCCCGGCGCCGGCAGTGCTGGAGCGGCGCACCGCCTTTCTCCGGCCGGAAGATCTCGCGGCGATCCAGGCGGCGGCGGGGTCGGACGTAGTGGTCAGCCAGCGGGTGATTACCTATTACGTGGCCCGCCGGGACGGCGCGCCGGTGGGAGTGGCGTACTTCGACAGCCACCGGGTTCGGACTCTCAACGAAGTTCTCATGATCGTGGTGCAGCCGGACGACCGGATCCGTGCGATCGAGGTGCTCCGCTTTGCCGAGCCGCCCGAGTACGAGGCCCGTGAGCCGTGGCTGGCCCAGTTCGAGGGGAAGAGCTTGAGCCAACAGCTCTCGCTCAAGGGCTCCATCGCGAACATGACGGGCGCGACGCTGACGTCCGCCGCTATCGTCCGCGCTTCACGCCGGGTGCTGGCGGTCCACCAGCGGATTCGGCCTTTCGGGCACGAGACCGCGGGGAATTCTCCGTGACCCGGTTCGAGCGCTGGGCGGTCTGGAGCACGTCGGTCGCCACGCTGGTGACCGGTGTTCTCTTCATGTGGATGAAATACCTGCTGGTGAGCGACGACCCGTTCGCCGTGGTCAATCATCCTTGGCAGCCGCTGATGCTGAAGCTGCACATCTTGGTGGCGCCGCTGTTGACCTTCTCCATCGGCCTGGTCGCCCTGCGACATGTCTGGCGGCACGTGCAGTCGGGAATGCGCGACGGGCGCCGAACCGGCCTGGTCACTTTGGTGGCCCTCGGTCCCATGATCGTGACCGGGTACCTGATTCAGGCCGTCACTCACCAGGGCTGGCTCGAGGCCATGGCCATCTCGCACATCGCACTGGGTCTGCTCTACGGGGTGGGCCTGTTGCTGCACCAGTTCGCCGCGGGAGGCAAGCGAGCCCGGTCAGTCCGAGTGGTCGAGCGCCGCGGCCGCCGCCGGGAGCAGCACGATGTCACCCTGAGTGGAACGAAGGGGGCATGAT
>JACCQZ010000328.1 GCA_013813875.1 Gemmatimonadales bacterium | reverse complement strand
CCCCCAGCTCGCGGACGTAGCGGGCGAGGTTGTAGACGAAGGAGTCGTAGTTGTCTATGAGTAAGATCATCAGTGCTTAGTTCTAAGTGGTGGCAAGTGACAAGTGACAAGGTGCAAGTGGGAAGGCAAAGGTTGGGACTTGTCACTTTCTCCTTGTTACTTGTCACTTGTCACCTGTCACTCCTCAACCAAGCACTCTATCAATGCTCTCGCCTTATCCACCGTCTCCCGATACTCCTGCTCCGGCTCCGAGTCGGCCACGATACCGCCGCCTGCTTGAAAGTACACCTGTCCGCGCAGAGCCAGGTACGTGCGGATGACGATGCTCGTGTCCATGGCGCCGGTAGCGCTCAGGAAACCGATGGAGCCGCAGTAGACGCCCCGGCGGGTGGGCTCGAGCTCGGCGATGATCTCCATGGCCCGCACCTTCGGCGCCCCGGTAATCGAGCCGCCCGGGAAGGCGGCGCGGAGCAGCTCCACCGCGCCGGCCCCCGGCTCGAGCTCGCCCACGACGGTGGACACCAGATGATGCACCGTCGGATGCTGCTCCAGCGCGAAGAGCTCGGGTACCCGCACCGTGCCCGGACGGCAGACCCGTGAGAGGTCGTTCCGCAGCAGGTCCACGATCATGACGTTTTCCGCCCGATCCTTGTCGCTCTCGGATAAGGCCTGGCCGAGGGCGGCGTCGTGCATCGGCCCCAGGCCGCGTGGGCGGGTGCCCTTGATCGGCCTGGTTTCCACCTGGCCTCCACTGGGGTCCAATCGGAGGAATCGCTCCGGGGACGCGCTCACCACGGCGAGATCGCCGAAGTGCAGATAGGCCGCGAACGGCGCCGGATTTCGGCGGCGGAGCCGGCGGTACAGCTCAAACGGGGGCTCGCGTAGCGGCGCCTCAAAGCGCTGGGACAAATTGGCTTGAAAGATGTCGCCGGCGACGATGTACTCGCGCACCCGGGCCACCGCGCCGAGGTAGCCCCGGTGAGTGAATGTCGAGCGCAAGCCGACGGTCTGGGCGCCGTCCACCGCCCCGACGGGGTACGACGGTGCGCCCGAGCCGCCATCCGCATGGTTCGGTGGGGACAGGAGCGGTGGCGGGTTGGCGCCGGCGGGTCGCGCCAGCCGTCGGCGGACGGCGTCCAGCCGCTCTCGTGCGCGGCGGCTTTGGCCGGCGCCGAGCTCCGGGGCTCCCGTTGAAATGACCCAGGCGCTTCCCATCATGTTGTCCCACGCGATGACCCAGTCGTAGAGACCGAGCACCAGATCGGGAATGGCCAGGTCGTCGTAGCGGGGCGCGGGGAGGCGCTCGAGCACGGCGCCGAAGTCGTAGCCGATGTATCCCGCCGCCCCACCCTGAAACGGCGGCAGGCCGGCAACCGGCTCCGCCCGCACCTTTGCGAGCAGGGCCTGCACCGTGCCCAGCCCATCCCCCTCGACCCGGCGCCAGGATCCCCGCTCACCTACCTCAGTCATCCGACCCTTGCTCCGCACCACGATCGCCGGATCGGCGGAGAGAAATGAGTAGCGGCCGAGTTGGTGGCCCTCCCCGGCTTGACCTGCTCCGGCCGCGCTGTCGAGAAACAGGAGATAGGGCAGATCCAGGAACCCCGCAGCCACCTCGGCCGGGTCTTCGGTCGAGTCGAAGCTCTCGACCAGTGCCGGGATAGGGGCGCTCACCCGCCTTCCGTCCGCCTCTCGGGGCGACGCTTTCGCTGGGTGAGCTTCACGGGCCCGGACTTGACGTCGTCGGGCGGTGTCAGGTAGCCCCAGGCCAGCGCGCCTTCCTGGCGGTAGGTCTTACCCAGCGTGATAGCCAGCTTAGCCTTCATCAGCTCGCGGCCGAGATAGAAGGCGTGAGTTCCCTCCTCCACGCCGAGACGGGAGAAGATCTCCTGGATATCGGTGCCCCGCACGAAAAGCTCGTGGTTGAAGACGGTGATGGTGGTGCGGTCGGCGAAGATCCGGAAGTTCGGATCCTTCACCGCGGCGTGCAGCCGCCGCAGCTCCTCTTCGCTGTACTCCAGGACCAGGGGATCTTTGACCGTGAGCAGCCGGTCGTCCACCCCCTTGGGGAGGGTGCGGTGTGCTACGGCGTAGTGCATCAGCCGGCGGGCGATGTCTATCTCCCGCACCGAGCCGCGAGCCCAGGGGATGACCTCCGTCGTGAGCACGGCCCCAACTCCGATCTCCTCGCAGATGGCGATGAGCAGGGCGTTCACCCCGGTGGAGTCGGCGCTGGTGAGCTCGGTGATGTTGCCGACACCCATGAGCAGCGTCGCCTCGGGGTAGCGGCGGTGCACCTCCGCGTACCGCTCCAGCGAAGCCATGAACCCGAAGCCGATCGGCTCGATGACCGGGTCTATGAGGTAGGGCACGCTCCAGCGCTCGAGTGCCTCCACGTTGCGGTCCAGGGTGTCGAGGCCTTCGCCGAAATCGGGAATGACCACGACTCGGGCCCCGCTGCTTCCCAACTCCCGGGCGACATCCAGATTGCTGCCGTTGACGCTGAGCACCAGTTCCGCGCCGGCCCCAACGGCGGTACGGATCTCCTCCGGATCGAAGCTGTCAACGCTCACCCGGTGGCCGGCCGCGCGAAGCTCCCCGACGACGTCGCCGAGAGCGGGAAAGGAAAGACCCGGAGTACATCCGATGTCAATCACATCGGCGCCGCTCGCGCGGTAATAGTCGGCGGCGGCTCGTACCGCTTCGCGAGAGAGCCGGGGGGCGTTGTTGATCTCGGCCAGGATCTCGATGGCGAATCTACCGTAGTCGAGAGCGGCGGCCGCCTGGCCGAAGTATCGCGGAATCTCCCGCAGATCTTTGGGCCCCTTTTCCACCGGGACCCCGACCCGCTCGCTGATGGCGGCGGTGTCGCCCTCGCAGAGGCCCGGCAGGAGTACCAGGTCGGTATCGGGGGGGATCTCGAGGAACCGGGCGATCCACGAGGTGGTCATCAGCGCGGCCACCGTGATCTTGAGGACCGCTACCCGCGCTTCGAACGGCGGCTCCATCTCCTCGAGCACCCGGCGCAGTGCCGGCTCGGCCAGCTTGCCGGTGACGAACACCACGCGGGCGA
>JACCQZ010000311.1 GCA_013813875.1 Gemmatimonadales bacterium | reverse complement strand
GACCGCGCGAGTGCTCCAGGAGGGAGGACAACTGATCCTGCGCGAGGCGGGGCAGCCCTCCGACGCACTCATCCCCTTCGGCGACACCGGCCGGCTATCCGCCTCGCTCATCTTCGTCCCCATCCGCCACTCCGACCGGATCAACGGCGTTCTCTCGATCCAGAGCTACACCCCGCAGGCCTACGACCGTAGCGACCTCGACACGGTGCAGGCGTTGGCGGATCACTGCGGCGGTGCCCTGGAACGGCTTCGGATCGAGGAGGCGCTGCGGGAAAGCCAGGCGCAGCTCGCCCGAACCGAGGCGGTCTCTCTGGTCATGACCGCGCACGTCGGTCTCGACGACCGGTGGCTCAAGGTGCCGCCGATGCTCTGCCGGCTGCTGGACTACGGTGAGGAAGAGCTGCTGCGCATGCGGCTCGACGACGTGATCCATCCCGAAGATCTCGAATCCGGCGCCACCCAACGACGCCGCCTGGTTCAGGGCGAGGCGCGGTCGTTCGACCTGGAGATGCGCTGCCTCACTCGCGCGGGGCGCACCATCTGGATGTACCTCAACTGCTCCGTAGTGCAGGATGTTCACGGCCGGCCGCTGTACTTCCTGGCCTACCTTCGGGACATCACCGATCGCAAGAGCCTCGAGGACCAGTTGCGTCAGGCGCAGAAGATGGAGGCGGTGGGGCAGTTGGCCGGAGGGATAGCCCACGACTTCAACAACCTGCTGACCGCGATCCTGGGCCACGGCGAGCTGCTGCTGGCCGAGATCGGGCCCGAGGATCCTCGCCGGGCGGACGTCACCGAGATCACCCGGGCGGCCCACCGCGCCGCCGCGCTGACGCGGCAGCTCCTCGCCTTCAGCCGCAAGCAGGTGCTGCAGCCGCGAGTCATCAACCTCAACGCCGTGGTCAACGATCTGGCGGCGATGTTGCGGCGGATCATCGGCGAGCACGTGTCACTCGAGCTCCTGCCCGACTCCTCGCTCGGATACGTATACGCCGATGCCGGCCAGCTCGAGCAGGTCATCACCAACCTCATCGTCAACGCCCGCGATGCCATGCCGCAGGGGGGCACGCTTACCCTCCGGACCGCCAACGTCCACCGGCACGAATCCCCCGACTGGGAGGGACGGGATCACCTGGTCGGCGGCGCCCTGGTGGCGCTGAGCGTGACCGACACCGGGATCGGGATGGACGACTGGATCCTGGCGCACCTGTTCGAGCCGTTCTTCACCACCAAGGAGCTCGGGCGCGGTACCGGGCTGGGTCTCGCCACAGTATATGGAATCGTGAGGCAGAGCGGCGGCCAGATTCAGGTGAGATCGCAGCTGAACGTGGGCAGCACGTTCACCGTCTACCTGCCGCAGGTCCAGGGTGCCGACCTGCCCGGAGCCCAGACCGAGACGCCCGGCAACTCACCCGGCGGACCGGAGACGATTCTGGTGGTCGAGGATGAGGAGTCGGTGCGGACGCTGACCTGCCGGGTGCTCCGGGCCAAGGGCTACCGGGTGCTCGAGGCGCCGACCGCGCAGGCAGCGCTTGACTTCCTGCGCGACGACAGCGAGAAGATTGACCTGCTGCTCACCGACGTCGTCATGCCCCAGATCGGCGGCCCGGCGCTGGCCGAGCGATGCGTTCGGGAGCAGCCCGGGCTTCGGGTGCTCTACATGTCGGGCTACGCCGAGGAGGCGATCGAGCGCCAGGCCGCTCTCACCGGCGGCAGCTCCCTGCTCGAAAAGCCGTTTACCGCCGACCAGCTCGCCCGCGGCGTCCGCGAGGCGCTCTCCGCCGGCAGCCGCTAGCACCTCGCCTCCCCTGGCGCCCCCAGCGTCGGGAATTAGCTTCACGCCCCATGCTCAATCCCTCGTTGGCGGCGATTCCGCCGGGAGCACTCGATCTCACCGGCGCGGCCGCGCGGCGGCGGCGGGGGCTTCAGCGTGCCGCCATGGACGTGCTCGAGCGCTCGGGCTACGAGGAGCTGCTCCCGCCCACCTTCGAGTACGAGGACACCTTTCTGCGGGCGGCGGGAGCGGGAGTAGCCGAGCGCCTGATCCGCTTCCCCGACCGCGACGGCCGCATCCTCGCGCTTCGCTACGATTTCACGGCCAGCATCGCTCGGGTGGCTTCCACCACTTTCGCCGGGACCGGGCGTCCCCTGCGGCTCAGTTACTCGGGAAAGGTCTACCGGCAGGAGCCCGAGCGGGGAGGTCGCCCCCGGGAAACGCTGCAGGTCGGGGCCGAGCTGCTGGGCCAGGGCGATCTGGCCGCGGACATCGAGATCGTCCGGCTCACTCTGGAGCTGGTTCGCGCCGCCGGGCTGGCGGATTTTCAGCTCAACGTGGGGCACGTCGGCGTCCTCGCCGCGGGGCTCGGCGCCTTGGAGGAGCCGCTGCGAGCCGAGGTGCGCCGCTGGATTGACCGCAAGGACCGCGGGAGTCTCCGCCGTGCGCTCAAGGACCTCGAGGGAGACCCGCAGACGCTCACCGTGCTGCCGTTCGTCATGGGGCGGCGCGACGCGTTGGAAACCGCGCTGGAGCGCGCTCCGCTCGCGGCGATCCCGGGGCTCCGCCACCTGCTCGCCCTGGACGCCGCTCTCGCGCCGGGCGAGCGGGCGCACGTCGTCTACGATCTCGGCGAGGTGCGGGGGCTCGATTACTACACCGGGATTCACTTCGAGCTGTTCGTGTCGGGCGCCGGACGCGCGGCTGGCGCGGGTGGGCGCTACGACGAGCTGATGGGACGGTTCGGCAGGCCGATGCCGGCGGTGGGAGTATCTCTCGATCTCGACACCATCGCCGAGGTACCGGTGTGATCCGGCTGCGCATCGCGCTGGCCAAAGGCCGGCTTTACCAGCCCTCGGTGGAGCGGTTCACCCGCGCCGGCGCCGCGCCCGCCGGCGACGCCGGACGCCGGCTGCTCATCCCCTCGAGCGATCCGGCCATCGAGTTCCTGGTGGTGAAGCCCGGCGACGTACCGGTGTACGTCGAGTCGGGCGCCGCCGATCTGGGCGTCACCGGCACCGACGTGCTGCGGGAGAGCGGCGCCGACGTGCTGGAGCCGCTGGAGCTGGGCTTCGGGGCCTGTCGCCTCGTGGTGGCGTCGCCCGCCGCGGCGCCTTACCCCGAGCTTCCCGGAGGGATCACCGCCCGGGTCGCCACCAAGTATCCCCGGCTGGCCCAGAGTCACTTCGCCATCGCGGGGCGTCCGGTGGACATCATTCAGGTGAACGGCTCGGTCGAGGTGGCCCCGCTGCTCAATCTCTCGCACTGGATCGTGGATCTGGTGGACACCGGCAATACGCTGCGGGCCAACGGGCTGGTGGAGCGGGAGACGATCCTCTGCTGCGGAGCGGTGCTGGTAGCCAACAGGGCGAGTCAGAAGCTCAAGCTCGACGCTTACCTCGGCCTGATGGCCCGGCTGGCGCTTGGAGAACCCTGGTCGCGAGCGTAAGGGCCAGCTCGACCGCCGCCCGCATGCTGGAGGGATCGGCACGTCCCTGGCCCGCGATGTCGAACGCGGTTCCATGATCGGGTGAGGTCCGGGGGAAGGGCAGGCCCAGGGTCACGTTCACCGCCCGGCCGAACGCCGCCACCTTGATGGCCGTCATCCCCACGTCGTGATACGGCGCCAGCACCGCGTCGAACTCTCCCCGCATCGCCCGCACGAATACCGTGTCGGCCGGCAGCGGGCCCGCCGCGCCCAGCGCCTGGGCGGCGGGTCGCAGCACCCGCTCCTCCTCGTCTCCGAACAACCCCGATTCACCCGCGTGCGGGTTCACGGCGCAGACCGCGATGCGGGGCTCGGCGATCCCCCACCATTCGCGGAGCCCGCGCCGGGTAATCCGCCCGGCGCGGATTACCCGCTTCTGGGTGAGCAGCGCCGGCACATCGCGGAAAGGGACGTGAGTGGTGACCAGCACCACGCGCAGCTCGTCCGAGGCAAGCATCATGGCGACGTCAACGCCGCCCGCGAGGTGAGCCAGCCACTCGGTGTGGCCGGGATAGGGAAAGCCGGCGAGGTGCAGCGCGTGCTTGTGGGCCGGAGCGGTGACGATGGCGTCCACCTGCCCCTCCAGGGCCAGCTTGACCGCGATCTCCACGGCGTGTCCGGCGAGGCGCCCCGCCCGGATGGCGCGCGAGCGCTCCCCGCCCAGTTCACCGCTTCCGAGCCCCCAGGTGCCGACCGGCACCCGGTGGCTCGCCGGAACATCGGCGATCTGGTCGTCGGCGCCCACTACGGTGATTTCGGCTGGGGGCAGGTCGACGAGCGCCCGGGCCGCGATCTCCGGCCCTATTCCCCGGGGGTCGCCCAGGGTGACCGCCAGCCGTGGCGGCTTAACTTCTGATCTCGACGTACGTTGACTGCCGGAGCCGCTCCAGGTAGCGGCGGATCGCCAGCTCCTGTCCCAGTTGCTGGCGAATCCGGTCCTTCACGTCTTCGTAGCGGATGTCCCCCTCCGGCCGCCGGCCGGTGACCTGCAGCACCACGAACTGCTCCCGGCCGGCTCCCGGCAGAGTGAAGATCGGGACCACCGTGCCGGAGTCGGCTTTGGCCATCGCCTTGGCATAGGCCTCGGGCAGTTTGTCGGCGGGGACGCTTTCGCCTTGCCGCTCCGCCGAGGGGTCGTGGTGGATCCGTTGAAGCGAATCGAACGATGCCCCGGCGGCAACCGCGTTTCGGATGGATTCAGCCCGCGCACGCGCGCGCGCCACGTTGGCCGAATCCATCTCCGGCGTGAGTAGAATGTGCCGCGCCTGAACCTCGGCCGGCTGGACCCGCTCCACCTGGATGATGTGGTAGCCGAACGGCGACTCCACCGGATCGGAAATGACGCCGGGCCGGAGGTTGAAGGCGACCCGCTCGAACTCCGGCACCATCACCCCGCGCCGGAACCAGTTGAGCGAGCCGCCCTGCTCGCGCGAGCCGGGATCCTGGGAGAAGCGTTTGGCCGCGGTGGCGAAGTCGCCGCCCTTTCGCAGCTCAGCCACGATGGAATCGGCCTTGGCGCGGGTACGGGCCTGCGCCTGGGCAGAGGGCCGGGGCGTGAGAATGATCTGCCGAAACGAGACGGTGGCAGGCCGCGACCCCAGGTTGGCCTTCTGCTCCTCGAAGTACGCTTTCATTTCCTGCTCGGTGGGCGATACCGCCTTGAGCTTGCCGTCGGTGCGCAACCGATCAACCAGACGATTCTGCAGCGCCGCCCGGCGCTGCTGGTCGGTCAGCCATCGCCGATACTCCTCCGGCGTTTGGAACCCGGCCTTCTTCAGCTCGTTGCCGTAGTCCACCTCGGAGGTGAAGTTGCCGCGCACCTTGCGCACCTGCTGCTCCACCCCGTCGGCGATCTCCTGGTCGGTGACCGTGATGGCGGTGTCTCGCAGCGCCTGCTGTACCAGCAGCTCCTCGTCAATGATCGAGGAGACCACCTGCTTGCGATACGAGGCGAGCCCATCGGGCGTGCTGGGTACCTTCTGGCCCTGAGACTGCCGGCTGAACAACTCCTCGTCCACCTGCGAGGCCAGCACCGGCCGGTTGCCGACTACCGCCACTACCCGGTCCACCACGATAGTCGAATCGCGGGGAACGCCGGCCGCGGTGCGCGCCGAGTCCGTGGCGGCCGCGGGCGGGGCCGCGGGCGGCTGCTGTGCCGTGAGGCTGGCGCCGGCA
>JACCQZ010000309.1 GCA_013813875.1 Gemmatimonadales bacterium | reverse complement strand
ACGCAATCCGGCGCGGCCGCGGCTATCTCGCACGGCAACTTCCACGGCATCGAGACGCCGGGCGATCGCGGCGGGATCGCGAAGCGGGGAGAGGAGCCACTGGCGGAGAAGGCGGCCGCCCATCGGCGTCACCGTCGCATCAATCGTTTCCAGCAGAGTGCAGCCCCGGCTGCCGGCGCGGAGCGGCTCCACCAGCTCCAGGTTCCGCCGGGTCATCTCATCGAGCCAGAGATAGGCCTCGCTCCGGCGGACCAGCGGTCGCGCGAGATGGGGAAGGCCGGCCGGCTGCAACTCGCCGAGATAGCGGAGCAACGCGCCGGCGGCGCCGATCGCATGCGCGTCTGCGGGGCCCACGCCGAGCCCGTCGAGTGAGGCGAGCGTGAACCGGCGCGCCAGCTCCTCGCGGGCCAGTTCGGGGTCGAATTCCCATGCTTCGCGGACCGTGGCCATGGGAGCGGCGGGCCCGGCAAGCGGCGGGGCCGGGTCGCCGGCGGGCACCACGACCTCAGCGGGATTGAGCCGGGAGAACGCCTCGGCCAGGCCTTCGGCATCGAGCGTTTCGAGGACGAACTCCCCGGTGCTCAGATCCACCGCCGCGAGGCCGCCACCTTGGGCTCGCGGATCCCGTCTCACCGCCACCATCCAGTTGTTCCGCCCCCCGGCCAACCAGCCCTCCTGCAGCAGCGCCCCGGGAGTCACCGTCTCGACCACCTCGCGGCGCACCAGCCCTCGGGCGAGCTTGGGATCTTCCACCTGCTCGCAGATCGCGACTCGATGCCCCGCGGCAACCAGTTGCCGGAGATAGTCCGCCGCCGCCTTGACCGGTACGCCCGCGAGAGGCACCCCATCGCCGCGCGAGGTGAGGGTGATGTCCAGCAACCGCGCGGCGAGCTCGGCGTCCTCGTGGAACATCTCGTAGAAGTCGCCGACTCGATAGAAGAGAATGCTGTGAGGATGCTGGGCCTTGACCTCGCGCCAATGCTTCAGCATCGGCGGCGGCGAAGCGGCGCTGTCAGGGCTCACGAGGACACGGTCATGGACCCGGCAATATAACAGGCGGCTCCGCCGGCCGATCATGACGCTATTCTTCCAGCAAACCTCTTACCGAGGAATCCATGATGGCGGGTCAAGGCTCCACTGGTAACGTGATTGCGGCGCTCGCGAGCTTCTTCGTCCCGGGGCTGGGACAACTGATTCAGGGCCGCCTCCTCCTGGCCGGGATCCACTTCGTCCTCGCCGCGCTGCTGTGGCTGATCCTGATGGGATGGGTGGTACATCTCTGGTCTATTCTGGACGCCGCGCTGTGGAAGCCCAAGGCCACCTCGGTATGAGTGGGCAGCCCTTTCACTTCGCCTTTTTCGTGAGCGACCTGTCGTCCACCCGTCACTTCTACGGCGAGGTCCTGGGCTGCCGTGAAGGCAGAAGCACCGAAGACTGGGTGGACTTCGATTTCTTCGGTAACCAGATCTCAGCCCATACGACCGGCAGAGTGACGCCGACCCAGAACACCGGGCTGGTGGAAGGAATCCAGGTGCCGATGCCGCACTTCGGCGCCATTCTGCCGTGGGATCGTTTCAACGAGGTAGCCGGCCGGATCCGCTCGGCAAAGCTGTCATTCATCCTCGAGCCCCGTACCCGCTACCCCGGCCAGCCGGGCGAGCAGGCCACCATGTTCCTGCTGGACCCCAGCGGGAACGCGCTCGAGTTCAAGAGCTTCAAGAACCCTGAGCACGTCTTTACCGTATGACGTCGGCGTCGGTCGCCGTCATCGGCGGCGGCGTCATCGGCGCGAGCGCGGCCTACCACCTCGCCGCGCGCGGATGGCGCGACGTGCTCCTGCTCGACCGCGGCGCCGGCCCCGGCGAGGGCAGCACCGGACGGGCAACCGGCGGTTTCCGCGCGCAGTACGCCACCCCGATCAATGTCCGCCTCTCCCTCCTGTCGCGGGAAAAGCTAGGATGCTTCGAGGCCGAGACCGGAGTGGATCCGGGGTATCAGGCCGCGGGGTATCTCTGGTTGGCCGCCAACGCGTCCGAGCTGGCCACCCTTCGCGCGGGCCAGGCGGTGCAGCACGCGGAGGGGCTGCACGAAGCGGTGGAAGTGGGGTGCGGCGACATCGCGCGACTCAACCCGGCCCTCCGGCTCGACGAGGTGGCCGGTGGGGTGTACTGTCCGACGGATGGCTTCATCCGTCCGCTGCAGATGCTGCAGGGCTATCTGGACGCATGCCGGCGACTCGGAGTCCGGATCGAATGGGGTGTCGAGGTTCTCGGGCTCTCCCGCCGCGCTGATGGCACGATCGCGGCGATCCAGACCTCCCGAGGCCCGGTTGGGGTCGGCGCCGCGGTCAACGCAGCCGGCGCCTGGGCCGCGGTGGTGGCCGGCTGGGCCGGGTGGGAGCTGCCGGTGGTGGCGCTGCGGCGGCAGGTGGCGGTGACTGCTCCCAGCGACCTTCTCCCGCACACGATGCCGATGACCATCTATGCCGGCGATGGCTTCCATCTGCGGGTGCGGGACGGCCGGGTGCTCCTCCTTTGGCCGACTCCCGGCGTGCCCGGCCATCCATACGATGTCCGGGTAGAACCGGAATGGATTGCTGCCGTAACGGCCAAGGCCCACGCGAGGGTCCCCGTATTGCGGCGGGCCTCCATTGATTCCGCCGCCTGCTGGGGCGGTCTCTATGAGGTCTCCCCCGACAAACATGCCGTACTGGGCCCGGTGCCCGGCTGCAACAACCTTTTTCTGGTAAACGGCTCCAGCGGACACGGAGTGATGCATGCGCCGGCGCTGGGGCAGTTGCTGGCCGAGATCATGTCGGACGGCACCGCAAAGACTCTGGACCCGACTCCGCTGCGGCCCTCACGTTTCGTCGAAGGGGACCTCAACCCGGTTCCCGAGCTACTTTGAATCATGCTTCGATGCTTTCTCCTGGTGGCTCCGCTGCTGCTCGCCTGCGCCACCCATGCCCAATCCAGATCCAGCGTGCAGCTCGAGCACCACGATTCGCCGCTCGACACCAGCGGTCCGGACGCGGTGGCGCTCCCGGTGGACGACCGCTATCGCTTCGGGGTGGTAGTGGGATCGGTCATGACGTCTGCCGGAGAGCGGGGATGCCACGGTGAGGTCTGGCTTCAGCCGGCCGGGGCCCCGGTGCGCGACGTGCGCTCCATCGCGGCCGGGCGGCTGCAGAACATGTTTCGCTTTCCCCAACTCCTGCCCGGCCGCTACGAGCTCGGTGTGCGCTGCTTCGGGCATCAGCCGGTTCGCCACACGGTGGAGGTCCGGATCGGCCATGTGCTTCGGGCGCTGGTGACGATGGAGCCGGCGCGGGTGAGAAAAACGTAGCTGCTGGTCGGGGTACCGGAGCGGGGAAGGGAGGGACGACGCGCGCGCCGCCCCTCCCCCAGATTCTACAACCCCCCGTGGGCTGAGTCCTCGACCGTCAACCCGACCGTGGTGGAATCGGACGCGGCGGGCGAATCCTGCCATTGAGCGATCTGCTGCTGGAACTCCCGCGACAGCGCCGAGACATCCACCGTGCTGTCGGTTACCTGGTCGCCCAGCTCCGTGATCCGGGTCAGAGCTACCGACGCCTTGCTGTAGGTGCTGTCCACCGCCAGCACGGCTTCGTAGGCCTGCCGGGCCGCGGCGGTATGGCCCGACCGCTCCAGCGCCGTCCCCAGATTGTTCTGAAAAACCGGGGCATTCCCCCGAAGCTCCACTGCGCGGGCCAGAGGGGGCAGCGCCGCGTCATAGCGGCCCTGCTGGATGTAGATGAGCCCCAGGTTGTTCATCGCCCATGCGTCCCGCTGGTCCAGGGCAATCGCCCGCTGGTAGCCCTCGATAGCTTGCGGTACCTGCCCCATTTCGTGGCGGGCGCGCGCCAGCAGTCGGAGCCCTTCGCCGGAGAGGGGCTCGATGGCCAGGGCCCGCTCGATCCGCTCCAGCCCCTCCTTGGGCCGGCGGGTCTCCAGCAGAACACGGGCGGAGTTGAACAGGCTCTTGCGATGGCCGGGGTCGAGCCGCAGCGCCTGGTCGAACCCCTCCATGGCGCGTTCATGCTCGCCTGACTTCCAGGCCGCGAGGCCGAGCATGTAGTGGCCCCAGGCGTTGTCGGGGTTGGCTTCCGTAAAGGAGCCAAACAGCTCGGTGGCCTCAGTGTAGCGGCCGTCAGTGAAGGCCGCCTCGGCATCGCCGTAGGAAACGACGGGCGCCACCGGGTCGGAGGTGACGGCCCCGGTGCTGACCCCAGGTGAATCCGCCCTCGCCGCCTCGGACGAGCTGATCCTGCTGGGGGCGGAGCGGTCCTGATCCTTGCAGCCGACCGAGAGCGGAACCAGGGCTGCAAGGGTGAGCGCGGAGAGACGAGCGAGACGAGACGGCATGGTGCTCCTCCTGTGGTGTGGCGCCACTGGCGCGGGAAAGTTCGGTGCCCAGTGGAAAGGCAAGCCGGCGGCCACAAAACTGGAGGGCGTGCGTTCTGCGGTTGTGCGTTGTGCTGAAACGACTTACGCGGCGCCAGGTCGCCGCGCTAAGGAGTCGCAGTGTTCCTACGGACACGCCTCGTCAAAGGGCTTGTGTCCAGTGGGACACGCTACTCAGGGGCGGCGAAGCTGATGGCGGCGCATGATCTTGAGTAGGCTGGCGTGGTCGGCCAGCCCAAGCTCCTCGGCGGTCCTGGTCACATGCCACTGGTTTCGCTCCAGGGCCGCCAGCAGGATCCGGCGCTCGGCCTCGGCCTTCTGTTCCTGCAAGCTCTGACGAACAGGCTCGGCGGGGCTCTTGCCGGCGGCCCGCTCCCGGACCTCCTGAGGAACCTGTTCCGCACCGATAGTGTCGCCGTCCGCCGCGATGATCATCCGCTCGACCACGTTTCTGAGCTCGCGCACGTTGTTCCGCCGCCAGTCATACCTCGCCAGCAGGTCGAGCGCGTCGGGCGCGATCTTCTTTTTTCGGATGCCGAAGCGGCTGCAGATTCCGGTCACGAACTGATCGGCCAGGGCAGGGAGATCCGAGAGCCGGTCGCGCAGAGGCGGGAGTCGCACCACGTGGACGTTGAGGCGGAAGAACAGGTCTTCCCGGAATCGTCCAGCTGTAATTTCGGTCTCCAGGTCTCGGTTGGTGGCGGCGACGATCCGGGCGCTTACCGCGACCGTGCGGTTGCCGCCCAAGCGGGTGATCTGTCGCTCTTCGAGCACCCGGAGGAGCTTTGCCTGCGCTGAAAGGGGAAGCTCGCCGATCTCGTCGAGAAAGAGGGTTCCCCGCTCGGCAGCTTCGAATGCCCCTTTCCGGGTGGCGATCGCTCCGGTAAACGCGCCGCGCTCGTGGCCAAAGAGCTCGCTCTCGACCAGACTCTCGGGCAGTGCGGCGCTGTTGACCGGCACGAACGGACCGGACGGGTGGGGCCCGAACCGGTGCAGATCGCGGGCGACCAGCTCTTTGCCGGTGCCGCTCTCGCCCAGCACGAGCACCGGGCTGGGCACCGGGGCCACCCGCGCGATGGACTCCCGCAGCTGCTCCATCGGTGCGCTACCCCCGATCAGCGAAGTCTCCCGGCCGAGCTGGCGCCGCAGCGTGCTCAGCTCGGAGTGCAGCCGGCGGCGCTCGAGCGCGGTCTCGATCTCGTGTACCACCCGCTCCATCGGCTCCGCCTTGTCAATGAAGCTGTACGCGCCAAGGCGGACGGCCTGGATGCACCGATCGTAGTTGCCGGTGCCGGTGTAGACGACTACCGGCACCTGGCTTCCCCGCCGTTCCAACGCCCGCAGCACCTCGAATCCGTCCATGCCGGGCATCTCGAGATCGAGGATCACGCAGTCTACCGGCGCTCCGCCAAGCAGCTCGAGGGCCTGGGCTCCGCCACCCGCGACCAGCACCTCGTAGTTTCCCATGCGCCGAAGGTCGTACGCGTACTGCTCGGCCAGGGGAGCGGCGTCGTCCACCACCAGCACCAGCGTCATCGCGCCGCCGCTCCGTCGGCCAGGGCGGGCAGCTCCACCGCCACCCGGGTGCCCGCTCCCGGCTCGGTGTCAATTCGCAGCGTGCCCTCCAGGTCCAGCACCAGGCGGCGAACGATCGAGAGACCCAGACCACTCCCACCTTCCTTGGTGGTATAGAAGTCGTCGAACGCTCGGTCGAGCTCGGCGCGGGTCATACCAGGGCCGGTGTCGGTCACCGTGATCCGTACCCACGGCCCCAGCCCATCGCCCGCCACCGGCTCGGTGGAAACGGTCACCCAGCCTCCGGCCGCGGAGGCAAGGCTCTCCACCGCGTTCACCACCAGGTTCTCGAGAATGCGCCGGAGCACCAGCCGATCGGCGGAGACAGGTGAAAGATGGGCGGCCAACGATGTGCGGAGAGTAGCGGGGCCGGGGGATGCGGCGCGCACGACGTCCTCAACGACCGCGTTCACGTCGCACTGCTCCCGGCTCATACCCGGCGAGAGCCGGGCGTAATTCCG
The DNA here is from genome assembly GCA_013813875.1 of Gemmatimonadales bacterium. GTDB lineage: Bacteria > Gemmatimonadota > Gemmatimonadetes > Gemmatimonadales > GWC2-71-9 > CAVVWJ01. The sequence continues at coordinate 5,776 of JACCQZ010000309.1, read as the reverse complement.
GGCGAGCGTCTCCAGATAGGCCACGCTCGAGTCCAGAGTAGCCCGGCGCTCCTCGAACACCGCGGCCAGGGTCTCGGGCCTTTCCTGTGCCACCTGGGCGAAGTGCCGCAGCACATTACGGATAGGCACCAGGCCGTTCTTGACATCGTGATTGACCTGGCGTGCCAGGTCGCCCACGGCCAGCCGGCGCTCGGCCTCACGCAGACGGGTGCTGCCAAGCCGCAGGCGCTCGGTCATCGCGCCGAGCAGGCGGGAGAGCGCCCCGATCTCATCGTCCCGCTGGCTGGAAAAGTCCTGGTCCATGCGGTCCAGATCAATGGCGGAGGTCTTCTCCGCCAGCTCGGTGAGCGGCCGGCTAATGCGGGATGACATCCAGGCGGCGCCCACCATGGCCAACCCGAGCGTAGTGCCGAGCGCCGCGAGGAGCCAGGCATCTAGGCTCCGGCGCAGGGCCACGAGCGTGCCGGCCGACTGGGTGACGACCAGCCTCGCCGTATCGGGCGACGTAGTGGCGGCCGCAAGGTCGAGATAGGGCAGGTCGAGCGCGCTCACCACCTCGCCACCCGAGTGCGCCGGGAGAGAATCACCGGGGGCGAGCAGCGCGACGGAAAGATCGGGATCGGGTGAGAGCCGTTTCAGCAGCCGGTCCTCCAATGCCGCCCCGCCGGTCAGGGTGAAGCGCCGGCCTGCTGCCGCGAACGAGTCCACCCGCGCCAGGGCGAGCAGCGAGCCTTCGGGCGTCCGGGTGCGCACCACCGTCACTGGACCTCCAGAGGTCGCGACAAACCGGGGCAGGTCCGGCCGCAACTGGTCGTACTCGTTGCGGAAGTGCCCGGAGCTCAGGATCCTGCCGCTACTGTCCTGGAGCTGGAGGAGGGCGAGCCCGGAAAGGCGCATCGCGCCCTCGGCGTAGTCGAGCAGGTAGCGGCGCGAGGGCGGGTCGCGCTGCACCGCGGCCAGTCGGAACCGGTTGTCGGCCGCGAGATCTCCGACCAGGGCCGCGAGCCTGCCGGCTACGCTCTCGCTCTCGCGCGCCAGATCCTGACGGATCGAGCCGACGGCCCGACTCACGCGGCGCTCGTAGTCGGCGGTGAGCCGCCGGCTCAGCTCTCGCCGCAGCCCGAAGGCGAGCAGCCCCAGTGGTACCAGCACCGCCAGACTGAAAGCCACGAAGAGCCGGCTGCGGAAGCTCACCGCCGCTCCTCCAGCCGCACGGAGCCGTCCCACTCGAGGGTGAGCGCCGGGACCCCGCGGCGGACTATGAGACTCGAGCGGGTGTCTATCAGCGGTACTATGATCGCGCCGGTAGGCCAACCAGACAGCTCGCGGCAGGGCACCAGTACCCGCCGCGCCAGGGAAATGACGTAGGCCCGCTCACTGCCGGCATGGAGCGCCGGCGCGAGATCGGCTTCTTCCAGCCCCTTGGTTGTCATCCCATCGGACAGCGCCACTATCCGTTCAGCCAGCTCGCGGGCCGTGCGGTCTCTCAGCGGATACGCGATTGCTCCGCCGACCCGTTGCCGACCCGCGGCAGCGGGGCTGGGTGTGCTGCCACAGGCGGGCGGGTGCTCCCACCAGAACGGCGGTTCCGCCGCACGGGCCGCGCCCCGCACTGCGTCGCGCGCAAGCGCGGCGCGGAACGCCGCCGAATCGGCTTCGATCGAGAGTTCGATTGGGTCGCCATCCGGAACCAGCAGCAGATAGATCCGGCTCCACGGCAGCTCTACGGTGAGCAGGTCGGGGCGGCTCGCGGCGTATTCGACAACCCCCGGATCATCGGTCTGCAGCAGATCGGCACCGCGGTCCAGTGCGTCACGCGGATCGTCGCCGCGGTGGGAGACGAGATCGAGAACTACTCCGCCGTCGCCGAGCGTGGGCACGGCAAGCGAGGGATCGGCAAAGATCGTCGGCACGGTGGCGGAGGGACGTCGTAAAGTGACGACCAGTCGCCGCCGATCGAGCGGCACCATGGACTCCACTCCGGCCCACTGAAGCGCCGACAGTGTGGCCCCCCGCGCGCGCCACTCGGACACGAGATCGGCGGCTGCCACTCCGCCGGCCGCCAGGACCAAGGTCCACGAGCGTCCGCTGGAGTCGCTGCTCCAGGCGGTCGCCAGGCCGGGGCGTGGCTGCCCCAGGCAGTCGAAGCGGATGGGGGACTCGAGCCGGCGGAGGAGGAGCCCCTCGAAAGGGAGCGGGCCCACACTCACGGTGTCCAGTCCGCCGGGCTCTCCCGCGGTGAGCACGCATGCTTCCGCCGGGGCGGGGACCATGGGAGAGGTGGTCGGGAGGGGAGCCGAGGCGCGTCCGCAGCCGGAGCCGGTGGCGGCTCCGAGGGCCAGCATCGCGGCCCCCAGGCCGGCGTGGTTCAGGGCTCCGCGACGACGAACGGACTGCCTCCGAGCGTCGCCCTGATCTTGCCGACCGCCGCCTGGGCTTCGGCCCTGCTGGCAAACGCGCCGGCTCTCACCTTGTAGAGCCCTTTCTCCCGGACGATCACCGACGGCAGGTTCATCGCGTCCACCTTCTCCGCCACGTCGTCCGCCGCTCCCGCCGTGGCCACGGCAGCGACCTGGACCCGGAATGCCGCGATGCGCTTGGTCGAATCAGGGGCCCGTGCCGGCGGGGCCGTGTCCTTGGGCGGGCCCGCGGCCGCGGCGCTGTCCACCTGACTGTCGGCGCGTGCGGCGGTGTCCGCGGGTGCGCTGTCGGCTCTCAGATCGCACCTCTGATACAGGAAGTTCAACTGGTTCTGCAGCTCCAGGTTGTCCTCCGCCCGCGCGATCCCATCGGCCAGCCAGCGGCAGGCGATTCCCTGGTTGCCCAGGTCGAAGTAGGTTCGGCCGGCCCAGTAGGCAGCCTGGGGCAGCAGCGATGTCAGCGGGTAATCCAGCCTCAACCGCTCGAGATTGCGGGCCGCGCTCTGGAAGTTCCGGGTGGCGTAATCCATCTGCACCAGCCGAAGCAGTGCGTCGTCTCCCCAGCTCGAGCTGCCGTACTCGACCGCCACCTGCTGCAGGTGACGCCGCATCTCCGCGGCGCTGTTGGCGACCATAGCCTGCGTGTACACGATCTGGGGATAGAGCGTATCGGTGGGCTGGGTGGCCGCGAGGAGCTGCCGCACCGCCGCCCGCGCTGAGTCGCCCCGCCCCTCCTGCGCCGACCGAACCGCCTCGACCAGGCGGGGATCGGTCTGGGCCCGCAACGGCGCGGCGGCGAGGAAGATGAGCGCCAGGAGCACCCCTACGAGCGACATCCCGGCGGCGGCGGTCGCGCGCCTCGGCCTTACAGTGAGCACCAGGTCGGTGAGGATTCCCTTCTCGTCGGAGATGGTCGTTCCCTTGAGCGACTTATCGGCCGCCTGAGCCGCCCGGAGCGCTTCCCGGATTCGGCTGCCCGGCCAGCGCTCGGCCCAGCGAATCCAGCGCCCCTTCTCCTCGCTCCAACTGAGCAGGCCGAAGACGCGGTTTCGCTTGATGATTTCGAACACGGCGTCATCCAGTGCGCGGCCGCGGAGCCGGCGATCGTAGTGGCTGCGCGCGATGCCGACGCCGATGAAGGTGGTACCGAGCAGGGTGACCAGCTTGACCCCCGAGCTCCCGGATTGGTCGAGCAGCGGGCCGAGCAGCGTGACGGCACGTCCGGTGTCGCCGTCGAGCACGGCGTCGCGCCAGTCGAATACGGTTTCCCCGTGGCGCACGCCGACGAGCTCTCCTACCCGCTCCACCGTGAGAGAATCCCCCGCCGGCAGGGCCGAGAACTTCTGCAGCTCGGCGGCCAGTGCGCCGAGGTCTCCGCCGACCGCACGGATCAGATGGTGGGCGGCATCTTCACCGAGCTCCACGCCGAGGGCCCCGGCACGCCGCTGCAGCCACTTGAGGACCCGATCCGGCGGCAGGGGCTCGCAGGCCACCGACCAGGAGCATCGCGCGATCTCCTTGTCTTCGCTCTCTTCACCGGAGCTCTGAACCAGGATTACCACCGTCTCCGCGGCCGGCCGCTCGAGATACTCGAGGAACGCGGCCCGCACCTTGGGCTTCCGCTTCCAGCCCTCGAGGTCCCGCAGGACAACCACCCGACGTTCGGCCATCATCGGCAGGGTAGTGCAGAGGGTGAAGACAGCCTCGGGGTCGAGCTGGGCGGCCGATCTCTGATCGAAGTTGAAGTCGCGGAGGCCGGGATCGAGCGCCAGCTCGACGATGGCCGTGACCGCCTCGTCCTTCAGGATGTCCTCCGGCCCGTGCAGGTAGTACACCGGCGCGAGCTCTCCCTTCTTGAGAGAGCGGAGGAGCGTATCGTAGCCGCGGGAAGCCATGGGGAATACTATCCGCCTTTCGGGGGCCGGGTAAACGCCGGGCGCTCGTGCTCTCCGCTGCCGACCGCCGTTCGCTCGTAGAGCGCGAGGATGTGGCTCCGGCTCACCAGACCCAGCAGTCGCCCGCTGGCCCGGTCCACCACCGGAATGGAAGGGGTGCCGCGGACGCCCAGCCGCCGGATGGCCTCCAGCAGCGTGTCGCCCGGAGTCACCGACTCGGCCGGCGTCGCCACGTCGGCGGCCACCAGCGGCGCGGTGCGCTCGCGCGGCTCGCCGGCGAGCCGGCCCAGATCGGCGAGCGTGATAATTCCCACCAGGCGGCGCTCCCCATCCACCACCGGCAGATCGGTGTAGGCCCCCCGGCCCAGATGCTCCAGAAGCTGGTCGAGCGAGGCGGTCTCCCCCACCACGTGGGGCGCCGGATCGAAGGCATCCGCCACCCGCAGGCCGGAAAGGATGTCGCGGTTGGCTCCATGCTCCAGCCGCTCCCCCCGGCGCCGCAGCCAGCCGCTGTAGAGCGAGTCGGGCTCGATCCGCCGGGCGATCAGGTTGGCGATGACGGTGGTCAGCATGAGCGGCAGCACGATCTCGTAGTCGTTGGTCATCTCGAAGACGAGCAGAATGCCGGTGATCGGCGCCGACGTGGCGGCGGAGACGACCGCGCCCATGCCGACGAGGGCGTACGCTTCGGGTCGGAGGCCGAGGTCGGGGAAGAGCGACATGAGCGCGACGCCGAACGCCCCGCCGGTGGCGGCGCCGACATAGAGGGACGGAGTGAAGACGCCGCCCGATCCGCCGGTGTTGAGGGTGATCGAGGTGGCCAGAATCCCCCCGAGCGCGAGCAAGGCGAGCGAGCTCCACGACATCCCGCCGAACACGTCGAGAGGCACCGCGAAGTGTCCGTGCCCCACGAGGAGGCCTTTGGAGAGAAGCACCAGGACCCCCACCGCTACCCCGCCCAGCAGCGCCAGGAGGATCGGCGGAATCCGCTGCCGCTTGATAAGAGCTTCGGTCCCGAAGAAGACCCGGACGAAGAGAGCCGACACCAGCCCCGCCACGACGCCCAGAAAGGGATAGAAGACGAGCAGCTCGCGCTGCAGCGCGTATCCGTAATCCTCGGGAATCGGAAAGGCGGGGTTGTTGCCGAGAAAGATGTGGGAGACCACGGCGGCCACCACGCTCGCCACCACGACCGGCGGGAAGGCGCCCACCGCGAGCGAGCCCAGGATCTCCTCCAGCGCGAAGAAGGCGCCGGCCAGGGGAGCGTTGAAGGCGGCCGAGATGCCTGCGGCGGCGCCGGCGGCAACGAGGATCTTGGTGCGGGCGGGGTCGAAGCGGAAGGCGCGGCCCAGAAAAGAGGCGATGGCCGCGCCGAGCACCGCCACCGGACCCTCGCTCCCGGCGGCCCCGCCGCTGGCGAGCGTCACCGCGCTGGCGGCGGTGCGGGCGAGCGCCGGGCGC
>JACCQZ010000305.1 GCA_013813875.1 Gemmatimonadales bacterium | reverse complement strand
TGAAGGTCTTCTGGCCTTCGCGAATCCGGCCGCGGCCCATGACCTTGCGGGGAATCTGAATGGGGATGCGCCGGGCGGCGATGGTCATGCCCACCACGGCCGCGACCACCGCCACGATGATGGCCAGAAACGCCACCGCGCCGAACGGGCTCACCACGCCGTTCTGGATGAACTGCAGCAACTGCAGGGTGCCGGGCCAGAGCCGCTCGAGAATGGAGAAGGTGATCAGCAGGCTCATGCCGTTGCCGATGCCCCGCTCGGTGATCTGCTCTCCCAGCCACATGACGAAGATGGCGCCGGTGGTGAGCGTCACCACCATGATGAGCCGCGACGCCAGGCCCGGGCTATCCACCGCGCCGGGAATGGATTCGGTGAAGAGGGCGAAGGTGTAGGCCTGGGAGAGCGCGATCAGGACCGTGAGATACCGAGTCCACTGGGTGATCTTCTTTTTGCCCTCTTCGTCCTTCTGCATCTTGCCGATTGACGGGGCGACCCCGCCGGCCAGCTGGAAGATGATGGAGGCCGAGATATAGGGCATGATCCCCAGGGCAAAGACCGTGGCCCGGGAGAGGCCGCCGCCCAGAGCATCGTATAATCCGAAGAACCCGGCGGCGGCGGAATTCCGGATGAAGTCGGCCAGCGCGGTGACGTTTACTCCCGGCGCGGCGATGTGGGCGCCGACCCGGTAGATGACGAGCGCGAGCAGGGTGAAGAGGAGCTTGCGCTTGAGCTCCTCGTCAATAGCCAGACTGGGGACGCGGGGTGCGGTCACTTACTCCTCGATCTTACCGCCGGCCGCCTCGATCTTCGCGCGCGCCGACGCGGATATTGCCACGCCTCGTACGGTGTAGGCCCGGTCGGCGTCACCGGTGCCCAGCAGCTTGACCGGGGCATCGAGCTTCCCGATCAGGCCCGCGGAAAACAACGTTTCGGGGGTCACCTCCTCGGCGCTCACTTTCTTGAGCTCGCGGAGGTTGACCGGCTGAGACTCGACCCGGAACGGATTGGTGAATCCGCGCTTGGGAAGCCGCCGATACATCGGCATCTGGCCGCCCTCGAACCCGGGGTTGGTTCCACCGCCGGTCCGCGCCTTGTGCCCCTTGTGTCCCTTGCCCGACGTCTTGCCCAACCCGGAGCCGGGGCCGCGACCGACCCGCTTGCGGGATTGGGTCGAGCCTCGCGCCGGGCGGAGGTTGGACAGGGTGATCTTCTCAGCCATGTTGATCTTCTCCAGAACCAGGCGTCACCTCGATCAGGTGCCGCACCTTGTACAGCATGCCGCGGATGGACGCCGTGTTCTTCACGCTGACGACCTGCTGGTGATGCCGGAGACCGAGCGCGCGCAGGGTGCGCCGCATGGTCTCGGGGTGCCCGATCTCCGAGCGGATCTGCCGGACGGCGAGCTGACTCGCGTCCTCCTCGCTCGGCACCGTGGCGGCGTGATATACCGGACCCTGGCGGCCTACAACCGGATTGCGGCCCATGATCAGCCCTCCTGCCGCGGCTTGTACGCGATCTGATCGAGATCCACGCCGCGCTCCCGCGCCACCTGCCGGGCGGAAACCAACCGGCTCAGCCCGTTCATCGTGGCCCGCACCATGTTGTGCGGGTTGGTGGAGCCGAGGCTCTTGGTGAGGATGTCGGTGATCCCGGCGCACTCCAGCACGGCGCGAACCGGTCCGCCGGCAATGACGCCGGTTCCGGTGGCCGCGGGCTTGAGCAGCACCCGGCCGGCACCGTGCTCACCCACCACCTCGTGGGGAATGGTCGAGCCGGTCTTGGGCAGCTCGATCATGGAGCGCTTGGCGGCCTCGACCGCCTTGCGTACCGCTTCGGATACCTCGTTGGCCTTGCCGGTGGCGATGCCGACCTTGGTCTTGCCGTCGCCCACCGCCACCAGAGCGTTGAAGGAGAAGCGCCGGCCGCCCTTTACCACCTTGGCGACGCGGTTGATGGCGATGACGTTCTCGACGTGATCGCTGGCGTGGTCGCGATCGCCCCGGTCGCGCCGAGGGCCGCCCCGCCCGCCCCGCTCTCCGCCCCGGCCACCCCGCCCGCGGGGGCGGTCGGTGCCGGCC
>JACCQZ010000253.1 GCA_013813875.1 Gemmatimonadales bacterium | reverse complement strand
TGCGTGCTCTACGAGATGCTCGCCGGGGAGCCGCCGTTCGCAGGATCCACTCCCCAATCGGTAGTGGCGCAGAGTCTCACCGCGCCGAGGCCCCGTATCGGCCGGGTGCGGGACGGTGTCTCGCCAGCGTTGGAACAGGTCGTACTCCGGACCATGGCGCTGGACCCGGCCGAGCGGTATCCCGACATGACGTCGCTGGGTGCCGCGCTTCGTGATGCGCGAGAGACCCCCGCGTCGCCCGCGCGCCGTCCCCTCCTGATCGCGGGCGGGGTGCTGGCGCTCGCTGCCGTCGCGCTGGCCGCCTGGCTGGTGGCACGCTCGCCCGGGAGCGGCGACACGCCCGGCAAGGTCGCCTCCGCCGCGGAAGCGCTGGCCGTGCTCCCCTTCCACACCTCGGGCCCCGGCATGGAGTTTCTGGGAGAGGGAATGGTGGACCTCCTGGCTACCAATCTTCGCGGGGTGGGAGGGATCCACGCGCTTGACCCCCGGGCGGTCCTTCGGGAGTGGCGGACCACTGAAGGCGCGTCGGATGACCTGGTGCGGGCGCTCGCCGTCGGCCGCGCTCTCGATGCCGGTTCGGTCGTAGTCGGAAGCGCCGTATCCACCGGTGGGCGGATGCGGCTCGCCGCCGATCTCTACACTGTAGCTGGAGAGCGGCTCGGGCGGGCGCAGGTGGATGGTCCCGCCGACAGCGTGCTGGCTGTGGTGGATCGGCTGAGCCTGGCGCTCTTGCGCGACGTCTGGCGGTCTCGAGAGCCGCTGCCCAATCTGCGCCTCGCTCTGCTCACCACCGACTCGATCGAGGCGCTCCGCGCCTATCTCCAGGGAGAGCAGCAGTACCGCCGGCTGGCGTTCGATTCCGCGCTGAGCGCCTATACTCGCGCCGTCGAGGTGGATTCGACCTTCGCTCTGGCCCATCTGAGACGCGCGGTGGCGTTCGGCTGGACCGGAGGCTACGGAAGCGAGGATTCTCGGGCGGCGGCCGAGGCAGGGCTTCGGTTTGCCGGCCGTCTGCCGGCTCGTGACCGGCGGCTGCTGATGGGGTACCAGCTGTTCGATCGAGGCAAACCGGCCTCGGTGGACTCTCTAAGCGCTTACGTTGCCGATTATCCGACCGACGTGGAAGGATGGTACCTGCTGGGGGAGGCGCTGTTTCACACCAGGACCTTTCGGCCGGTCGCTCCCGAGTCCATCTCCGCGGTGTTCGACAGCGTGCTTCGGCGCGACTCGACCCTCTTTCCCGCCCTGATTCACCCGGCCGAGCTCGCGATACTGTACGCCGATTCCGCGCGGTTCGCCCGCTACTTCAGCACCATCGAGCGGGCGGCGCCGCCACAGATGGTCAATCCTCTGAGAACCGCTGCCGGCTTCGCCTGGGGTCCTGAGCCGACCGACAAAGCGCTCCGCGCCGCGATGGGCCTGCAGCCGACGTGGATCATCCTGGGCGCCTTTTCCGCATTCAGGCAGGAAATCTCCACCTCCGATACCGTGCTTCAGCGTTTCGCCAAGGTGCAGCGGGCGGGGGCGCAGTCGGCGCAGTTCGTGGGGCGGGCACTGGCGGCGAGAACCCATCTGCTCGCCGGTCTTGGGCGCTGGCGGGAAGCTCGGGTGCTGGCGGACTCGCTCCAGCGCCTGGACCCGGAGGAGGCGATGTCGGTGCAGGCGTGGGCTATCGCCAGCGGCCTGGCGCCGGCTGCGTTCGATGGTGTTCTCGACTCGGCGGTGGGGGCGGTGCCGCCGGGACCCGAGGCCGAGTACGCCAGGGGAATGCTCGACCTGCTGCGCGGGCGCACCGCCCAGGGGCAGCGCCGGATCGGCCGTGCCCTGGCGAGCGGAGACTGGTCGCAAACACGGCCGGAGCTTCGGGGGCTCATGGTGGCGGCGGGAGGATGGGGGGCAATACTCCAAGGGGATTCTGCCGCGGGGCTTCGGCGCCTGCGGTCAGGACTGGAGCAGGCGGCGGCGCCCGGAATGGATGATGAGACTGTGTTCCTGCGATTCCAACTCGCGTTAGCGCTGGCGGCGCGGGAAGAGACCCGGGCGGAAAGCATCGAGCAGCTGCGATACGGATTCGACATGCAGACGCTCTTCATCCCGGCCGCGCAGTTGGCGCTGGGACGCACGTACGAGTCGGCGGGGATGGGGGACTCGGCGGCGGCGGCTTACCGGCGGTTCCTGGGGTTCTGGGACGGGGCGGACGCGGAGCTGCAGGGGAGGGTGGTGGGCGCCCGGCAGGCGCTGGAGGAGGTGACGGCGGAACGGCCGCGATCACCTTAGCAGCCGCGCCGTTGGTGTCGGCAGCTACGATCTGGACGTTAAAGCGCAGACCATGTGGACGGTGAATTTGATCGGCGCGGCGTGCCGGAATACCTGGCCGAGCTGATTCACCAGGTCCGAGATCGCCTCCGGCAGGAGCGGCTGAACAGTCACCTTCCATCCCGACCGACCAGACAGTGCAGCCTGGTACTTTGCTGAGCATGTCTTCAACCACGAGAAGGGGCTCTTCGCCGCCAACGACGGCACCGGTTCACCGCACTGTCCCAGGCTCCCGCATGCTTCCCGTGTTCGATTCTGGAGTGGTTAAGGACGGCAGTGGGGCAGCATGGGTTTGGTGCCCAGAGAGTGCGCCATTCTGTCACCTCCTGAAGCCTTGTCAAACCGAAATCGGGTGATTGATCAATCCTCGGCGGCCTTCAGCCTGTGCGCATCATGCAATGAACGTGTGAACCGAGGAATAAGGGTGTGGTCCTCCGGACCAACTCTAGAGAGGCAACTGCCTGCCCAATTTCCGAACTGCTCCCGAAATGGTGATTTGAGGCGGAGTCGTGGGCCAGAGTGACGTAGTAAATAAGGCAGAGGCAGCAGTATGTGTTGTCGAAACTCAACGAAAGATAAGGGAAACTTTGGAAGACGTTTGGGTGGTCGGCAAGGAGAAATCGGGTCTCGTATCCCCCTCGACGAAGCACCTCTAGCCTTCCGTGAGTTGCTTATCGTCGGTTCCAGTCTTCAAGGTCTCGGCCGTTGCGGGCCGTACGGGTGCCAGGAGTACCTGAGGGCAAAGTTTCTGATCTAAGTCACAGGATGCGTCCAGCACGATCCAGTCGCCTTGAAGCCACTTCGCGGCTATAGGGATCAGGGCATCTTCAGTCGGTAGTCCAGGCGTTTGTAAGTCATCCGGCAGCCAGTAAACGACCAAGCTCCTAAAAATATCGCCTTGCCGTAGATTCGTGCCTTCAGCAACCTCGTACCAGTGCTCCCAATAGGAAGAGATAGGTTCTGATACCACTGGCGGAATAAACCCTATTCGTCCCAGCTGAGGTCAGGCAAATCCCCTCTGCTCGCCAGGAGAAGAAGTTGGCCTCTCGCAACAAGGGGGATCATGTAAGAGCTGAAGTCGATCTCGATGGCTGGCTCCTCAATCGGAAGGGGCATGCCTGAAACGGGATCGCGGGAGACTGAGGGACTGACAACCTTACAATGTTCTCCACCTCGAGCCTGTATAAGCACCACGATTATAGATCCCTGCGTGTAGAGGAGCCCAGGTGTATCCGTTGGTCTGCGCTCAGACGCCGCCTCCAGCACGGCGGGAAGTTCAGCATTCACGTCGCAGGCGACAGGCATCAAGGCATTCTCTCGAAGAGGTTGCGCAGATTATCCGTGATGCATCCCTCAAAAATGCGATTCTCGGCGGGATGCGCTCTTTGAAACCACTCAGGCACGGCTGAAAGTGCCGGTGCGTTTCTTACCCAAAGGTTGAAGACATCGATGTCCAACAGAATGCCTTGGTGCCCCTCTGAATATCTTGGATCATCTATCGCGACCTTGGCCAGATTAATACTAGCGCTGAGGTCTTCGTCTCCTTCAATGTTCGCCCAGGTTTGCCGCAAGTGAAAAGCCCACGTGCTGTGTAGCATGGATGGTGCTTCGAGCTTCAAGGCCAACCAGTCCTCGGGTGGAGTCCCGTCCGGAACGGCTATGCGATTGATGTAACGAAGACCTACGCGCTTGGGTATCCACCGGTGCCGCATGCGAGTGAGGGTAGCCCCTCTTTAGGTCCAAGTCTAAGCTGACAATCGTTGAGGTTGGTCCTTCGTCTTCAAGGTCATTGCATAGTGTTCGGGGGTGAGCCCACGCTGGTTGAGGCACTCATCACGGAGCCG
>JACCQZ010000239.1 GCA_013813875.1 Gemmatimonadales bacterium | reverse complement strand
CGCCACTGCGGGCTCGGCCGGGTACGACCTGGCCAGCGCCGAGGCGGGGTGGCTGGCGCCGATGGAGAGGAAGCTCTTCCGGACCGGTCTCGCCATCGCGGTGCCCGACGGCTACGAGTGTCAATTGCGGCCCCGCTCGGGGTTGGCGCTCAACCACGGCATCACTCTTCCCAATACCCCGGCGACGATTGACAGCGACTACCGGGGCGAGTTGAAGGTGATGCTGCTGAATCTGGGCAGCGAGGTGTTCGAGGTGACCCGAGGCATGCGGATCGCCCAGATGGTGATCGCGCGGGTGGAGCGGGTGGTGTTCCGGCCGGTGGATCGGCTGCCCGACTCGGGCCGTGGATCGGGAGGATTCGGCAGCACGGGGTAAGGTGGGACCAGTCCCGCGAGAGACCACGGAGGCGTCGTGCCTACACTCAACCGGTCACCTTGAATGAGTGCATCAACTCGTTACCTTCAGCACCATGCGCCTAGCCGCCTCTTGATGAAATTTCCGTCAATGAATTTGATGTCCTGGCTTCCCGCGAATGAAATCGCGGTGGACCTGGGCACGGCCAACACACTGGTCTACGTCAAGGGCGAAGGGATCGTGCTGAACGAGCCCTCGGTGGTGGCCATCGAGAAGAGCACCGGGCGGATCAAGGGAATCGGCCTCGAAGCCAAACGAATGCTGGGCCGGACGCCGGAAGGCATCCTCGCCGTGCGGCCGCTCAAAGACGGCGTGATCGCCGACTTCGATGTCACCGAGAAGATGCTTCGCTACTTCCTGAAGACGATCATTGACAAGCATGTATTCCGGGTCAAGCCGAAGGTGATTATCTGCGTCCCGTCGGGCATCACCGAGGTCGAGCGCCGCGCCGTGCGCGACTCGGCCCAAACCGCCGGCGCCAAGCAGGTGTTCATGGTCGCCGAGCCGATGGCGGCGGCCATCGGCGTAGGGCTGCCGGTCGAGACGCCCACCGGCAACATGGTCATAGACATCGGCGGGGGCACCACCGAGATCGCCGTCATCGCGCTCTCCGGTATCGTCTCCGACACCTCCATCCGTACCGGCGGCGACGAGCTGGATCAGGCCATCGTGCAGTTCATGCGGAAGAACTACAACCTGCTGGTCGGCGAGCCCACCGCGGAAGCCATCAAGATCAAGATCGGCTCCGCCGCGCCCACCGGGGACGAGCGGGAAATGGAAGTGAAGGGACGGGACCTGGTCTCGGGCATTCCCAAGACCGTGCGGGTCCACTCCACCGAGATCCGCGAAGCGGTGAAGGAGCCGATCCAGCAGATCGTTGACGCGGTGCGGCGCGCCCTGGAAATCACCCCGCCCGAGCTCGCCAGCGACATCGTGGACCGCGGCATCGTCATGACGGGCGGGGGAGCGCTGATCCGCGGGCTGGACATCCTCCTCGCCCAGGAGACGGGTCTTCCGATTCACGTGGACGAGGACCCCCTCACCTGCGTCGTACGCGGCACCGGGCGGATCCTCGACGACTACGAGAAATACCGCAGCGTTCTGTCGGTCTGACCATGGGCAGCGCGTCGGAACGCTCGTACACGCGCCGGGATACCTTGCTGTTCCTCGCCTGCCTCGGTCTCTCGATCGTCGCGCTCTTCTCGCCCCCCGACTGGGGCCACGGCATCGCCAACGCCTTGCGTAACTCGGTGCTCGCCCCGCTCATCTGGCTTCAGGCGCGGGGTGAGGAAGGCCGCACCGGCCGGGACCGGTTCCGCGCCGTCACCGCTCAGCGGGACTCCACCTCCTACATCGCCCAAGGTCTCCCCTCACTGCTGGCCGAAAACGAACGGCTGCGCCAGATGTTGGCGCTGAGCCGCCGGGTGTCCACGCCCTACGTCGGCGCGGAGGTGCTGCACCAGGCCCAGGCCACCGACGGACGCACCCTGCTGCTCAGCGTGGGCCAGCGCGACGGGATCTCGGCCTTCGATCCGGTGGTGGCGCCCGAGGGATTGATCGGCGTAGTGCTGAGCGTGGCGGAGCGGACCAGCATCGTGATGACCTGGGCCCATCCCGAGTTTCGGGTGAGTGCGTTCACCGTCAACGGAAATGCCTCCGGAGTGGTGGCGCCCTCGGGCGCCGGCGTGGAAGCGGCGCTCGAGTTCCGGGGAGTGCCCTACCGCGACTCGGTGCCGCTCGGCAGCCTGGTGCTGTCGTCGGGGCTGGGCGGCGTCTACCCCAAGGGTATTCCGGTGGGGAGCGTGACCGGGGTCGCGCGGGAGCAGACCGGATGGGAGCGGGTCTATCGGCTGCTGCCCGCAGCCAACCCGGGCTCCTCGGCGCACGTGCTGGTGCTAGTAGCGCCGACGGGTGCGGATCTCGCCCCCGCTTTTCCCACCGACTCGGCCTTGCGCGCGCTACGGCGCGATTCGATTGCCCGGGTGCGCCGGGCCGATTCGCTGGCCGATGCCACTCGGCTTGCCCGTGCGGTGCGGGCCGAATCGCTGGCGGCGGTGCGGCGTGACACCACCAGGCGCCGGCCCCCTCGTGCTCGGGCCAGGCCCGACAGCGCACGGCCGGCACCAGCTAAGGCGCCGCCAGCCGCGCCGCCTCCGGCGCCGCTCCCGGTGCCTGGAGACTCGGCCCAGTGATGTCCCACCGGGCAAGCCGGCTACAGCTGGTGCTGGTGCTGACGCTGCTGCTGGTGCTGCACTTTTACCTCCGGCCGCGCCTCGGGAGCTCGCGCGTCAGTCCCGATTTTCTGCTGATCGCCCTCATGCTCTTCGCCATGCGAAGCGGTCCGGGAGCGGGAGCGCTCTTCGGCTTCGGGGTGGGCCTGATCAGCGATGCGCTGACTCCGGCGCAGTTCGGCGCGGGAGCGCTGGCCCACACCCTCGTCGGCTATGTCGCCGCGTGGGGCCGCTCGGTCTTCTTTGCCGACAATCTGCTGGTCAACGCCGCCTTCGTCGCCGCGGGGCTCTGGCTGCGGGATCTGGTGCTCCTGGTGGCGAGCGGGACCGGCGCCGGTACGCTCCTGACCGAGCTCACTCTCTATAGTCCGCTCCAGGCGCTGACCACGGGGCTGTTCTCTCTCTTCGTGCTGTTTGCCTTTCGCGAGTGGTTTTCCATCAGGCTCGACGCATGAACGGCTTCGATTCCTACCGGGTGCGCGAGCGCGCCGAGCTCGCCCGGCTGGTTCTGATCGGGGCCTTTCTGGTGCTGGGCAGCGCCTTCTTTCGCACCCAGATCATCCAGCACGACAAGTTCCAGCTCAAGGCCGAGACCAACCGGCTGCGGCCGATTCCACTCACCCCCCCGCGGGGCGCGATCCTCGAC
>JACCQZ010000237.1 GCA_013813875.1 Gemmatimonadales bacterium | reverse complement strand
GAGCAGGGCGAGGAGCGCGAGCAGCCGGGTCACCGCTTGGCAGGTGAGGCGGCCGTGCTGCTCCGCAGCCAGATCTCGGTACCGGTGGGATCGTCGGCAAACTCGACCGTGCAGCTCCTGCTTCCCTTGCTCCACCTGACGACCGTACTCCACTCGCCCGGCGTTTCGCTCGCTACCGTCCAGCCTTGCCGCCGCATCCTTTCGCGGAGCTCCGCGATTGCGGCCTCTCTCGACCCGGCGACCCGCTGGAACACCACGACATGAGTCGGACCGATGTTGTAGAGCGCCTCCAGCGGCGCTGAATGGACCGGCAGGTCCTTGGGCAGCGCCGCTGGGTCGTTCACTCCAGGGCGGCGGGCAGGGTGGCGGGCAGCCGTGGAATCGCCCGATTCATCCGCCGGCTGGTCGGAAGGCTCGGGGTCCGATTCATCACTGGAGATGATGCCGGCAAAGTCGGCGGCCCGGGCGACGTACTCCGCCCAGACGCTCTTCTCCCTGAACCGCTGGGCCAACGGTCCGATAAACTGGCCACCCACGCCGAACAGAACGACCGTCAACACGAACGGGATGACACAGCCGAACAGGCACCCCTTGCCGAGACAACCGCTCCTTGGGGCGGGACTGGAGGGCGGAGACGGGGGTGACGTCGGCGGCGAGCTCGGCGGAGTGGTGATGAAGCGCTCGCGATCAGTTGGCGGTGAACGTGTCGCCGTTCCGCTCGACGGTAAACCCCAGGGCCTGGAGCGCGCCGGCCGCCTGCTCGCGCACCGGGTAGAGCGTGTGGCTGGGCTCCGAGCCATCGGACCTGACCCGCGCAGTCGCCGGATCGGCCAGCGCGGCCTTGAGGTCGCCGGCCGCGGAACGGTCACCGAGCAGCCCCAGGAAGTACGCCGAGGACATCCGCACCTCGGCGTGGTGCGAGCGGCGCAGCAGATCCCGAAGCCCCGGTGCGGCGTCATTGTCACCCGAGGCGGCCAGCGCGATCGAAGTCCATTCGCGGAGGTCGCCGCTCGCATTCCGGAGGGCGGCACGCGCAGGGCCGGTCGCCGCGGAGCCCAGGTCTTCGATCATGTGCACGTAGTGCAGCCGGAAGACGCCGCTCAATGGGAGGTAGCTGCCGGCCAAGGGTGGCCCCGAGGCCGGTGAGGTCACCTCCTGGCCGAGCGCATCGAGTATCAACTCGGCTCGGTCACCGGCTGAAATGTCAGTACGTTCCGCCAGCGAGCTGGCGGCACGCAGCCGGACCAACCAGCTGGTATCGCGGATCAGCGCGGGGAGGGCGGAAACAGCGGGAAGCGGCGGAGGATTCCGGGTGCGCTGCCGAGCCAGCGCTTGAGATCGTGGGTCGGTGTTGCCCTGAAGCGCTTGGATCAGACCGCTGGATGCTCCCCGAGACGGCTCTGGCCGAAGCAGCAGAAAGGCGGCCCCGGCTCCGAGGAGCATCACGGCAGCAGCCAGGAGCAGGGTCGCGCGGCGGGTCACTCAGGTCCCCGGAGAACCGTGTATATCTCCGCGCACTTGTCGGAGAATGCCTGGTGCCCGCCCTCGCAGGACCAATCTTCAGTATCCGCAACGCCGGCGGGATACTGGGACTCCGCCGCCCAGGCGAAGGTGTGCTCGTCGCCCAAGCCCTTGAGCGCCGAGTCGAATACCAGTGGGTTGAAGTGCTTGATGTTCTTGTTGAGGGGAGGGGGCGGCTCCAGACTGTCCGGCGCCTCCAGCCGATCGGGAATCTTGTCCCCGTCCTTGTCCAGCCCTTCGACATAACGGCCGAACCGGGCGTGCCAGAACTTTTGGTAGTCCAGGTAGTGCTGCCACTCGTGCCGCACGGTGACCCCGAAGGCGTCGATTCCGTGGTTTTCGCGGCTGGGTCCCAGTCCGGGATAGCTGAACGACTTGAATCCGTTCTTGGCCAGGTCGCAGATGACGATGTAGTCGGTCTCCAGCCGGTAGACGCCGTAGTCTCCGGGCTCGCACCGAAGGGTCCCGTCTGAGTTCCGGTCGGTGCCGTCGCTATAGCGGATCTGCTTCGCGTGACCCTGCGCCGCTTTGGTCTGGAGCCAGTAGTAAAACCAGTTGGGATCGGGGCCGGAGCGTTTGGCGTTGGGCGGCAGCACCGGCTTCCCCGGGTTGTTCGCCGCTTCGCGGCTGAAGAAGAATGCCACGGGGCGGGTCTGGCCCTGGCAGCCGGCGCTGCCGGCTTGACTCGACTCGAAGCGAGTGACGAAGTCGGCGAACTTGAAGTCGGAGTTCTTCTCCGGCAGTCCGGCGTAGGAGTAGCGCAGCGAATCGCCAGCCGCGTCCTCCGGTGTGGGCTCGACCTTGGCGTCATTGATCTGAGGAAAGCTCCACCGCACCGAAGGCCCCCAGATGCCCGGCGTCACGTCGGCCTGGGCATACTCCTCGATCTTACCGGGCTGCTCATCGTTGAAGACCAGCTCGTCATTCTCGATGGGTTGTTCGATCTCGGCGGTGCAGTCGAGAAAGAGCTCGTATTCGATCCGCTCCGGACTGTCGACCAGGTTGAGCCAGACTTCCCGGCCTTGGGCGACGCTGTCCAGGGGGCCGTGGCGCCAGTAGCCGAAGAAACCCTGGCTCGGCTGTCCGGGTATCGGTGGCTCCGAATACGCCTGGCCGAACATAGTCATATGCGATTGTTGGGTTCCCGAGTGCTCCTCGATCCGAAGCACAGCCAAGCCTCCCATCATGCTCCACAGCG
>JACCQZ010000232.1 GCA_013813875.1 Gemmatimonadales bacterium | reverse complement strand
GTAACCGCCGACAGGACCGTCTCGACCGACAGCTCTCGCATGCACCGATGATGCCCCAGGGGACAGACCTGAGGGCCGTGCGCCGAGCAGGGCCGGCAGGCGAGATCGGGATGGCCCAGCACCACGTCCCGGTCTCCTCGGGGTCCGAACCCGAACTCGGGCACGGTGGGGCCGAAGAGGGCCACCACCGGCGTGCCGACCGCCGTGGCGAGGTGCAGCGGCGCCGAGTCGTTGCTGACCAGAACCGACGCGCGCCGGATGAGCGCCGCCGCCTCCCGCAGAGTGAGCGCTCCCGCCGCGGCGTGGGCCCGTCCTGGCGCCCGCGCCCGAACCCGCTCGGCCAGCTCGGCGTCATCGGTCCCGCCGATCACGACGACCGGCACCGCGAGGGCAGCTGCCAGCTCGGGATAGTACGGCCAGCGCTTGGTGCCCCAGATCGAGCCCGGCGCGAAGGCAACGAAGCCGGAGGCGATACTCCGATCCTCGAGCCATCGGTCGGCTGCGGCGTCATCATCCGAGGTGAGCGCCAGGCTCACCGGATAGTCCGCCGCGTTCCGGCGGCCGGCCAACGCCAACAGCCGCTCGACTTCGTGACCGGCCCGGGGCCGGGACACTCGGGTGGTATAAGTAATCGAGGCCGCCCCGCCGGCGAAGCCCGTCCGCTCGTGAACTCCGGCCAGCAGCGCCAGCGCGGCGGAGCGCCAGGAACGATGCGGCAGGTAGCACCGAGAGTAGCGCCGTTCTCCCAACTCGCTCGCCAGCCGCCGGAACCCTCGCCAGCCGCGGTCGGCGCCGCGTTTGTCGTAGCGGATAACACGCCCGACCGCCGGATGGGTCTCCAGCAGGGCCGCCGCCGCCGGGGTGGTCACCACGTCCACCGCGCCATATCGCTGGGCGAGCGCGGCCAGCAGCGGAGTCGTGAGGACGACGTCGCCGAGGAAGGCGGTCTGGATGACCAGCGTGCCGCTCATTCCACCTGCAGGACCGCCAGGAACGCCTCCTGGGGAATCTCCACCGCTCCGATCTGCTTCATCCGCTTCTTTCCTTCCTTCTGCTTCTCGAGCAGCTTCCGCTTGCGGGTGATGTCGCCGCCGTAGCACTTGGCGAGCACGTCCTTGCGAAAGGCGGATATGGTCTCGCGCGCGATCACCTTGTTGCCGATGGCCGCCTGAATCGCCACCGCGTAGAGCTGCCGCGGGATCAGTTCCTTGAGCTTCTCCGCCACCTTGCGGCCGTACTCGTACGCTTTATCCCGGTGGATGATGACGCCGAAGGCATCGATCGGGTCTCCGTTGATCAGCATGTCCAGCTTGACCAGGTCGGACTCCCGGTAGCCCGCCATCTCGTAGTCGAGCGAGGCGTAGCCGCGGCTGGTGGATTTCAGCTTGTCGTAAAAGTCGAGAACGATCTCACCCAGCGGGAAGTGAAAGTCGAACTCCACCCGCCCCGTGTCTATGTAGTGCATCCCGTTGTATACCCCGCGCCGATCCTGGCCCAGCTTCATGATGCCGCCGATGTACTCGGCCGGCACCATGATCCGCGCCTTGACATAGGGCTCTTCGATCCGGGTGATCTCGGCGGGGTCGGGGAGATTGCTCGGGTTCTCCAGCAACAGCATCTCGCCGTCGGTGCGGTAGACGTGGTACTCCACGGTGGGGACGGTGGTGATCAGATCGAGGTTGAACTCGCGCTCCAGCCGCTCCTGCACGATCTCCATGTGCAGCAGCCCGAGAAAGCCGCAGCGGAAGCCGAATCCCAGCGCGGTGGACGATTCCGGCTCGTATTGCAGGCTGGCGTCGTTGAGCCGGAGCTTCTCCAGTGCGTCGCGGAGCCCTTCGTACTGCTCCGAGTCGGTCGGATAGAGGCCGGCGAACACCATGGATTTCACCTCCCGATATCCCGGGAGAAGCTCGGACGCCCGGTCGTTGGCGTCGAACACGGTGTCACCCACCCGGGCGTCCCGCACGTCGCGCAGGCTCGCCACCAGGTAACCGACTTCTCCCGCTTCGAGCTGCGCGGCCGGGTGCTGGCCGAGCTGCAGGTAGCCGACCTCGTCTACATGGTAGGTCTCGCCGGGGTGGGAGCCGAAGGCGATCTCCATTCCCTCCCGCACCCTGCCGTCCACCACCCGGATGCTGGGCACCGCGCCGCGATAGCGGTCGTAGTACGAATCGAAGATGAGCGCGCGGAGCGGCGCCTCTTCCTTGCCCCTGGGCGGAGGCACCCGGGCCACGATGGCCTCGAGCAGCGCGGGGATGCCGGTGCCCTCCTTGGCCGAGACCGCCAGGATCTCCTCGCTGGTGGCACCGATCAGGTCCATGATCTCCTGAGCCCGGCGCACCGGCTCGGCACCGGGCAGATCTATCTTGTTGATCACCGGGATGATGTCGAGTCCCGCGTCGAGCGCCAGGAAGAGATTGCTCAGCGTCTGGGCCTGGATTCCCTGGGTCGCGTCCACCACCAGGATGGCTCCTTCGCACGCCGCCAGCGAGCGGGAGACCTCGTAGGTGAAGTCTACGTGGCCGGGAGTGTCTATCAGGTTGAGCTCGTAGTCCACTCCGTCGCCGGCGGTATAGCTCATCCGGACCGCGTTAAGCTTGATGGTGATGCCCCGTTCCCGCTCCAGGTCCATCGTATCGAGGAGCTGCTCCCGCATCTGCCGCTTCTCCACCGCCCCGGTCGCCTCGATGAGGCGATCGGCCAGGGTGGATTTGCCGTGGTCAATGTGGGCGACGATACAGAAATTACGGATTCGGGACTGGGACATTCGGGAAGATAGTCTGGGGACGAAGGGGCGGCAGGTTGGAACCTCTGACAAGCCTGATTGCTATCAAAGAATACGATCTATCTCTTGATAACTTCGAGCGAGGTCACCGGACACCGCAGGACTGGCTGTATATTTGCACCCGCCAGCCCGACATCCTGAACCGCGGACCCGATCGATGACGCAACCGGTGAACCCTCAAGCCTCCGCGGCGAGCCTCTCGCGGCCCTCCCTCCCGCTGGCCGACGTGGGCATGCTCACCGTCTGCCTCATCTGGGGACTCAATTTCAGCGTCACCAAGCTGGCGCTGGGGCAGATCTCACCGCTGGCGTTCACTGCTATCCGGTTCCTCGCTGCGAGCGTGCTGCTGTGGGCGGTGCTGAAGCTTACCGAGGGTGAAGCCGTGCTCCCCCCTGGAAGTATGACCAAGCTGGTGGTACTCGGCGTGGTGGGAAACACCTTCTATCAGCTCGCCTTCATGCTCGGCCTCGATCGCACCACGGCGACCAACAGCGCTCTCATTCTTTCCACCGTGCCCACCATCGTGGCCGTCATGGCCGGCGCGTTCGGGCTCGAGCGCATTACTTCGAGAATGTGGTGCGGCATCGCGCTTGGTACGCTCGGGGTGGGTCTGGTCATTGCAACCCGCGGGGTGGGATTCGACGCCGGTACGCTCACCGGCGATCTGCTCACCGTGCTGGCGGTGGCCTGCTGGGCCGGGTATACCCTGGGCCTGCGCCTGCTGCCGGACGGCCTGAGTCCGCTCCGGGTTACCACCATTACCACGCTCACCGGAGCGCCGGGCCTTCTCCTCGTCGGCCTCCCCGACATGCTGCGGCTCGATTGGGCCGCCATTCCCGCGGGTACCTGGGGCGCACTGGGCTATGCGACGGTGCTCTCGCTGGTGGTGGCCTACCTCCTGTGGAATCGGAGCGTCAAGGCCGTCGGAGGCACCCGGACCGCCATTTACATGTGTGTCACCCCGCTGATCGCCGCGGCAGGAGCGTGGTTTCTGCTTGGTGAGCGCCCCCATCCGCTGCAAGGGGCGGGGGCGGTGATGATCGTGACGGGGGTGTTGATGACTAGAAGATAGTTATGAGTGCTTGAGTTCTGAGTGCTTGAGTTCTGAGTGCTTAGTGGGTGGTAGGGGCTACGCTCGACTGAAGCCGATGCGCATTTCGCCATACGGACCAACAATGAAATGACTATCACTGTGAGCGATACGAGTGAGCAGGCCGCACGTATCCAGATGAACATTTACCGGCGACTTGACCCCGCGGTACGCCTCAGGCTTGCGTATGACATGAGCATGTTCGTTCGTGCGCTCTCATTGGCGCGCCTTAAGGAACAACATCCCACCTGGTCTCATACGGACCTCCAACGGGAGTTGACGCGCGAGGCGCTCGCCGGCGATTCGTTGTTTCAACAGCCCCGATGACCGCGCCAGCTGTCTTCGAGCGGATAGTTCGCAGTCTCGATTCCTTTGAAGTGCCCTACATGCTGACCGGCTCGCTGGCGAGCTCCTATCATGCGGTGCCCCGCGCGACGCAGGACGTAGACCTGGTGATCGCGCCAACCCGGCAGCAACTGCAGCAGCTGGTCAAGGCATTACCCGTGAGCGAATACTACGCGGACGAAA
>JACCQZ010000222.1 GCA_013813875.1 Gemmatimonadales bacterium | reverse complement strand
CTCGGCAAAGCGCCAGCCGACGGCGTCGCTCCGGATGATGTAGTTCTCGAAATGAAGCCAACGGGAGGCCTGCGCGATGACGTCCAGCATCCGGCGGTAGGCGTCCGGTCCATCAATGAGCAGGTCCACCTGGTTGCCCGGGATGGGCCGCCCACCGGCCGCCCGGTTGATGGCGCACGCGATGGACTGCTCGGCGCTGGCGGACGCGATTCCGCTCACGCGGCTCCGAGCCCCAGGACGCGCTCCTGCGGCCGGAGCGCTCCGAGCACGAACCCGATGTGCTCGTCGAGCGGCACGCCCAGCTCGGCCGCCCCTTGAATGACGTCTTCCCGGCTCACCCCTCGCGCGAACGCCTTGTCCTTGAGCTTCTTCTTGACGCTGGAGACCTCGAGGTCCCGCAAGCTCCGCGAGGGGCGCACCAGCGCGCACGCCACCAGGAAGCCGCACAGCTCGTCCACCGCGAACAGCGCCCGGGCCATCGGGGTGTCCCGGGGTACCCCGGAGTAGGTAGCGTGCCCGAGGATGGCCCGCTGCATCGGTTCCGGCAGACCCAACCCGGCCAGGATCCGCACTCCTTCGGCTGGGTGTTCGTCAGTCGGCGAGTGGGCGCTGTTGGGAAAGCGCTCGTAGTCGAAGTCGTGCACCAGCCCCACGAGCCCCCACTCCTCGGGATCCTCCCCGGCCCGCTCCGCCATGGCCCGCATGGCGATCTCCACCGCGTACATGTGCTTCCGCAGCGCGTCGGACGCGGTGTATTGGTGCATCAGGGCGAGGGCGTGGTCGCGGGTGAGGGGCATGGGGGAGGTGGAGGTGAACGTGAAAGGGGGAAAGGTGAAAGTGAAAAGTGAAAAGGGGAAAGTGAAAAGAAGGAGGTCAGAGGTCGAGAGTCGAAGGCCAAAGGTCGCTGATTGCCACTTTTCCCCCTTTTCACTTGTCACTTTCCTTTTCTATTGCTGCGCATACGCCGCCGTCAGCGGCACCCGGCTGCCGAGCTCACCGTCGAGGGCTATCTCGAAGGCGTAGAGGCCGGGGCGGGGGAGGGGGATGTCGAACACCAGCACCGCACCGGCCTCGACGTCCACCACCCCGGCCGGAGGCTCGCCGAACTGGACGGTGCCTTCGCCGCCCAGCAGCTCGGTTCCGCTCTCGTCCACGAAGCGGATGCGGATGGTGTGCATCCCGATCTCGGTCCGCCGCCCGCGCACCCGGAGCACCAGGTGGGTGCGGGGGCAGACGGCGGGGAAGTTGGTCAGCCAGACGTGCTGAAAGATGCCGAGCACGCTGAGCTTGCCCTGCTGGTCAATGAGGGCGTAGTCGGCAACGAGGGCGAAATCGAGGTGCAGGTCAGGAAACCCTTATGGAGGTGATGACGTCGTTCTGCTGAATGTTGTTGACCACCTCCAGGCCGCTGCTCACCTGTCCGAAGACGGTGTGGACCCGATCGAGATGCGACTGCGGTGTGTGGCAGATGAAGAACTGGCTGCCACCGGTATCCTTGCCCGCGTGGGCCATGGACAGCGATCCGGCCAGGTGCTTGTGGGTGTTCAGGTGAGTCTCGCACTTGATCTTGTAGCCGGGACCACCGGTGCCCACCCGCGGATTCCCCTGCTCGCGCGAGAGCGGGTCGCCCCCCTGAATCATGAAGCGGGGGATGACCCGATGAAACCGGGTGCCGTCGTAGAACTCGCTGTTGGCGAGCTTCTCGAAGTTGGCGACGGTGTCGGGCGTCTCGCTGTCGAAGAGGTCGGCGACGATAGTGCCCTTGCTGGTCTCGATAGTTGCGGTCTTGGCCACTCCTGCTCCTCGGTATGGGTGTTTCAGCTAATCTAACACGCCCGTGTCGGCTCCAGCCCCGCCTCGACCATGAACAGGCTGCCGCCGGTGAACCTCCCATCGCGCCGCTCGGTTCGGGTGAGGATCAGACGATCCTTCGCCCGCGTCATTCCGACATAAAGGAGTCTCCGCGCCTCCCGGATTCCGGGCTCGTCTTCCTCTTCCAGGGTCCGGAAGCCCGGGAGCTGGCCGTCTTCCGCGCCGACCACGTAGACCCGCGAGAACTCGAGTCCTTTGGTCGCGTGGAGCGTCAACAGGCTCACCCGGCGGTCGTCGGTCCTGGAGCCGTCGCTCCGAGACAGCGCCACTCTCCCCAGGAGCAGGTCTATGCTCTCGGTGAGAGTGGGCGCGGCACTGGAGCCGACCAGCGCGCTGAGCCGGGCAACCGAGGCCGGATACCGCTCCGCCGCCGGCCGATTCCTCCGGATCTGTTCCAGTCGCCGGGCGCCGCCCAGCCGTTCGATCACCTCTTCGACCGGTGGCGCGCCCGCCGGACCACACTCCTCGGCGTAGACCGCGAGACAGTCGCTGTAGCGGCCGACCGTCGCGGGCAAGGCGAGCTGGCGGAGCAGCCGCTCCTCGGGAGTTGGTTCCGCCGCCGGGTCTATGGCGAGCGCGAGACCGAGCCAGCCCAGGAGGTGGACCAGGGCAGTTTTGCGCGACATCGCGAGCTTGAGCTCTCCCAGGTGGCGCAACACTCCCACCAGGGTGCCGGCATCCGAGCGCGCGTCATGCGCGTGCCCCGGCGACACCCGGAAGCGGTCAGCCAGGTCCTGGAGCTTGGCGCTATCGTCGAGCACCGAGCGCGCCAGCGGCAAGGTGTCGAAGAAGACGAGCTCGTCCACTCCGGGCAGTCCGGCCGCCATCCGCCGGAGCACCGGCACGTCGAAGAATTGGCCGTTGTGCGCCACCAGCAGATCGGAGCCGACGAAGGCGCGGAACTCGGGCCACACTCCGGCCAGGTAGGGCTCATGGCACAGGTCGGCGTCGCGGAGTCCGTGAACGCCCCCTGCCCCCGGGCTGATAGGGCGGACGGTGCGGACCCGGTGATCGAACTCGGCGACGATGATCCGGCCGCGCACCCGCACCGCGGCGAGCTGGACGATCTCGCACTCGGCGGCGTCGAGGTCGGTGGTCTCCAGATCGAAGGCGACATAATCCTGCAGCGGATCGGCCAGGTCGCGGCAGTGAAGCAGTTGAAGCGCCTTGAAGACGAGGAGGGGCCGCAGGCTGCCGGCGCGGAGCACCAGATCGCCGGGCACGGGCCGGTCTCCCTGGCGCAGCCGGCGGACCCGGTCTCCCAGGGCGGCTTTCAGCAGGTGCACCAGCGCGATCTCCACTCCACGATTGGGCTCGACCCACACCGTTCCGCGGCGTTCGCTGGTTTCGGCCAGGCGGGCAGCCAGGTGTGCCGCGCCGGGGAACCCGAGCGGATCGGAAAGGTCGTCTTTCTTCTCCTCCAGCGGGTTGCCATAGCGCCCGACACGCTGGGAGAGCAGCTCGTCAACCAGCGGTGCCAGAGCGGAGTGGGTGTGACCGAGTGCCGCGAGGTTCTCGACGTGGAAGATGAAGCGCCAGGCCCGGCGGGCATCGGGGTCGCCCCTCGACGCGCGGGCGAATGCCCGCAGCGCGGAGAGCAGGTCCAGCCGCGGATAGTGGGCGTGCACGTGGGCCAGGAGCGCGCCGGGGAGCACCTGGTCCGCGAATGCCTCCAGAGCGATCGGGTCGTCGGGAGCGCGGATCACCCGGAGCGACTGAATGACATAGCCGATGACTTCGTCGTCGGTGAGCGCCTGTCCCCGGGCCAGCCGGCAGGGGATGTCGGCCTCGACGAGCTGGGTCTCCAATGCCTGGCCGATGCGGTGCGCCCGGTATAGGATGCCGTACTCGCCCCAATCGAGCCCCGACTCGGCGTGGTCTCGGATCAGGTCGGCGATGAGCCACCCGGCTTCGGCGGTCTCGTCGCTGAACTCGTAGGCGGCGACGCAGTGCTCCGACTCGCGATCGGCCTCGAGCTGCTTGTCGAAGAGGGCCGGGTTGCGGGAGACCAGCCGCCTGGCGACCTCGAAGATCTGTCGCGAGCAGCGCCGGTTCCGGTCCAGCACGATGGGAGCCGGGATCTCGAAGTCGGTTCGAAACCGCTCGAGGATTCCCGGGTCGGCGCCGGTCCAGGAGAAGATGGACTGTTCGTCGTCTCCCACCGCGAAGCAGTTGCGGTGCTGCGAGGTGAGATGGGTCAGGACCTCGTACTGCGCGAGACTCAGGTCCTGGAACTCGTCCACCAGCACGCAGTCCCAGCGGGAGCGCACCTCCGCCGCGGCGGCAGGTTGACAACGGAGCAGCTCGCCGGCCAGGGCGACCAGATCGTCGTAGTCTACCAGATTCCGGGACCGTAGCGCGTCGCGATAGCTGCGGAAGAGCATGAGGTCAGCCGGAGCCAGCGGAACGTTCTGCAGCCGGTGGCGGCCGAACTGCAGCAGCAGCGGCCCAACCCGCTCGGAGCGGATGCGAAGGCGCCGGAGCACCCGGCGCTGGTAGTCTTCGTCGGCGATGCCAAAGCCCCGCCGCAGCCCGCAGGCCGCCGCATGATCGCGGAGCAGGTTGAGGCAAAGGCCGTGCAGCGTTCCCCGAAACACTTCGTCGGCGGCGGGCCCGATCTCGAGGCGAAGCCGGTCGGCGATCTCGTCGGCCGCCTTGTTGGTGAAAGTGACGGCACAGATCCGGCCGGGCGCGAAGCCCCGCTGGCCGATGAGGTGTCTGATGCGTCCGATGAGGCAGTACGTCTTCCCGGCCCCGGGACCGGCAACGACGAGCACGGGACCGGGAGAGGCCTCGATGGCTCGGAGCTGCGCGGGGTAGGGGTCGAGGATCATGCGGGCGTGGGG
>JACCQZ010000204.1 GCA_013813875.1 Gemmatimonadales bacterium | reverse complement strand
ACGGTCTGCAGCGTGGCGAGCGGGGTGGCGGTGGTCACGTAGTCGCCCAGGCTCACGTACCGTTCTCCCTGAACCCCGGAAAACGGAGCCCGCACGACGGTGCGGTCCAGACGAACTTTGAGCAGGTCGTACTGCGCGGCGGTGCTGCGGGAGGTGGCCTCGGCTCGCTCCAGCTCGGATTGCGAGGAAGCTTTCTGCCCGAGAAGGTCGCGAGTACGGGTTAGCGACTGGCGAGCCAGATCGCGCTCCGCTTCGGCACGGGCCACTTCGGCCTTGAGCTCCGCGTCATCCACCTTGAAGAGCGGCGTTCCCCGAGAGACCTCGCGGCCCTCCTCGACCAGAATGCGCGAGATCCGGCCCTCGATATCGGAGCGAAGCTCGATTGATTGCATCGCTTCGACCTGGCCGGAAGCGAGAATTGCGTCCACCACCGTGTCCGCCCGAGCCACTACGACCTCGACAGGCATTGCGGGCGGGCCGCCCCCTTGGCCTTCGGGACCTCCCGCACCGTCGGGATTGCCGGCCGATTCCGCGCGGTTGCAGGCCAGAAGGAGTACCCCGAGCCCTGCCCTGAGGAGCGGAGTGGGAGCGAGTGACCACGGAATCGGTCTCACGGTGCGTCCTTGTTCGTGAAGAGTCTGCGGCCCAGGATCGCTTCCAGGCCGGCGAGGGCCAGCCGGGTTTCATAGCGGGCCTGAACCAGGTCCGCCTCGGCTGCCGCCAGATTCACCTGGGCATCGAGCAGGTCGAGGATGGTGCTCGCGCCGGAGCGGTAGCGCAGCTCCTGCATCCGATAGTTTTCCCGCGCGACGCTGACGCCCACGCCCGCAAGGGAAACGGCGTCACGGCTGGTCTGGTACGCATCGTACGCCTGGGTTACGTCGCGTCGAACGGCGCGCTCGAGATCTTCCCGGATGGCGCGGGCCACGTCGCGGTTGACCCGGGCGCGGCTCACCTCGATCTCCCGCTGGCCGTTGGACCACAGGGAATAGGAGAGGCTGAAGGTCACCGAGCTGATGTTGGCGGCGCCGGGAAAGATCTGGGTGTCGTAGCGCTGGTGCAGTCCATTGACGCGAAGCGATGGGAAGTAGTCGCTTCGCTGGGCCCGCACCGCCGCGTCGGCCGAGCGCTCATTGGCCAACGCCGCTCGATATTGGGGACCCTGGTCCAGCGCGATCTGCAGCGCCTGTGGCAGCGAGAGCGGCAGGTCCGGCCCCGCCAAGGTGTCGAGCGGCACGGCGTCCACCGCTCCCGGCACGCCGACCCGGCGCCCGAGCTGGAGCTGGGCGGTGCGTAGTCCATTGCGCTGGCGAAGCAGCTCGACCTGGGCACGAGTCACCTCCAGCACCAGTTGCAGCGAGTCCGTCTGTACCGCGGCCCCCGATGCCACCCGGGCGCGAGCCACGCCCAGACCCTCTCGAGCCCGGCTCAGCCGCTCCGCCGTCACCCGTGAAAGCTCCTGATTGACCAGCACGTCGTAATAGCTCGATTCGGTCTCCAGGGCGGCGCGGAAGCGCTGCTCCAGCTCGCCCGCTTCCGCGCTCTCGACATCGGCTTTGGTGCGCGAGAGCTCGGAGATCTTTCGCAGGCTGAAGATCTCGTAGCTGGCGCTCGCGCTGCCCACCACCAGGGTGCTGGTAGGGCTCTGCGGATCGGCCGGGTTGAAGAAGGCCTGGGAATACTTGGTCTCGTCGAGCCCGAGCTCGAGCGAGGGGATGAAGAACGCCAGGCGCGCGGCTCGGCGTCCCCACTCCGCGTTATCAATCTGCCCCACCGCACGGACGTACTCAGGGTCCAGTCGGGCGGAGCGCTGGATTGCGTCGGCCAGCGTGATCCGAGGGACTGAATCGCTGGGGACCGAGTCGCTGGGGACCGAGTCGGCCGGCACCGCCTGCAAGGCGAGCAGCAGCGGGAGAATCACTCTGCCTCCGCTGGAGCCAGCGTGCTGCGCGCCGCGGGCTTCCGCTGGCGGAAGCGGGCCGTGAGCCCGTCGAAGATCACGTACACAGCAGGCACCACGTAGAGAGTGAGCAAGGTGGAGAAAACCAGGCCGCCCACGATGGCGTAGCCCAGTGGCCGCCGGCTCAGCGAACCGGCGCCGAGCCCCAGCGCGATGGGAAGGGCGCCCATCACCGTGGCCATGGAGGTCATCAGAATCGGCCGGAACCGAATCCGCCCGGCCTCCTGCGCAGCCTCCAGGGTGCCCATGCCCCGTTCCTTGAGCTGGTTGATGTATTCCACCAGCAGAATCGAGTTCTTGGTGACCAGGCCGATCAGCAGAATCATCCCGATCTGGCTGTAAACGTTGAGGGTGGAGCCGGCCAGCTTGAGGGTGAAGAGTGCGCCGGTGACCGCCAGAGGCACCGCCATCAGCACGGTAAAGGGGTGGACCAGCGACTCGAACTGGCTGGCCAGCACCATGAAGACCACCACCAGCGCCAGAATGAAGGCGAAGTACAAGGCGGAGCCGCTCTCCTCCAGCTCCCGCGACTCGCCGGCGAGCGCGGTGGTGCTGCCCCGGGGCAGCACCTCGTCGGCGATCCGGGTGAGGGAGTCAATGGCCTGACCGAGGGTAAAGCCGGGCGCCAGCCCGGCGGTGATGGTGGCGGAGCGGACTCGGTTGAAGTGGTTGAGCGCTCGAGGTCCCACGCCTTCCTGCACCGAGGTGAGCGCCTCCAGCTTCACCAGCTCGTCGTTCCGCCCCCGCACGTACAACCCGCTCATGTCGCTGGGCGTGGCACGGGCTCGGGGATCGAGCTGGACGATTACGTCGTACTGCTTGTTTGCCCGGGTGAACGTGCTCGTCTCACTGCCGCCGAGGAGCACCTGCAGGGTGGTGGCGATATTGGAGACCGGCACGCCGAGGTCTTCGGCCCGGTCACGATCGAAGCTCACGTTGAGCTGGGGCGTGTTGACCCGAAGATCGCTGTCCGCATTGATGAGGCCGGGGATCTGACGCGCCCGCGCGAGGAGGCTGTCGTTTCCTCTGACCAGCATCTCGAAATCGCTGTGCTGGATCACGAAGTTGACCGGGCTGCCCCACCCGAACGCCGGCGGATTGTTGGCAAAGGCGAATACGCCCGGTATCCCGAAGTACTGGCCCTGCACCTCGCCGATGATCTCCTGCAACGACCGGTCACGCTCCGACCAGTCGTGAAGGTTGGTGAAAATGATGCCCCGGCTGACCCCATTCCCGATGTTGACCACGCTGAAGTAGCTGGCGATGCCCTCGGTCTTGTCCTGAATAGCCTCGGCCTGCCGTTGATAGCCGTCGGTGTAGGCCAGCGACGATCCCTCGGGAGCAATGATGAAGGAGAAGAACCAGCCCCGGTCCTCGGGCGGCACGAACTCCCTCTCCAGCGAGCGAAAGACGACCACCGCCCCAGCGGTAACCAGCAACGCGCCCACCACGATGGCGGTCCGGTGCCGCAGGGCCAGCGCGAGGGTTCGGGCGTAGCCGGATGCCAGCCGGTTGAATCCCTCCTCCAGGATCCGGTAGAGCCGTCCGTGCCGTTGCGGCACCCGAAGGAGCTTGGCGCACAGCATCGGCGTGAGCGTGAGCGCCACGAACCCCGAAATGAGCACCGACCCCGCCACCGCGATGCCGAACTCGTTGAAGAGCCGCCCGGTGGAACCCTCCAGGAACGCGAGTGGGGTGAAGACCGCCACCAGCGAAATGGTGGTCGCAATGACCGCAAAGGCGATTTCCCGGGTGCCGTTGATGGCGGCCTCTTCGGGATTCTCTCCCAGCTCTTCCTGGTGCCGGTAGGCGTTCTCCAGGACGATGATCGCGTCGTCCACCACAATGCCGATGGCCAGCGTGAGGGCAAGCAGCGTGAAGTTGTTGATGGAGAAGCCGAGGAAGTACATGATCGCGAACGCCGCGACGATCGAGGTGGGAATCGCGAGTCCGGGAATGATCGTCGCCCGCAGGTTGCGCAGGAAGATGAAGATGATGACGACCACCAGCAGGGCCGCGATGATGAGCGTCTCCTGCGCCTC
>JACCQZ010000203.1 GCA_013813875.1 Gemmatimonadales bacterium | reverse complement strand
ATCCGAGCGCCAGCCGGCGCGGGCCTTGCGCCCCCCCTCGCGATACGCCTGGTTGGCGTAGTCAATCGCCTCGTAGAACTGCATCCGCCGTTCGTTCTGTGGCGTTCCGGCCGTGGGATCGCGCTTCCGCCAGAACTGGGTCAGGAAGCGCCGCTTGGCCGCGACGCTCAAGTCGTTCTTCCATGGGGAGAGCTCGCGGCCTTCCGCGATGTAGCCCAGCGGTTCCTTGGCCCGGTCGAGCTGGTCGTTGGACATGCCGATGAAGTAGCCCTCGTCCGTCACTCTCTCGGCATCGCGGGTTATGGAGTCTCTGGCCAGCGTGGCTCCCAGACCCGCCATGGTCAACTGGGCCGATCGCTCGGTGGTTGCCCCGCCCAGCTCCAGCCTGGCGACCATGGCATAGTTCCCAGGCGGTAGACCAGCCAGATCGAGCTGTCCCTTGAGCAGCCCGCCGCCCGCCGCCACGGCAACCGGCACGGCGGGTGTCCGGACGATGGTGCCCCCGGCCGAGTCACGGACCGTCATGGTCAACTTGCCGGTCTGCTGGCTGTCGGCGTACGCCTCGAGCAAGTAGAAGACATTGGCGCGCAGGGGAGTGAGAACTACCCGCGCGACGGCGGTGACCAGATTGTCCCCGCTGCGGAACTCCCCCGGCCGGGGAACCGTATCGTTGGCCGACGCCAGGCGAATCTCCGGTGAGATCAGGAGATCGGATGCCCTGGATGAATCCGACAGCGCCAGAACGTCGAGCGTCGAGCTGACCTGCCTGCCCGAGACCGAATCCTGAACGCCGACCTCCAGCCGGTACCGGCCGGGGGCCACGGCGAAATCCACGATCTCGACGGTAAACGCGTCGGCCGCAGACCCTTGGGCCGCCGCTTGATTACGCCAGGATTGCTGATAAAGAGTGAATCCGCTCGAGTCGGCTACCCGTACGGAAACCGTGTAGTCGAGCTTTCCCGCCGAGCCGCCGCCGTGCCGGATGAGGGAGAACGGGATCTGGACTAGGCCCTTGACCCGGGTCCGATTCTGGTCGGCGCGATAAAAGCGTACCGCTCGGAGCTCCAGCGCCGGCTCGATCTGTCCGGCGGGCACGGGAGCGGGCGCCAAACCAAGCGCCGCGGCAAGCATGACGGTTGACACTTTCAGCATGTAAATCCTTGGGAAACAGGGCCGACCGCCGGCCCTGTTCCCGCTCCCGGCGTTACCAGCCGAGGTTGACGCTGAAGAAGTTGGTGCCCCCGAGCGTTCCGAGGTACTTCCAGGCGTAGTCGAAACCGATGTTGAAGTTGCCCGGGGCGTAGTTGATGCCACCTCCGAGCGCGAGACCCTGAAGATTCTCCTCGTCCTTGAGCGCGGTGCTTTCCGGATCGAGGGGTTCGAGGTTGTTCGCCGCTGCATAGCTGTAGCTGCCCCGGAGGGCGAAGCCGAAAGGCGAGCCGCCGAGCCGCTGCGACATCCACTCACCGCCGGCGGAAAAGCCGGCGCTGTTGTTATTCGGCTGGTTGAAATCCGAGATGACCGTAAGACGGTTGTTCTCGCCCGACACCAGGTCGTAGGCCAGTCCGACGCGGAAAGTCGTCGGCAGCGGGAAATCCTTGGTCCGGAACTGTCCCGGCTGCGGATTCTGCGGCACCGGATCCTCACCTGGAATGCTGTCGCGGGGTGCGTCAATTTCGAGCGCGTTGCCGCTGTACGACAGGTTGGTACCCAGGTTGGTGACCGTGAAGGCAAACCGGATCGGGTGTCCGTTGATGTTGGCGTGGAAATTGGTGCCGAAATCGAGCGCGAACGCCGCACCCGAAGCCTCTCCCAGGTTATCGAAGATGCCCTTCCCCGTGATGCCGGCGGAGAAGCGGTCCGAGAAGTTCTGGGCGAACGTCAGGCCGGCCATCGTCTGGTTGACCGAGTAGACCGAGCCGGTACCGTCCGGTTGCTCCGGCGTGTAGACCGGCTGGTCGCTGAACCCGAAGGTGCCGGCCGAAATCCCGATGGCGCGGGTACCGCCCGAGAATGGAAACGCGATGCCGCCCCAGCTATAGCGGGTCTCCGCCACGTAATCGTAGGTGCTGATGGTGGCGCCGGCGCGAGGCATTAAGGCGATGCCCGCCGGGTTGTAGTAGAGCGCGGTGGCATCGGTGGTCATGGCCGAAAAGGCGCCACCAAGCGCGGTGCCGCGGGCACCTGCTCCAAAGAGCAGGAATTCGGCGGCGGTGGTGCCGTAAGGCGTATTGTCCTGGGTGGGGGCCTGAGCCACGGCGAGGGCGGGGACTCCGCCAGCCAGCGCCGCCACCACGGCCAGGGTCGGTACGGATTGAAGACGCATATGCTTCTCTTCTCCTGGTTTACGGGAGAGCAGGCGGGATGCCTGCCCTCCCCGTGGGCGACTACTGAGCGAAATTGACCACCGTGAACCGGCCGACGCGACGGGCATCACCGGCTTCGACGTGATAGAAGTACACGCCGCTGGCCACCACCTGCTCGTTACGGTTACGCACGTTCCAATCTATGCTGCCACCTAAAGTCCCGGAGTTGTGATTCAGCAGCGCCACCAGCACGCCGCTGGACGAGTAGATCCGGATGGTCGCGGCAGCCGGCAGATTCACGAACTTGATGATCTTGTTGTCCGTGGTCTGCTCGAACGAGCTGGTGACGTAGTACGGATCGGGGACCGTGTGCACGTTCTCCAGATCGTTGGCCTGTGTGGCCACGACCCGATTGCTCACGTCGAAGCTGAGCCGGGCCTCGGCCCCGACCGCGGTAAACGGACGGACGGCAGGGGTGAAGACGTACTCACCCTGGTCACCACCCTGACCTTGGCCTCCCGCGATCGCACCGGTATAGCTGCGCATCGTCCAGACCGT
>JACCQZ010000196.1 GCA_013813875.1 Gemmatimonadales bacterium | reverse complement strand
GTCGGCACTGGAACCCCCAGCAGGAATTCGCCACCGACGAGCTCGCGCAGGCGAAGCTGTTCTGGACCGACGAACGGCTGAGCGCCGGTGCCGACCCGCTCGCATTCGGCAACAACAACTCGGGCGTAGGCGTCGGTGGCTCGACCCTGCACTACACCGCGTACGTTCCCCGCGCCCAGCCGGACGATTTTCGCTTGTACACCGAGTTCGGCGTCGGGGTCGACTGGCCCATCGAGCCACGGGAGCTGGAGCCGTACTACGACGAGGTGGAGCGTCTGCTGGGCGTGTCAGGCCCAAGCCCCTATCCCTGGGGGCCGCCCCGTGCTCCCTACCCGCTGCCCCCGCTCCCGCTCAACGGCGCCGCGCACCTGATGCGCCGTGGCTGCGAGAGCCTCGGAATCCGGACCTCGCCCGCCGCCAACGCCGCCTTGTCGGCGCCGTATTTTCAGGAGGGCATCGGCTGGCGTCCGGCGTGCACCAACCGTGGTTTCTGTCAGGCCGGATGCAGCACCGGAGCCAAGGGCAGCGCGGACGTCACCTTCATCCCTCTGGCCCTGATGGCTGGTGCCGAGCTGCGGGTCGAGAGCTTCGCGACTCGGCTGGAGGTCGACCGGACAGGGCGGATCTGCGGGGTCACGTACGTGCACGGCGGGCGCGAGCACCGCCAGGCCTGCCAGGCCGTCTTTCTCTGCGCGGGGGCCATCGAAACGCCGCGCCTGCTCCTCCTCAACGCTCTGGCCAACGGAAGCGGACAGGTCGGACGCAACTTCATGGCGCACACCGGGGTCCAGCTGTGGGGGCGGTTCGAGGAAGACGTGCGGCCCTACAAGGGAATTCCGGGCGGCTTGATATCGGAAGACACCCACCGGCCAGCCGGGGCCGACTTCGCCGGTGGATATCTGCTGCAGAGCGTCGGGGTGATGCCGGTGACCTACGTCTCCCAGCTCACCCGCGGCCGCGGGTTGTGGGGCCCGGCGCTGCAGAGGCACATGCACGGCTACAACCACACCGCCGGGATCAACATCCTCGGCGAGTGTCTTCCTTACACCCACAACTACCTCGAGTTGTCGGATGAACCGGATGCCCGCGGCCTGCCCAAACCGCGGGTGCACTTCAGCAACGGCGCCAACGAGCGCCGACTGACCGCCCACGCCGAGGGCCTCATGCGCGAGATCTGGGCGGCAGCGGGTGCGCGCGACGCCTGGGCCTTTCCCCGTAACGCCCACGTCATCGGTACCTGCCGCATGGGCAGGGATTCAGCGAGTGCGGTCGTGAATCCCGAAGGACGTGCCTTCGACGTACCCAACCTCTACATCTCTGACAACTCCACGTTCCCGAGCGCGCTCAGCGCCAACCCGGCGCTGACGATCATGGCGCTGGCCCTACGTACGGCCGACTGCTTCTTAAAGCGGCGGCGGCGGCTGGAGGCATAATGGCAAAGAAGAATCAGGGCTTTCTCCAGATCATCAAGCATATCCGCGGCAACGGCGATTATTCCGGCGACCAGTTCGGCGGCGCGGCGGGCGCCGCCGGCAGTGGGCTCCCCACCGGCGCGCCGGGGAACTTCATGTTTGCCACCGGCATCGAGTGCTCCTATCCGACGATCGACGGCGGCAGACTTCGGCGCGACCAGCTCGAAGAGTGCGGCCATTACCAGCGCTGGCGCGACGATCTGCGCCTGGTCCGGGAATTGGGCCTCAAGGTGTTGCGCTATGGCCTGCCCTACTACGCGATCCACCTCGGGCCTGAGAGGTACGACTGGAGCTTCGCCGATGAGGTGATGCACGAGATGCAGCGGCTCGGGATAACCCCGATTCTCGATCTCCTCCATTTCGGGGTGCCGGAATGGCTCGGCAACTTCCAGAACCCCGAGCTCCCGGTCCATTTCGCCGATTACTGTGGCGCCGTAGCGGAGCGGTACCCATGGGTCCGCTACTACACCCCGGTGAACGAGATTTACATCACCGCACGGATGAGTACCCTGGACGGCGCCTGGAACGAACAGGAACGGACTCACCCGGCTTTCGTGACCGCGATGAAGCACGTGGTGGCGGCGAGTATCCTGGGCAATCACTCGATCGCGGGGCACCGCCCGGACGCGGTCATCATCCAGAGCGAGAGCGCCGAGTTCGTCCACGAGGCGAAAACGGAGCGGTCCCCCGAGGTGACCCTTGCAAACAAACGCCGCTTCATCTCGCTCGACCTGCTCTACGCCCACCCGCCCGACGCCGACGTCTGCATGTACCTGATGGACAACGGACTCACCCGCGAGGAGTACGAGTGGTTCATGAAGGGCGAGCCGCCCGGTTACCAGGTGATGGGCAATGACTACTACGGTCGGAACGAAAAGATCCTGAAACCCGACGGCACCATGTGCGTCGCCGAGGACGTCATGGGATGGTATCAGATCACCCGGGCGTATTACGACCGCTACAAGAAGCCGGTGATGCACACCGAGACCAATCACTTCGATCCCGAGGAAGCTCCGACCTGGCTGTGGAAACAGTGGGTCAACGTCCTGCGGATGCGGGCCGACGGCGTGCCGGTGCTGGGCTTCACCTGGTACAGCCTGACGGATCAGATCGATTGGGACTCCGGGCTCACCCGCAAGGATGGGCACGTGGTTGCGTGCGGTCTGTATGATCTGCAGCGGAAGCCCCGGCCGGTCGCGGCGTCCTACCGGATGTTGCTCGAGGAGTTCGGCAGGATTACCGTGGTGCCGCATGGTGAAATGTTCGAGGTGACGGACCAGCCGTCGATGCTGAAGGTGGAGGTGTAGGGCTTGCGGCTGCCGGCCAATGGCATCGCCCTGGAGGTGATCGATCGAGGGAGCGAGGAAGGCTTTGCCCTCGTGTTCCTGCACTATTTCGGCGGCTCGTCGCGGGCCTGGTCAGGGGTGATCGATCGGCTTCAGGCCGAGTACCGCTGCATCGCCCCGGATCTGCGGGGCTTTGGCCGATCCGACGCGCCCGGCACGGGATACGCCATCGGCGACTATGCCGACGACGCGGCCGATCTGATCCGCGGGTTCGACCTGGCGCGCTACGCTCTAGTCGGCCACTCGATGGGTGGGAAAGTGGCTCTGGCGCTTGCCGCGCGGCTCCCTCGTGGGCTCGAGGCGCTGGTCCTGCTGGCCCCATCCCCGCCGACACCCGAGCCGATCGGGGAAGCCGAGCGGCGGCGGCTGATCGCCTCCCACGGCGACCGTGCCGCCGCCCGCGATTCTGCCCGCAAGATCACCGCGCTCCCACTGGATGACGTCATGCTCGACCTGGTGGCCGACGATGCCGTGCGAAGTTCGCGGCAGGCTTGGCTCGCCTGGCTCGAAATTGGCAGCCGGGAAGACATATCGCCCATGATGTCCGGCGTGGCCGTGCCGGTGCTCGTCGTGGCCGGGGCGTCGGACCCGCACCTGCCCGCCGAGCTGCTGGAGCGCGAGGTGGTGCAACCGGTGGCCAACGCCCGCATGGTCCGGGTGCCCGATGCCGGCCATCTGTTGCCGATCGAGGCTCCGGCGGCGGTCGCCCGCCTGATCCGAGCTCAAGCATGCAACTGACGGGCAAAGGAGGCTTTGGCACCCGGCCTGGCTTAGAATTAGGTTGCCGCAGCTGTGCGGTTCAGAGATTTCCTCAGCGAGGATGCGCTCTCACTCGAGCGCCTCGCCGTCACTTCGCCCGAGCAGTTCTTTCGGCTGCTGGAGCAGAAAGGTGTTCAGGCCGTGAGAGCCGCCGGAGCGGCCATCTTCCTTCTCGCCGCGTGCGGGTCGCCGCTGCTGGGCCAGTCCGCGGCGGAGCGCCTGGCGGTCGACCGTTGGCGTGATTCTCTCGCCGGCACCACCGACACCGTGGGGCTACGGTCACTGCAACGCACCCTCCTGCGCCTGGCCAAGAAGCAGCCCGACAGCGGCCTGACCCAGTTGCGGGCGGGGCTGGTAGCCTTCCGGCGAGGCGAGCTCCAGGCCGATCCCGATTTCAGCGACGCGACGGCGCTGCTGAGAAAGGCCGCCAAGCGGCGGCCCGACTGGCCCGAGGCATGGTACGCGCTCGGCGTGGCCGAAGCGGCGCGCGCAGAGTGGGAGCAGGCGGACCGCCTGACGCTGGGCAGCCGAGTCGGCGTCGGCACGCTGGAGCGGGCGGCTGAGGATCACCGGCGCGCTTTACACGCCGATCCGGGGTTCGTACCCGCGGCCCTCGCGCTGGCCGATCTTACGCTCGGCCTGCGCGATACCGCATTGCTCGGGCCGGCGCGCAACGCTCTGCGGCGGACGGCACGGTCGGCCGTGGCGGGTCCGCCGGAGCTGCTTCTCGCCTGGGGCCGACTCGAACGCGCCACCGGCGACCCTGACTCGGCGGCGGCGGCGTTCGAACAATTCCTCGCTGCCGGCGGCGCGCGCGCGCTCGGGCTTCTGGAGCTGGCGCGAACCCATCTGGCCGAAGGCCGACCCGAGGGGGAGTCCCGGTACTACGAGGGCGCCGCCCTCGACGACTCGGCCGCGGCCGCGGAGTACCGGGCCGATCTCCGGCCCATCGCCGCCGATTCCGACCTGGCGCGGCTCGATGCGCTGCGAGGCTCGGAGCGCGGCGAATATCTCCGCCGCTTCTGGACCAACCGCGACCAGGTGGAGTTGCGAGCCGACGGCGAGCGGTTGGGCGAGCACTATCGCCGACTCCTCGCGGCGCGGCGCGACTTCGCGCTCACCGTGAGCCGCCGCTTCTACAGCGGGAGCGATGCCTATCGTTCGGGGAGCGCGGAGCTGGACGATCGGGGAATCATCTACGTCCGTCACGGCGAGCCGGCGGAGCGTTTGAGGCCGTTCGTGTTCGGGCTGATGCCGAACGAGACCTGGCGCTACGCGCGCGCCGAGGGCGACCTGCTCTTCCACTTCAGCGCGGGTGGGGACGACACCAGCGGCGGCGACCTCTACGACTATCGCCTGGTGGAGAGCGTGCTCGACCTCCACGGAGCGGCCGCGGCGCCACCCGACCAGTTGCTGCTCTCCCGCCAGTCCCTCTCTCCGGTGTATGGGCGCATGCTCAATTGGGGGCCGTATGGGGCGGCCCGCTCCCACTCCCGGGAACGCACCTTAGGTCGGGTCAGCATCGCCTTCGGCACCACGACGGACAGCTACGAGCTGCAGTTCGACCGCCGGCTCGCGGCCGTGGCCAACCTCATCGCGGTGGGCGGCAGCGGGGAGCTGCGACTGGCCCACTTGGTCTTTGCTATCGGGGAGCACGGGACCGCACCGTCGCTCGCCGATGGCGCCGCTACCTACCCGGTCCGCGTACGGCTGGTGGCGCTGGACGGCAGCGACCGGCCGTTCGCCCGGGTGGACACCAGCCTCGTCTTTCGGCTCGGCCGGCCGCTCGGCCGGGGACAGTATCTGATCGGTCGCGTCGAGCTACCACTGCCGCCGGGGTTCTGGAGCTGGCGGGCGGCGATCGAGCAGGGAGAGGGAGCAGGTGTGGTCCTGCCCCGAGACAGCGTGCGAGTGGGTCGAGGCGGCCCAGCGCTCTCGCTCAGCGACATAGCTCTCGGAGTCCGGCAGGCGAGCGCGGTGTGGCACCCCGCACCCGCGGACACCGTGTTCCTCACGCCGTTCGATCTGTTCCGCGAAGGCGGCGAGGTGGAGCTGTACTACGAGGTGGGTGGCGCGGCAGCGGGTGCGGCGTACCGCCACCGCATCGGTGTCTTCCGAATGAATGGCGACCCGCCCCGGGCCGACCGCCGGCCGGTGGTGACGCTGGGGTTCGAGGAAAAGGCGGCCGGGCCGGTGATTCGCTCCAGCCGAACTCTGCAACTGGGCCGGCTCAAGACGGGGCGGTATCTGGTGGAGGTGCGGGTCGCCGGGCCGGATGGCGGGGTGGAGACGCGACGGCGGGAGTTCCGGGTAGTGAAGCGAGAATAGCTAGCCGAGTCGGTGGATGCCCATGAGGCTGTCATCCCGAGGGAGCGCCA
>JACCQZ010000193.1 GCA_013813875.1 Gemmatimonadales bacterium | reverse complement strand
TCGGGCTGTAATGATGACGGACCTGTCGCTGTCGCGGAGCCAGATGCTGCTCCTGAGCGGGTCGGCTAACCGAGCCCTCGCCGAAGAGGTGGCCGCCCATCTGGGCCAGCCCCTCTGTCAGGTGACGCTGCGGCACTTTGCCGATGGCGAGCTGTTCGTAAAAATCGATGAGAATGTGCGCGGGCGGGACGTGTACATCGTGCAGCCTACCAACCCTCCCGCAGAAAACATGATCGAGCTGTTGCTCCTCATGGACGCCGCCAAGCGAGCCAGCGCGGCCCGAGTCACCGCGGTCATCCCCTACTTCGGGTACGCCCGCCAGGACCGGAAGGACCAGCCCCGGGTCGCCATCAGCGCCAAGCTCATGGCCAACATGGTGTCCATGGCAGGCGCCGACCGGGTGCTCGCCATGGACTTCCACCAGCACCAGCTTCAGGGTTTCTTCGACCTGCCGGTGGATCACCTGTACGCCGCGCCGATACTGGTCAACCACTATCGGCAGAAGGCGCTCCGGAACCTGGTCGTGGTGGCTCCCGACGTGGGTTCGGCCAAGATGGCCCGCGGGTTCGCCAAGCGGCTCAACGCGTCGCTGGCCATCATTGACAAGCGGCGCCCCTCGGCCAACGTCGCCGAAGTGCTGAACGTGGTGGGCGAGGTCACCGGGAAGGATTGCCTGATCCCGGACGACATGATTGATACCGCCGGGACCATGGCCGAAGCGGTGAACGTGCTGAAGCGGCTCGGCGCCGAAGACGTCTACTGCTGCGCCACCCACGCCCTCCTCTCCGGGCCGGCGGTGGACCGGCTGATGGCCTCGCCGGTCAAGGAGGTTGCGGTCACCAACACGATCGCCATCCCCCGCGAGCGCCGCTTCGACCGGCTCAAGGTGCTCTCGATCGCGGGGCTGTTGTCCAAAGCGATTGGATATACCCATAGCGATCAGTCGGTGAGCTCGTTGTTTGATTGAAAAGGTCGAAGGTCTTTGAGACCTTCGACCTAAGACTTTAAGACTTTAAGACATTAAGACATTAAGACATAGCTAACACCCACCAGGAACCAAAAAAAATGTCCCAACAAGCCAATCTCGATGCCGCCACCCGGGCGGAAACCGGCAAAGGCGCGGCCCGCAGCCTTCGGCGGCAAGGCAAGGTACCCGGCGTCATCTACGGCCACGGTCGAGAACCCGAGGCGGTGGCGGTGGAGACGGCGGCCCTGCACAAGCTGCTGGTCGGAATCAGCGCCGGGACCACCATCGTGGACGTCGCGGTTGACGGCCGGCCTCCGGTGCGGGCACTCATCCGCGAGCTCCAGCGCGATTCGCTGCGGCCCGGCGAGATCCTCCACCTGGACCTCTACGAGGTGCGGGCCGACGAGCAGATCACGCTTGCCGTGCCCATTCACCTGGTCGGCCTTCCCGACGGGGTCCGGAACTTCGGCGGAGTACTCGACCACTCGCTCCGGGAACTCGAGATCGAGGTACTTCCGTCCGATATCCCGGAAAGCGTGGAGCTCGACGTGACCGCGCTGGGCATCGGGCATTCGCTGTTCGTGCGCGACATCCGGATCGAGCGGGCCCAGGTGCTGAACGATCCCGACACCCCGGTCTGCTCGGTGGTGGCCCCGAGAACCGAAGAGGCACCAGCGGTCGTCGAGGAAGCAGCAACGACCGAGCCCGAGCTGATTCGGAAGCCCAAGGCCGATACCGAGGACGACACCGAACCGAAAGCCTGAGCACTGCGCGCCATCGTGGGGCTGGGAAACCCCGGCCCGGAGTTCCTCGACACCCGGCACAACGCCGGGTTTCGCTTGGCCGAGCACCTGAGTACCCGATGGCGGTTCGGCGCTTTCCGGCGGGGGGAGCGCGCCCGGGTGGCCGAGGGTCTGCGCGACGGCCACACGGTACGGCTGCTGCAGCCTCAGACGTACATGAACCGGAGCGGTGCCGCACTGGCGCCATTCCGTGCCCTCTCCGACTTCGAGCCCAGCCGCGATCTCCTGATCCTGGTGGACGACGTCGCCCTCGCGCTCGGCCGGTTCCGGCTGCGCGGCGCCGGCTCGGCCGGAGGCCACAACGGGTTGAAGAGCATCGAGGGCGCCCTCCAGCGGCAGGACTACGCCCGCCTCCGCATCGGCGTCGGCCCGCCACCAGTCGGAGCCGATGGCCTCACCGATTTCGTGCTGGGCCGCTTCACCTCCGAGGAGCGCCAGGTCCTCCACGACCTGCTCGACCCTATGGCCGAGGCCGTAGAGTCCTGGTTGGCCGAAGGCGTGGAGCGGGCCATGGCCCTATTCAACCGGTGACCGGCATTTCGTTTCGCTCCCTCATCCAGGCTCGTGCCGGAACCCGCCGGTGCTCCTTTACCACGAAGGCACGGAGGTGCCTTCGTGCCCTTCGTGCCTTCGTGGTAAATAGAGCAACGATCTACGTAGAAACCCGGAAACGATCTACCCCGCAGGAACCCGGAAGCGATTCATGCTGAGACTCGGAATCGTAGGCCTCCCCAACGTCGGCAAGAGCACGCTCTTCAACGCGCTGACCTCCGCCGGCGCCCTGGTAGCCAACTACCCGTTCGCCACCATCGAGCCTAACACCGGCATCGTACAGGTCCCCGATCCCCGGCTGGACCAGCTCGCCCGCATCGTCGAGCCCGAGCGCACCGTGCCGGCCGCCGTGGAGTTCGTGGACATCGCCGGGCTGGTAAAGGGTGCCAGCGAGGGCGAAGGGCTGGGCAACCAGTTCCTGGCCAACATCCGCGAGGTGGACGCCATCATCCACGTTGTGCGCTGCTTCGAGGATCCGGACATTCAGCACGTCATGGGTACGGTGGATCCGGTGAGAGATCGGGAGATCATCAACATCGAGCTCGGCCTTGCCGATCTGGCCAGCGTCGAGAAACGGCTCGACAAGGCCACCCGCACCGCACGCTCGGGGGACCCCCAGGCCAAACTCGAGCAGCGCCTCCTAGGGGCGCTCCAGGAAGCACTGGCGGCCGGCCGGCCGGCCCGGAGCATCGTCCCCACCGAGGAAGAGGCGGCCGCCTACCGGTCCTTCAACCTCCTCACCTCCAAACCCATCCTCTACGCCGCCAACGTCGCCGAGGACGAGATCGCCTCGGGCAATGCCGCGGTGGCGGCGCTCGGCGCCGCTCTGGAGCGCGAGCAGGAAGCGGCCGAGGTGGTCACCTTCTCCGCCAAAGTGGAGGCCGAACTCGCCGAACTGGCCGTCGAGGACCGGGCGGAGTTCCTGGAGTCGCTCGGCCTCACCGAGTCCGGGCTCGACCGCCTGGCCCACGCCGCCTACCACCTGCTCGGCCTGCGGAGCTACTTCACCGCCGGAGAGAAGGAAGTGCGCGCCTGGACCATTCACCGGGGCGACCGGGCACCTGCGGCAGCCGGTGTGATTCATTCTGATTTCGAGAAAGGATTCATTCGCGCTGAAACCGTGAGCTACCAGGATTTCGTGCGCGTCGGGGGATGGAAGCCGGCCCGGGAGCAAGGACTCTCCCGGGCGGAAGGCAAAGAATACGTGGTGCAGGACGGCGACGTGATGCTGTTCCGGTTCAACCCGTAGCGAGCCGCTTTCTCCAGCCGGAGGAAAGAGCGCTGAGA
Source organism: Gemmatimonadales bacterium (assembly GCA_013813875.1). GTDB lineage: Bacteria > Gemmatimonadota > Gemmatimonadetes > Gemmatimonadales > GWC2-71-9 > CAVVWJ01. The sequence goes on along the minus strand of JACCQZ010000193.1, from coordinate 3,284 downwards.
GCCGCCAGCTCCGCCGCCTCCGCCGCACGGTGCCAGCGGTCCTGCATCACCTGACCCGCGCGCCGCACCGACCAGCTGGGATGAGGGCGGTCAATGAGCGCGATGGGATCACCCGCCGCCAGCTCGCCTTCCCGCAGCACCCGCAGGTACCACCCGCTTCGGCCGTTGGCTCGAACGACGGCTATGAGACCGCTGACCTGGTGTCGCCGCGCCAGCGTCGCACAAGGCTCTCGCGGCCGGGTAACCTGGAGTTGTGCCTGCCCCACCACTACCACGTCGCCGAGGCAGACGGTCTCCTCCGTCAGACCCGAGACCGTGAGGTTTTCGCCGAAGGCGCCGGCGCCGAGCTCCGGCCGATCCCACTCGGTCCGCCACAGCTGGTAGTGCGCCTCGGCGTACATCAGGACGGCCTGTTCCGGGCCGCCATGGACTCTGGTGTTGGCCACCGCGTCTCCGCGGAGCCCCAGCTCGCCGGCCCAGACCGGTCCCTCTACCGGTGACTTCCAGATGGCGCTGGTGAAGGCCCGCTCCATCGGATCTGTCGCCCGCGCCGTCCCCACCGTGCGGGGAGTTCCCACCTGGACCGATACGATGCGCATGCCGTCAATATATCCCTCTCCCGTCGCCTAACCGACCCAACCTCGCCCTACCGACTCACCACCGAAGCGCGTATCTTTCATCGTCGTTCACATATCTCCTCCCCGGCGCCCACACCAGGCCCGGGGCAACAGTCCAAAGGAAGGTGTCATGACCCGTCAGTACGAGGTGGTCTATATCTTCGACAGTGCGCTCGAAGAGGCCGCCGTCAACGAACGCCTCACCCGTTTCAACGCCCTTATCCAACAGGATGGTGTCGAGGCGCCCCAGATGAATCACTGGGGCAAGCGGACCTTGGCGTACCCCATCAAGAAGCATGAGACCGGCTACTACGTCGTCGCCAAGTTTGATGCCGAGGCTGCGGCCCTTCCCGAGTTCGAGCGCGCCATCAAGCTCGACGAGGGAGTGCTCCGGTTTCTGGTCGTGGTGAATGAGGGTGCCCAACCGGTTCCCGTCACCGCCGGCAAGAGCGAAGAGGAGGATGACGAATGAGGCGCCCGCAGAAGACCTGCGGCATCTGCGAGTCGGGGGTGCGGGTAGTGGACTTCAAGGATGAGCGGACGCTCTCCCGTTTCCTCACCGAGCGAGGCAAGATTCTGCCGAGCCGCCTCTCGGGCACTTGCGCCCGGCATCAGCGGCAGCTCAGCACCGCGATCAAGCGCGCGCGGCAGCTGGCGCTGCTGCCCTACATCAAGGGGTTCGCCGGCTGACCACCGCCGGGCCGCCCGCGGGCGGAGCCGCCAGTCGGTCGCAGGCCCACACCAGCTGGCGCGCCGTTCTGCTGCTCGCCGTATTTCTCCTGCTGGCGCCGCCGATGTTCGTCTTCGGTCCGCTCGCCGGCCTGCTGCTGCTCTCCCGGCCCAGCACCACCCGGGAATGGGTGTGGCTGGCCGGTGTGGCGGTGTGGTCGGTGCTCTGGCTGCAGCAGACCGGCGGCTTGGGCGCCCAATTCATCCGTGCCGGCGCCGCTCTGCTCTGCGGTACCTTCCTCGCGCTGACGCTCTGGCGACCGTCCCACCGCTTCTCCCGCGCCTTGACCGCCACCGCTGCCGCCGGGATGGCGCTCGCGGTCTGGATGCGCCACTTCGGTACCGGCTGGGACGACGTCCGCCAGGCGGTCGAGACGGAGCTTACCACCTATCACCGCGCGATCAGGTCGGAGTGGGCGACGGCGCCGGAATCACGCGCGCTCTTGGAGCAGATGTCGGCCATGACGGACACTGTGTCCACGCTCTACCCTGCCCTTCTGGCCTTGGCGGCCATCGCGGGGCTCAGGCTGGCGTGGGCCTGGTATCACCGCATCGCCGAGCACCCGGTGGGATCGCCACCGGCGCCGTTTCCAGCCTTCGCCTTCAGTGACCAACTGGTATGGGGATGGGTTGCCGGTCTCGCCGGCTTTCTGCTGCCGGTACCGGAGCCATGGCGACTCGCCGGTGCCAACCTGCTCCTGGTCTGGGCGGTGCTCTACGCCACGCGGGGGCTCGCGGTGTTCTCGGCCGTGGCGGCGAGGGTGCCCCGGCCGGTCATGGCGGCGCTGGCGCTCGTCTCCCTGTTCCTGTTGCCCTTCGTGCTGGGTGGGCTGACGCTGCTCGGCCTGGCCGACACCTGGCTAGATTTCCGTCGCCGATTTACGGCGCCGAATACCAGAGGATTGAACCCATGATCGAAGTGATTCTGCGTGAGGACGTGAAGACGCTGGGCCGCGCCGGCGAGCTGGTGCGGGTCAAGCCCGGCTATGCCCGCAACTTCCTGCTTCCTCGGGGCCTGGCCTACGAGGCGACCGAGGGAAACCGGAAGCGGATCGCCGCCGAGACTCGGGTCCGAACCACCCGAGGCCAGGCGGAGCAGGCCGAAGCCCAGCGCTTCGCCGCCACCCTCGGCGCGGTAGCCCTGACGCTCTCGAGCAAGGCGGGCGAAGAAGGCCGGCTCTTCGGCTCGATCACGGCCCAGGACATCGCCGACGCGCTAGCCCGCGAGGGGCACGAGGTGGACCGGCGGCGCATCGAGCTGGAGCATCCGATCAAGAGCCTGGGCGACCACACCGTCTCCGTGCGTCTCCACCCGGAGGTTCACGCGGAGCTGCGGGTCTCGGTCGTCCCGGAGTGATGCGCTGAGTTCCACTCCTCGGCCAACTTCATGTGCACCCCGACACCCCCGAAGGCGTCTTTAGTCATGCCCAGCGCCGCCGGCTGAGCCGCCTCACTTCTCCCCCGACCATGATACGATTCGGGGTAGTGCCCGAGGATGACACCCCCGCGCGCCTCGACGGCCCCCGAGCGGGGAGCAAGGTTTGAGGAGACATGCACCACAGGAACGACAGGTGACGCCCCGTCCCCCCGAGGCGCTCCGCCTGGCGCTCGAGGCCATTCAGGACCTGAAGGCCAATCGGCTCGTGGTACTCGATTTGCGGGGTTTGACCGACGCCACCGATTACTTCGTGATCGCCTCCGGTACCTCCGACGCCCACGTCCGCGGCATCGCGGAGTCGGTCATCGAAAAGCTCGACCGCCGGGGACATCACACTCATCATGTGGAAGGGTTGACCAGCGGCCGCTGGGTACTGCTCGACTTCGTGGACTTCGTGGTCCATCTCTTCCACCCCGAGACTCGCTCCTTCTACCAGCTCGAGCGGCTCTGGGATGATGCACCGGAGCTGTTGATCAGCTCCACTTAGCTGAGGACGCCAT
>JACCQZ010000184.1 GCA_013813875.1 Gemmatimonadales bacterium | reverse complement strand
TTCGGCAGGAGCAAGCGCAAACGCCGACCACTCACGGCGAATGGGTGAAAATCAAGAAGGGGAATGAGACGATCCGCGCCTACGTGGCCTATCCGGAGCGGAAGAACAAGGCGCCCGGCGTGATCGTGATCCACGAGATCTACGGGCTCACCGAGTGGGAGCCAACCGTGGCCGACCGGCTGGCCCAGGCGGGATACGTGGCGGTGCTGCCCGATCTGCTCTCATCCAAGCACGGGAAGACGCCGGCCAACTCCGATTCCGCCCGCCAGCTGATCTCGGAGCTCGAGCCCGATCGGGTGACCGCCGATCTCAACGCCACCTACGGCTATCTGAATCAGCTGCCCGCGGTGGAGAAGGGCGTCGTCGGGACCATCGGGTTCTGCTGGGGCGGGGGAGAGAGCTTCCGCTATGCCACCAACAATCCCAACCTGCGGGCCGCGGTGGTCTGCTACGGCCCCGCCCCCGATACCGCCGCGATGAACCGGATCAAGGCCCCGGTGCTCGGGATCTACGGCGAGAACGACGCCCGGATCAACCAGGCGCTGCCGGAGGTGACCGCCGCGATGCAGTCGTCCGGGAAGACGTTCACCCAGGAGGTCTTTCCCAACACCGGCCATGGCTTCCTGAAGCCGGGCCGGCAGGGATACGACACTCCGCACCGGGAGCGGGCGTGGAAGCGAATTCTGGAGTTCTACCGGGCGCGGTTGGGAAAGTGAGCTGACTCTGGGTGGGGATCAGCAGCGGACCGATGCCTGAGCCACCGCAGGAAAGCGCAGAGAATCGCGGTCACGGTGAATGCCGCTGCCCAGACCGGGTCCACCACCAGCTTACCGGTTTGCGCGAAGTCCCCGGCGAGCTCCAGCGCCGTGAACGACAAGACCAGCAGGAAGAGTCCCGAGTATTCGCTTCGCATCACTCGCTGCGTCGAGAAGGCACCGGTCGGGGGCTGCCACCGCAATCGTCGGGGGAGAAAAGCCGGCGTATTGGCCGCCCATACGGAGAAGGTGGTGCCGAATCGGCGGTAGAGAAACTCTTCCTCAGCGAACATGATGCGCTCGTAGTAGAGCCAGAATACCAGGGTGACCAGAACCGGTGACCACCACACCCGGGGAAACGCAGTCATGCCCAGCCAGATCAGGTAGTTGGCCAGGTACAGCGGATGACGCACCAGGGAGTACATGCCGGTCGTGTTGAGGGTGGCCGCCATCTGCTCCCGCCGATTGCGGCCCGAAGTGCCCGGCTCGGCGAAGCCCACCGTCGCCACCCGAATGCCGAGCCCCAATAACGAGACCAGCACGCACGCCGCTTCCCAGAGCTGATCAAGCTGGTGGCTGCCGGCGGGGTAACGAAAGCCCTTGAGCGCGGCGAAAACAGCAGGGAGGAGGAGCAGCGGGAGGAAGCCTCGACGCCGAAAGAGCCAGTTGCCGGCTACCTCGAACTCTTCACGCAGAGCCATCTCGCACCCCTCCGGTCGTGATCCCCTGTGGGTGAGGAGCAAACGGCCGGCCGAATTGGGACAGTTGCCCTCGGGCCCCTGTTTGCCTATTCAGCAATATCAGGACGAAAACCGGACCCCCGCAACCACTGTACCTTGCTCCATGCTCTCGACCCGTCCACTCCTTCGCACCGCCAACCTGGCCTGCATCTGTTCGCTGCTCTTTGCCTGCACCGGCTCGCTTCCGCCGCTGCGCAACCGGATCGAGGTCGGCCGGGACCGGTACCTGGTGTTCGTGGGAGGTGGCGGGCCGGCGGGCGGAGATCTTTACGCGGTGCCGGCGTCGGGTGGTCAGCCGTTTCCCATCACCTTCACCAACGTGGGCGAGATGCGGCCGGCGCTCTCACCGGATGGCGCCGCGCTGGCTTTTCTGCGGGGAGGATCGCTCCGGGACTCCACTCCGTCGTCAGTCTGGGTGATGAACCTGCTCAACGGCGCCGAGCGCGACCTGAATCTGCCCCAGGGTGCGGGCCTGCCCCGTGGTGTCGGATGGGCCCGGGACGGCCGCTCTCTCGTGGTGGATACCGAGGGTGGTCTCTACCGCGTCGGTGTGCCGCCCGCCCCGGCGGCTCCGCGGGCGGTGACCCGGCTGCAGCGGGCGCAGGCGGAGTCTACTCTGGCGGTGTGGCTGGGAAATCCCGCGTTCGCCCGCGTGGTACCATGTGCCACGCCCGACGACCTCTGCGTCGCCGGCGATACCGGAGCTCCGGCGCTGCTCGCGCGCGGCGCCACGGACGCGGTGCGTTGGGGACCGGACTCCGTGGCCTATCTGACAAGAGGGTTACTCGAGATTCGCCCGCTGGGCCCGGGACGGGCGCGGCGGTTCGACTGGAGCAGCGTCCCCCGGCGGCCCCGCCAGCTCACCACCTTCATGGAGCCGAGCTCACCGCCGGCTTTGCGATAGCGTCCCACGCCGCCTCCAGCGTCAACGCCGTCTGGGGGCTATCCCGCGCCCATTCCCGGGCGCTGATGCGCTCCGCTGCAAAGGCCATCAGTGCCAGCCAGAGCTCGGCCCAGAGATCGGCTGGGCCCGGACGAATCGGGCTGTGCCCACCTCCCGCCTCGAAGACCTGCCGCAGCGCACCGTGGAACGCTCGCGCCGATTCCCGGCTGTGCTCGTCGAGGTGTTGCTCATCCCGGCCGCGGAGCAGCATCCGGGTTTGAGACGGGTCGCCCGCTGCGGCGTCGAACAGCCGCTGAGCGAATTGCTGCAGCCGCTCGGCAGGAGGAAGCGGGCGCTCGCCCTCGGTCTGATTCAGCAGCGCCATGCCCCACTGCTGGGCTCCCCGGAATACCTCGTTGAGCAGGTGCTCCTTGCCGCTGAAATGCCGGTAAATGGTCCCCTCGGCGACACCCGCGCGGGCCGCGATGGCGGGAGTCGTCGTGGCGCGAAAGCCAACGGTGGTATAGAGATCGAGTGCTGCTCGCAGCAGCCGCTGGCGGGTGGCTTCACCGTCGCGGCGAGAGGGCGATGGGTGGGTCATGGCGGCAAGGTAAGCCGGCCTGCGCCCGGTTGAAGCGAGCCCCGTCACCCAGCTATGTTCCGGGGCTTTTTTGTCTTCATTCTCGTCTGGAGTCTCCATGAAAATGGTGGTCCTCGGTGCCGGCCTGCAGGGCTGCGCCTGCGCCTACGATCTCCTGCAGAGCCCGGCAGTCACTCAGGTGACTCTGGCCGACTTGCGCCCTGACACCCTTCCCTCCTTCCTGGCAGGAGAGTGGGGCGGGCGGCTGCGGTTGGTCAGGCTGGATGTGACCGACCACGCGGCGGTGCGCGAGGTGCTCGCCGGCCAGGCATCGGTGATGAGCGCGCTGCCGTACTACTTCAACGGCCCCATGGCGCGGGCCGCCGTCGAGATGGGGTGCCACTTTTCCGACCTCGGCGGCAACACCGAGATCGTCCTCGAGCAGAAGAAGCTCCATGATCAGGCGCTCGCCAAAGGCGTCTCGGTCATTCCCGACTGCGGCCTTGCGCCCGGCATGGTAAACATTCTGGCCGCGGAAGGGATTCGCCGGCTCGATCCGGTGGAGCGGGTCAAGGTGTTCGTGGGCGGCCTGCCGCAGCATCCCGAGCCTCCGCTCAATTATCAGATCGTCTACTCTCTCGAGGGAGCGCTGGACTACTACACCACGCCGTCGTGGATTCTCCGCGGGGGCAAGGCGGTCCAGGTGGATGCCCTGAGCGAGCTGGAATCGGTCGAATTTCCGGCGCCGGTCGGCACCCTGGAGGCTTTTCACACCGGTGGTGGGATCAGCACGCTCCCCTTCGCGTACCAAGGCAAGGTGGACGTGATGGAATACAAAACGCTCCGCTACCCCGGCCACGTCGCCATCATGCGCCCCATCCGCGAGCTCGGCCTGCTCGACTCCAAGCCGATCGAAGTCAAAGGCCAGCCGGTGGTGCCCCGCGACCTCTTCATCGCGGCGGTGCGCCCCAAGCTGCATAAGCCGCAAGGCCAGGATCTCGTCGCCCTCCAGGTCCAGGTCACCGGGCAGAAAGGCGGAAAGCGGGCTCAGGTCACCTTCCGCCTGATTGACTACTACGACACCGCCCACGGCATCAGCGCGATGATGCGCGCCACCGGCTACTCCCTCTCGCTTACCGGCCAGATGCAGGCCGACGGGCGGGTCACCCTCAAAGGGGTGCACACCCCGGACGAGGCGATGCCGTTCGGGGCTTACGTGAGCGAGCTGGGGCTGCGCGGCGTCAGGATCGAGGAACTTTAGGCGGCCTGGGCTGGTTCTATAGTCATGCTGAACTTCAAGGATCTGTGGGATGCCGGGCTGAGTTTCGACGCCTTTGTGGCGGAGAGCGGGCAGCATCGCGGACTGTGGGAAGGGATCTACGGGATCGCCCGG
>JACCQZ010000173.1 GCA_013813875.1 Gemmatimonadales bacterium | reverse complement strand
CCCCCTCACCAGCTCCACAGCATGCTCCACCAGGCCATCCAGCACAGCCAGCCCGTCGCGCACGCCACCCGGGCTGCCGGGGAGGTTGACGATGAGGCTCTGGGCGCGGACGCCGGCGGTGCCGCGGGAGAGGGCGGCCCGGGGGAAGCGGGGGTAGGCGGCCATCCTGAGCGCCTCGGCAATGCCCGGGGCTTCCTTGTCGAGCACCGCTTTGGTGGCTTCGGGAGTGACGTCGCGGGCGGTGAGCCCGGTGCCGCCGGTGGTGAGAATGAGGTCGGCGCTGTCGTCGTCGGCCCAGGCTATCAGCACGGCGGCAATGGCCGCGGTCTCGTCGGCCACCAGGGTGCGCTCAGCCAACGCGTAGCCCCGCTCGCTGGCCCAGGCCGCGATGGCGTCGCCCGAAGTGTCGGCCCGCTCGCCCCGGCTGCCGGCGTCGGAGATGGTGAGGATCGCAACGCGCAGCGCCACGTCTAGGAGGAGGCCTTTCGCGCGGTGCCCCGGGTCCAGAACGGCCGGCGCACCACTTCGGCCGGCACTCGCTCGCCCCGGCATTCGACCTCGAACCGGGTGCCCGGGCCGGCGGCGGCGGCCGGCAGGTAGGTTGTGCCGATGGCCACCCCGAGCGACGGACTCATGGTCCCGCTGCGGACGATGTCCACGTCGCGCCCCTCATGATGTACGCCGTAACCATGGCGGGGAAAGCAGCGCCCGTTCAACTGGAAGCCGACCAGCTTGCGGGTGACGCCCCGCTGTTTCTGCGAGCGGAGAGCGGCGGCGCCGGTAAAGGGCGAGCCCTTGTCGAGCTTTACGATCCAGCCGAGCCCGGCCTCCAGCGGGGTGATGGTATCGTCTATCTCGTTGCCGTAGAGGGCGTATCCCATCTCCAGCCGAAGCGAATCGCGGGCGCCGAGTCCGATGGGCTGGGCCCCGGCGGCGGTGAGCGCCTGCCAGAGGGCGACGGTGTCGCGCTCCCGGCAGTAGAGCTCGAAGCCGTCCTCGCCGGTGTAGCCGGTGCGCGAGATGAAGCACTGCGCTCCGGCCACCTTCCCCGCCGCGAAGCGATAGTAGCCGATGTCGTCGAGCGACCGGTCGGCCAGAGGCTGCAGCATCTCCTGCGCGCGGGGGCCTTGCAGCGCCAGCAGCCCGACCTCATCGGAGATGTCCTTGAGCCGGACGTTGATGCCGCCCTTCTGCTCGACGATGTGCGTCCACGCCGGGGCCACGTTGGAGGCGTTGACCACGATCATCAGCTTGTCTTCGAAGCGATAGACGGTGCAGTCATCCACGAAGGTCCCCTGCTCGGTCAGCAGGGCGGAGTACTGCACTTGGCCCGGCTCCAGCGCCGAGACGTCGTTGCAGGTCACCCGGTTGACGAAGGCATTGCGGTCGGGGCCGGTCACCTCGAACTCACCCATGTGGGACACGTCGAAGATCCCGGCGCCGGCGCGCACGGCGTGATGCTCCGCCAGAATTCCGGTGGGGTACTGCACCGGCATTTCCCAGCCGGCGAAGGGCACCAGCTTGGCGCCGAGCTGCCGGTGAACATCGCAAAGCGGGGTGCGCTTGAGCGCCATGTCAGGCCGCCCCCATCAGCGTCGCCATGAGCGCCTTCTGCACGTGGAGCCGATTCTCCGCCTGCTCCCAGACCCGGGACTGGGGACCCTCGATGACCTCTTCCGAGACCTCTTCGCCGCGGTGGGCCGGCAGGCAGTGGAGAAAGACGGCGCGCGGATCGGCCAGCTCCATCAGCTTCGCGTCCACCATGAACCCCCGAAACGCGCGGGCCCGCTCCTCCTGCTCCTCCTCCTGCCCCATCGAGGCCCACACGTCGGTGTTGATGACATGGGCACCGCGTGCGGCCTCCGCCGGATCGGTGGTGAGCAGGACTCGGGTCAGGCCACCGTTGCGCTCCACGATCTTCCGGTCGGGCTGGTAGCCCGTCGGGCAGGCGAGCCGCAGCTCGAAGCCAAGCGCTCCCGCCGCGTTGAGCCAACTGTTGGCCATGTTGTTGCCGTCGCCGATCCAGGCGATCGCCTTTCCTTCCCACCCGCCCACGGTCTCCCGGATGGTGAGCAGGTCGGCGAGCACCTGGCAGGGGTGCAGCAGATCGGTGAGCCCGTTGATGACCGGAATGGAGCCGTAGCGGGCCAGCTCCTCGACGTCGGCGTGATCGAAGGTGCGGATCATGATCCCGTCGAGGTAGCGCGAGAGAACCCGAGCCGTGTCGCGGATCGGCTCGCCCCGCCCGAGCTGGATGTCACGTGCCGACAGGAAGAGGGCGTGCCCCCCCAGTTGATACGCACCCACCTCGAACGACACCCGGGTGCGGGTGGAGCTCTTGGCGAAGATCATTCCCAATGTCTTACCGGCCAGCGGCTTCTCGACGTACTCTCCGCGCTTCATCCGCGTCGCCAGGTCGAGCAGGGCGACGATCTCCTTCCGGGTGAAGTCGGGGATGGCGAGGAAGTGGCGCACCGGGGCCATAGAACCGTAGGCTGTAAAAGTGGCGTGAGACCTGGTGGTCGGGAGGGGATTGTAGTCGGCCAGTGGGGGGCGGGCAAGCCGATTTTCCGGCGCGTTCAAGGCAGCCCGATGCGTCCCGCCAGGCGCCCGAAACGAGGGTCCAGCCGGAGAGTGTCGAGACGCGGATCCACCCGCAGATACACCAGGTGCTCGGAGCGGTCCACCGCCGCGCGAGCCAGCTCGGCAAAGGCCTGCCGCTCGTTGCCCAGTGCCGAGCCGACCCAGGCGAGAAAGTAAGGCGAGACGTACCGGTCGTCGGAGCGTTCGCCCAACTCGGTGAGAATCCGGCGCGCCTCCTCGGGCCGACCCGCCAGGGCGTGGACCCGTGCCAGCGACGCGCGTAGCTCGCCGCGGTCGGGAGCCGAAACCAGCGCCAGCTCCAGCTCGGCCATGGCGGCGGGATAGTCGCCGCTGAGCTCGGCCAGCACAGCCAGTTGGTAGTGCGGCTCCATCGCCGACGGACTCTGCTCCAGCGCCCTCGCGGCCGCCTCGCGGGCCTCATCGTATCTCTTCGCGCGGAGATGCTGCCAGCCGAGCTGAACCCTGGTGCGCTGATCGGCGGGGCTCAGCGCCAGGGCCCGCTGGCCGGCGGCGAATGACTCGTCGGCACGGCCGAGCGCCAGCAGCAGGTGGGCGAGCCAGAGATGCGCCTCGGCGAGGTTCGGGTTGAGCGCCGCGGCCCGCCTGAACGACGCCTCGGCGCCGGCCCCATCCCAGTCGTAGTGGAACCGGATCAGCCCGAGCGTGGTGTGCGCCTCTGCCAGCGTGCTGTCGAGCGCCAGCGACCGCTCGACGGCGGCCTTGGCCGGCGGCATGCTCTCCTTGGGGCGCAGCTCCTCGACGACCCCGCGCTGGATGTAGGCCTCCGCCAGTCCCGCCCACGCGCCGGCGAACGTCGAGTCGAGGCGGATGGCCTCCCCGAAATAGTTGATGGCCAGCTGGACGCCTCTCCGGGTGAAGCGGCGCGACTGATAGAGACCCTGCAGGTAGGCGGTGTGCGCATCGAAACTCGCGGTCGGTTGGGTCACCAGTGCCGCCGGAGGCCGGAGCCGGAGGGCGGCTACGACCGAGCGCGCGATGTGATCTTCGACGGCGAACAGGTCCGTGGCCGGGCGCTCGTACGTCTCCGACCAGATGTCGAAACCTTCGGGGACGCTGACCAGATGGACGTTGACCCGCAGCCGGTCGCCGAATTGCCGTACGCTGCCCTCCAGCACCGCTCCTACCTCGAGCCGCTCACCGACGGCCTGGGCATCCATGGCGCGCTCATCGTAGGCAAATGACGAGCGCCGCGCGACCACCCGGAGGCCGGGCACGGGACCGAGCGCGCCGATCAACTGTTCGGTGATCCCGTCGCTGAGGTATTCGTTGGCGGTATCGGGGCTGGCGTTTACCAGCGGAAGAATGGCGACCGAGGGGGAGCGGGCGACCGGTGGGGGAGCGGGTGCCGGCGCGCTGGCGCTGTAGCGGAGCCACAGGCTCACGACCAGAAGCCCCGCGACGGCTACTCCGAAGAAGGTCCAGCGCGTTGGCAGCCAGCGGTGCGGCGCCGGGGGCGGGGGCGGCTCACCGGACACGTGGTCGCGCTCGTTTACTCCGTCGGGCAGGCGGCCGAGGTCGTCGGTGGCGTGGAGTGGCTCTGAAGGCTGCGGCACGACTCAGAGGATGTAGCGCCGCAGATCGTCGTCGTTGATGATCCGGGCCAGCCGCTCCTTGACCGTGTCGGCATCGAAGACGATCCGCTTTTCAGCCAGCTCGGGCAGGTCGAACAGGACGTCTTCCATCAGCGCCGCCATCACTGTGTGCAGGCGGCGTGCCCCGATGTTCTCCATCCGGTCGTTGGCCATGAAGGCCACCCGCGCCACCTCGGCGATCCCCCCGGCCGTAAAGGTCAGCTCCGCCTGCTCCGCCGCCACCAGTGCCTGATACTGCTTGGTGAGGGCGTTCTCCGGCTCGGTCATGATCCGGATGAAGTCTCCCTCGGTGAGCGGCTGGAGCTCGACCCGGATGGGAAACCGTCCCTGCAGCTCGGGGATCAGGTCGGAGGGCTTGGAGACGTGAAACGCACCGGCCGCGATGAAGAGGATATGGTCGCTCCGGACATAGCCGTAGCGGGTCTGCACCGTCGAGCCTTCCACGATCGGCAGCAGGTCGCGCTGCACCCCTTCGCGGGACACGTCGGGCCCGCCGGCCTGACCCCGTTCGCCGGCGATCTTGTCTATCTCGTCAATGAAGATGATGCCATGGTTCTCCACCCGGTCGAGCGACTCGTTGATGACGTCGTCCATGTCCACCAGCTTCTTGAGCTCCTCGTCCACCAGCACCCGGCGCGCCTCGGGGATCTTGACGGTGCGCCGCTTTTTCCGCTTCGGCAGCATCTCCTGAAGCATCTCGGTGAAGTTGATGTCGGTACCTTCGATGCCCTGCGGCGGCTGGATCAGGTCCATCATGGGAAAGCTCTGCGGCGCCACTTCGATTTCCACCTCACGGTCGTCGAGCCGCCCCTCGCTCAGCATCTTGCGCAGCTTCTCGCGCGAGCGGTTTCTCCGCTCCTCCTCCGCGCCGGCCGCGCGCTCGGACTTGGCCTGCCCCGAGGACGACACCACGAACACCGAGGCGCTCTCCGCCTGCCCGTCCACAGGGCTGTCCGGCGGGATTGGGCCGGGGGCCGGCGCGGGTGGCAGCAGGATGTCGAGCAGCCGCTCGTCGGCGCGCTGCTCGGCCTGAGGGTAGACCTCGTCCTCCCGCTCGGTGCGCACCATGTTGATGGCGGCATCTACCAGATCCCGCACCATGGACTCGGCGTCGCGCCCGACGTAGCCCACCTCGGTGAACTTCGAGGCCTCGACCTTGATGAAAGGCGCGCCGCTGAGACGGGCCAGCCGCCGCGCCACCTCGGTCTTCCCCACCCCGGTGGGGCCGATCATGATGATGTTGTAGGGGGTGATCTCGTCCCGGATCTCATCGGGCGCCTGGGCCCGGCGCCAGCGGTTCCGCACCGCGATGGCGACCGCTTTCTTGGCGGCCTCCTGGCCCACGATGTAGCGGTCGAGCTCGGCCACGATCTGGCGGGGCGGCATCTCCTCCAGCCAGGGCAGCGGGCCGGTGGCCTCGGGAACTTCGGGAATGGCGATGTCGGTCATATGGAGCCTTGGAAGCGTGCACGGTGCGCGGTGCGCGCTCTTTGAGTCACCCCGGCAGCTCGAGAATGGTGATGTGCCGGTTGGTGAAGACACAGATGTCGGCCGCGATCTCGAGCGAGCGCTGGACCACGTCGCGCGCGCCCTGCCCCGTCAGGGGGAGCAGCGCGCGGGCCGCGGCAAGGGCGAAGTTGCCGCCGGAGCCGACGGCGACGATTCCGTCGTCGGGCTCGATCAGCTCCCCGGCCCCGCTGAGGAGAAAGCTATGCTCCACGTCGGCGACCACGAGCAGGGCCTCCAGCCGGCGGAGGACCCGGTCGCTCCGCCAGTCCTTGGCCAGCTCCACGGCGGCCCGCGGCAGATTGGCGGGGTAGCGGTCGAGCTTCTCCTCGAACTTCTCATACAGCGTCAGCGCGTCGGCCACCGAGCCCGCGAACCCCGCGAGCACCTTCCCGCCCTTGAGCGTGCGCACCTTGGTCGAGTTTGACTTGACCACGGTCTCGTGGATGCTGACCTGCCCGTCGCCGCCAAGCGCGACGCGGCCGTCTTTTCGGACTGCGAGGATGGTGGTGCCGTGAAACGTGGACATACGCCTCCGCAAGAAAGACTCACCACAGAGGCACGGAGGGCACAGAGGCTCGCAGAGTAGTGACAGGGGTGAACAGCACACCCCCACAGTTCCTTCTCTGTGCCCTCCGTGCCTTGTGGTAAAAACGAGCGACCAGACTAGGCCCGCGGGTGCGCCTGCTGGTACACCTTCTTGAGCCGTTCCACGCTGGTGTGGGTGTACACCTGCGTCGTGCTCAGCGAGGCGTGGCCGAGGAGCTCCTGTACCGCGCGAAGGTCGGCGCCGGCATCGAGCATGTGGGTGGCAAAGGTGTGCCGCAGCGAGTGCACCCGAAGGCCGTCCCCCCCTACCGCGTCGAACATCAGGTGGACCAGCTTCTGGATTCCGCGGGCGCTCAGCCGCCGGCCACGCCGGCTGATGAACACCGCCCGGCGATCGGTCCCGGGCCGCGCCACCAGGTCCTCCCGGAGGTTAAGATAGCGCCGCAGCGCCAGCACCGCGCGCGAGCCCACGGGCACGATGCGCTCCTTGCGGCCTTTGCCGCGCACCTTGGCCTGGTCGGAGAGGAGGTCGAGGTCCTCCAGGTTCAAGCCGCCCAGCTCGGAGAGGCGGATGCCGGTGGAGTAGAACAGCTCGAGAATGGCCAGATCGCGGGTGGGCCCGAACTCATCGCCCTCTGCCCGAGCCTCGGCCCACTCGAAGAGCCGCTGGGTCTGCTCGCGGTCGAGATAGGTAGGAAGACGCTTGTCCAACCGGGGAATTTTGGCCGCCCGGGCCGCCGCGTTGGTCACGCCATGGTGCAGCTGGAGATAGCGGTAGAGGCTCCGCACGGCACTGAGCGCCCGCGCCGCCGACCGCTTGGTCAGCCCCCGCCGCTGCAGCTCGCCGAGGAAGCCGCGGATCCCGGTTCGATCCACCGCGCCCCAGGTCCAGGCGCCGGCGTAGTGGCGGTCGCAGAACTCGGTGAACGCCTGGAGGTCCCGGCAGTAGGCCTTGACCGTATGCGGCGAGTGGCCGCGTTCTTTTTCGAGGTGGGTCAGGAACTCGGCCGGTTCCGGGCGTTTGGGATCCGGCATCGCTGGCTCTTTTACCACAGAGACACAGAGAACACGGAGGACACGGAGAAACAACTTTTTGTTGGTTGTTCCCTGTGAATCTCTGCGCCCTCTGTGTCTCTGTGGTAAATCAAGCTTCGAGCTCGCCCAGCCAGATGCCGAAATCCGCCTGAGCCCGCTCCACCAGCAGCTCTTTCTTCCGATCCTTCTTGACCTTCCCCGGCAACGGATCAACCAATCCGAAGTTAGCGTTCATCGGCTGGAAGTGGCGGGGGTCGGCTTCGCGCAGGTAGCGGTACAGTCCGCCGAGCATGGTGGTGGGCGGCGGGACGGCCATCGGCCTGCCCTCCAGCCGGCGGGCCAGGTTGATGCCCGCCATCAGGCCGGTGCCGAGCGATTCGGTGTAGCCCTCCACGCCGGTGATCTGTCCGGCAAAGAAGAGCCGGTCATCATCGGGGGCAGTCAGGGCCGGGCCGAGGCTGGCGGGGCTGTTGACGTAGGAGTTGCGGTGGATGCTGCCGTAACGGAGAAACTCGGCCGACTCCATACCCGGTATCATGCGAAACACCCGCTGCTGCTCCGGTATCCGGAGACGGGTCTGGAAGCCGACGAGGTTCCACATCTGCCCCGCCTTGTCCTCCCGCCGAAACTGTACCACGGCATGGGGCTCCCGGCCGCTGCCCGGATCGGGCAGTCCGACCGGCTTCATCGGCCCGAACCGCAGCGTCTCCCGCCCCCGGCGGGCCATCTCCTCCACCGGCAGGCACCCCTCGAAGTAGGGCACCTGGTCGAACTCGTGGCCGTGGTGCTGGTCGGCCTCGATCAGCGCGTCAATGAACCCCGCGTAGCCGGCGGTGTCGAGCGGAGCGTTCAGGTAATCGTCGCCCTCTCCCTTGCCGTACCGCGACAGGGCGTAGAGCCGGGCGTGGTCCAGAGAGTCGGCGGCCACAACCGGCGCGATCGCATCGTAGAACGCGAGCGCCGAAGATCCCAGCCTTCCGCCGATGGCACTCGCCAGCCGCTCCGACGTCAGCGGCCCGGTGGCAATGATGCCGGGCGAGGGCAGCACGACCACTTCTTCCCGAACCATGGTGATGTTGGGGTGGCCGGTGATCCGTTCGTGCGCGGTTTGGGAGAAGACTTCGCGGTCCACCGCCAGCGCGGTGCCCCCAGGCACCCGGGCTCGATCGGCGCAGGGAAGGAGCACGCTGCCGAGCGCGCGCAACTCCGCTTTGAGGAGTCCGTGGGCGTTGGTGAGATCCACCGACTTGAAGGAGTTGCTGCAGACCAGCTCGGCCAGGCGGTCGCTCTGGTGGGCCGGCGTGCGCACCACCGGCCGCATCTCGTGCAGCGTGACCTGAACCCCCCGCTCGGCGAGGGCCCAAGCCGCCTCCGAGCCGGCGAGACCTCCGCCGACGACGGTGGCGTTCACGCCAGCGCCACCTCCTCGGGCTCGGCGACGATGACTTTGTTGCCGCACTTGAGGCAGGTGCGGGTCTCACCCTCCGCCTTGCTCATCTTCTTCTCCATACCTACCCAGCCGCACTCGGCGCAGGTATCCGGCACCGGCCGGTTCCAGGTGGAGAAATCGCAGGCGGGATAGCGCACGCAGCCCCAGAACGACTTGCCCCGCTTGGTGCGGCGCTCGGCCAGGTCGCCCTCGATGCACTTGGGGCACTTGATCCCCAGCGGGATGGCGCGGGTTCCCTTGCACTGGGGGTAGGTGGTGCACGCCAGGAACTCGCCGAAGCGGCCGGTCTTGATGACCATCGGCGAGGCGCACAGATGGCATTTCTGGTCGGTGGGACGGTCCGGCGCCCGGGCCTTCCTCAGCGACTTCACGTAATCGCAGGTGTCCTTGTATTTGACGCAGGCCAGATAGGGGCCGAAGCGCCCGGTCTTGAGCTCGATGGCCGAGCCGCACTTGGGGCAGCGCTCCTTGGCCAGGTCCTGGGGCGAGAGGCCGTGCGCGTCGGCCACCAGCGCGTTCATGTCCACCGCGCCGAGGGCCTTGTTGAACGGGCCGTAGAAATCCTGCAGCACCCGCTGCCAGGTGAGATCGCCGTCCTCGATGCGGTCGAGCTCGGTCTCCATGCCGGAGGTGAACTCGACGTTGAAGATCTCGGGGAACTTCCCGATCATGATCTTCTCCACCATTTCGCCGAGCTCGGTGGGAAAGAACCGGCGCTGCTCCACCTTGACGTACTCCCGGGCGGACAGGGTGGAGATGATGGCGCTGTAGGTGGACGGCCGGCCGATGCCGAGCTGCTCCAGCTCCTTGACCAGGCTGGCCTCGGAATAGCGCGGCGGCGGCTCGGTAAAGTGCTGGGACGGGGTGATCTCGCGCACCTCCACCCGATCGCTGACGGCGAGCGGAGGGATGGGGGGGAGATCGTCCATCGTCTTCCCCTCCTCTTTTTCGCGTCCCTCGGTGTAGAGCACGTGATAGCCGTCGAAGACCATGACCGAGCCGGTGGCCCGGAACAGGTACTCTCCCAGGTCGAACTCCACGATCGTCATGTCGTAGACCGCGGGGGTCATCTGGGAGGCGACGAAGCGCTGCCAGATGAGCTGATACAGCCGGTACTGGTCGGGCTCGAGGTACGCCTGCACCTGCTCGGGGCGGCGGCGCACGTCGGTGGGCCGGATGGCTTCGTGCGCGCCCTGCACCCGGGCGCTTTTCTTGGGCTTGTAGAGGTTGGGCGACGGCGGCAGATACGGCTTGGCGTAGTTGCTCCCGATGAAGGCGCGCACCGAGGCGAGCGCCGTCTGCGACACCTCGGGAGAGTCGGTTCGCATGTAGGTGATGAGCCCGACCGCCCCGTCCTCGCCGACGTCTATTCCCTCGTAGAGATCCTGCGCCGCCCGCATGGTGCGGCGGGAGGAGAAGCCCAGCTTCTTGGCCGCCTCCTGCTGAAGGGTGCTGGTGGTGAAGGGGGCCGCGGGATTCTTCCGGCGGTTGCGCTTTTCCACCTTGGACACCACGAACGGCATCTGCCGCACCGCGTCCACCACCTTCTGCGCCTCTTCCGCCGAATGCAGCTGAGGCTTGTGCCCGCCGATCTTGGCCAGCGAGGCCTCGAACGCCTGGCCGTCCTTGGCGCAGAGCGCCTCGATGGTCCAGTACTCCTGGGCGGTGAACGCCCGGATCTCGCGCTCGCGCTCCACGATGAGCCGGAGAGCCACCGTCTGTACCCGGCCGGCTGAAAGCCCG
Organism: Gemmatimonadales bacterium; assembly: GCA_013813875.1. Classification (GTDB taxonomy): domain Bacteria; phylum Gemmatimonadota; class Gemmatimonadetes; order Gemmatimonadales; family GWC2-71-9; genus CAVVWJ01. The sequence goes on along the minus strand of JACCQZ010000173.1, from coordinate 2,268 downwards.
GTCTTGATGCTGTGCCAGAGAATGGGGCTCGCCTTGTAGCCGACCAGCCGGTCGAGGATGCGGCGGGCCTGCTGGGCGTTCACCTTGCGGTCGTCAATGGCGCCGGGCGCCCGTAGCGCCTCCTCGATGGCTTCCTTGGTGATCTCGTGAAAGAGAATCCGGTGGGTAGGCGCCGCCGACTTGAGCTGGTCGGCCACGTGCCAGGCGATGGCCTCGCCCTCCCGGTCGGGGTCGGTGGCCAGGTAGATGGTAGACGCCGTCTTGGCGGCCTTCTTGAGGTCGGCCAGCGTTTTGATTTTGCCCTTGATGGTGACGTACTTGGGCTCGAACCCCCGCTCCACGTCCACCCCAAGCTCCCGGGTGGGGAGGTCCCGCAGGTGGCCGATCGTGGCCCTCACGTCGTAGCCCGGGCCCAGATACTTCCCGATGGTCTTGGCCTTGGTGGGCGACTCGACGATCACCAGCGCCCCTCCGCCAACCCGAGCCTTGGCCGCCGGCTGACCCTTCCTGACGCTGGTCCGAGCCGCTTTGGGGGCCGCCTTGGCAGGCTTGGCAGCTTTGGCAGTCTTAGGACTTTTGCTGGGTCGCTTTGGTCTCGTCGCCATGGGCTCCAGTGTATCTCGGTCTATCACAGAATGGTAAAGTCGGTTGCTAACAAGAAACGCGCACCGCCTGGCCGATGCAAGGCGGTATGGTATAAGGAGCTAAATGGCAATGGTTTGATTACCACCCACCGTGGCGCCGGGCCAGGTCCATCACCTCGGCCGCCACCTTATCGGCCGATCGGTTGTCGGCGGCGACATGATAATGAGCGAGGACGTAATAAGGTTCCCGCTCCTTGAGCAGCTCCCCTATCCGGGCGCCCATGTCGGTGCCCGCCAGCAGGGGTCGGATCTCTCCCTGTTCCACCCGTTTGGCCGCCACCGACGGCTGGCACTTGAGATAGAAGAGGATGGAATCCTGCTTGGCGGCGTTGATCTCGCCCGGCTGCGCCGCCCACCCGCCGCCCGGGGCGATCACGCAGGGCTCACCCGCCCGTGCCGTCCGGACGGCGTCTCGCTCCATCTGCCGGAACTTGGGCTCCCCCACCATGCCGAAGATCTGCGCCACCGGCATCCCCCGCTCCCGCACCAGCAGGCTGTCCACATCCACCAGACGGCAGCCGAGCCCACCAGCCACCAGATGGCCCACGGCGCTCTTGCCCGAGCCCGGGAGCCCGACCAGGACCAGGTGCTGGGCCATCAGTCGGGGGCCGCATCCCAAAGCGCGGTCCAGCGGGCGCCGAGGGCGGCAAGGTAGCCGCCGTAGTTGCGCCGCATCTCCGCCAGGGAGTCGCCACCGAACTTCTCCAGCATCGCGTCGGCCAGGACCAGCGCCACCACCGCTTCGGCGATGACCCCCATGGCGGGTACCGCGGTCACGTCGGACCGCTCGCTCTGGGCGTTGGCTGGCTGGCCGGAAGAGAGATCCACCGTGGGCAGCGGCGACATCAAGGTCGAGATCGGCTTCATCGCCACCCGGAGCACCAGCGGCTCCCCGGTGGTGATGCCACCTTCGAGTCCGCCGGCGTTGTTGCTCCGCCGGCGGAATCCGGCTCGAGCATCGCCTTCCGCCGAGTGACCTGGCCGGTCAATGGCGTCGTGCACCTCCGAGCCTGGCCGGCGCGCCGCCTCGAAGCCCATTCCGATCTCGACTCCCTTGACCGCCGGTATGGACATCAACATTCCCGCCAGCCGGCCATCGAGCTTGCGATCCCAGCTCACGTGACTGCCCAGCCCGGTGACGACCCCGCGGGCGACCACCTCGACCTCACCGCCGAGGGTGTCACCCGCCCTTTTGGCCTGGTCAATCCGGCCGGTCATTTCGGCTTCGATCCCGGTGTCGAGCACCCGGACCTCGGAACGGTCGGCCGCCTCGTTAAGAGGCGCCGGAAGCTCAGGTGGCGCGGCGGCGGAGATGCCGCCGAGCGAGGTGACGTAGCTGCCGATCTCGACCCCGAACTCTTCCAGCAGGCGTTTGGCGAGCGCACCCGCCGCCACTCGCGCCGTGGTTTCCCGGGCGCTGGCTCGCTCCAGAATGTCGCGGGCATCGAGCCGGTCGTACTTGAGGACGCCGGCCAGGTCGGCGTGCCCGGGACGAGGCCGGGTGACGCGCCGGCGGCGAAGCTCGCCCGGCTCGGGCGCCTCAGGGGCCATCACGTCTTCCCAGTTGGCCCAGTCGCGGTTGGGAATCAACATCGCCACCGGCGAGCCCAGCGTCTCTCCGGCG
>JACCQZ010000158.1 GCA_013813875.1 Gemmatimonadales bacterium | reverse complement strand
CAGCCAGCGGCCCTCGATATCGGCGTCCACACCCGCGGCGACCGGTTGCCGAGCCGCCCACCATGCATCCACAAAACCGGTGCACCTCGCGCGGAGCGGCTGCAGGGCGAGACGGCCGCCGGTCGAGTCCGCCGGCTCGAGCACCCGCACCGTGAGGCGCACCTTTCCCTGGGGAAGGCGGCCAGGGCAGCGGCCCATCTCCGTGGCCCAGGCGATCTCGCCACTCAAGCGCCCGAGCAACCCGGCGGCGGCGAGCAGCACCGGCAGCGGCCGGCCGATCGCGCCCGCGGCCAGCGCAACCGCGGTCACGCTTACCGGTCCCCCGAAACGCAAAAGGCCGGTCGCGAGACCGGCCCCATACACCGCCGTGAAGAGGATTGCGGGTGGCGGCTTCATTCCCGCCGCTCGATCCCTACTGCTGTCGTGCTCCGCCCCGGGCGCCACATCGCGGCGCCAGTGAGATCTTTCGCAGGCCTTCCATCATCGCGACCTCGATTGGAGCGCGGCTCTGTTCCTTCTCGAGATTGAACTCGGTGACCACCGAGCCCTGCAGGCTCGAGACATAGCGGGCGGGAACCCGGTTGAGCGCGAAGACCAGCGCGTCGTCCCGGCACAGGACGCACCCGCAGAAGTCGGGAAAGTGCGGCCGCATCGCCTCGTACGCGGCGATGACGTGGTCCTCCACCAGGTTGCGGATCACAGGACCGCCAGCGCCGGCGCGGCCACCGTGCCGGTAAAGGTCGAGCCGGTGGTGCCGGTGAGCCGGGCGATGTGGTACTCCCCGACGGTGCCGGCCGGCAGATCGAGCAGCACCAGGTGGTTGCCCCGGGTGCGCGCGAGCATGAGGTTGCCCCGCTTGGCCGCCCGCTCGACCAGCACCTCGTGACACTGGCCGACCCGGGCGGCGTTCTTCCGGCGGGTATTGCTCCGGACCGCATCAATGAGCCGCCGCAGCCGGGCCGACGCAACCTCGTCGGCCAGGTGATCGCCGAGGCGGACCGCCGGGGTGCCCTGGCGCACCGAGTACTTGAAGGTGTAGGCGTCGTCGAAATCGGCATCATTGACGAGAGTAAGCGTCTCCTCGAACTGCGCCTCGGTTTCGCCGGGGAAGCCGACGATGATGTCGGTGGAGAAGGTGATTCCCGGCAGGGCGCTCCTGAGCGCGGCCACCACTTCCAGATAGCGTTCCCGGGTGTACCGTCGCAGCATTCGCCGAAGCACCGCGTTCGAGCCGCTCTGCACCGGAAGGTGCACGTGCCCGCATACGGCGGGCGTCGTGGCCATGGCCTCGATGCAGCGGGGAGTGAAGTCGGTGGGATAGGGGCTGGTGAATCGCAGTCGGCGAATGCCGTCAACCGCGCCCACGGCGCGCAGCAGATCGGCGAAATCGTGCTCGCCGTCATGAAAACTGTTGACCGTCTGCCCCAGCAGGGTGACCTCACTGGTGCCCTGCCCCGCCAGCTCGACCACCTCGCGCACGATGTCCTGCAGCCGGCGGCTCCGCTCCGGCCCCCGGGTCTGCGGAACGATGCAGAAGGTGCAGCGATAGTCGCAGCCCCGCTGTACCGTAACGAACGCCGTCGGGCCGCTTTCGCGCACTGGAGGCACATCCTCGTAGTGCTCCCACGCGCGGAACTCGGTATCGCTGGTGCGCTCCCCGGCCTGCGCCATACGGATCAGCTCGGGAAGATTGCGATAGGCGTCAGGCCCGACCACCATGTCCACCCGAGGGACCTGCTGCAGCAGAGCGGGCCCCAGCCGCTGCGCCATGCACCCCACCACCCCGAGCACGCTGCCGGGACGCTTATGCCGCTGCAGCTCGCCCATGCGCCCGATCACCCGCTGCTCCGCGTTGTCCCGCACGGCGCAGGTGTTCACCAGCATCACGTCGGCCCCAGCAGGGTCCTCCACCCGGACATAGCCCTCCCGGTCGAGCATCCCGAAGATCAGCTCCGAATCCGCCACGTTCATCTGGCAGCCGTAGGTCTCGATGTAGAGGCGCATGGGGTGGAAGATAAGGCGGTTGGGGGGTGGGTCGAAGGTCGAAGGTGGGTCTGGGGTCGAAGGTCGAAGGTCGAAGGTCGAAGGTCGAAGGTCGAAGGTCGAAGGTGAAGTCCCGGTG
>JACCQZ010000150.1 GCA_013813875.1 Gemmatimonadales bacterium | reverse complement strand
GATCGAGGTGTATGCCGTTGTCTGTTGGTGCAGTTCTGCTGCAGTGCGCCGCGTAGGAATCGAACCTACAACCTAGTGATTAAGAGAGATACGCCGGACACCTACTTGCCTTGCGTCATCGCGACTTAGCTCGTGCGCTCACGCTGTTGTACATGATTTGTACTTGAGGTGGCGCAGTTCGACGATCACCGCGCCTATTCCGCTGTCTCCATATACCGGGTCAAGTCCTCGACGGCCCGCGCTTGCAGGCTCGCCGAGACGTGAGAGTAGGTGTCTGCGGTTAGCATCATGGTCGAGTGGCCGAGCCGCTCTTGCACCACCTTCATCGCAATCCCCGCTTCCAGCATCAACGTCGCCGCCGTGTGCCGGAGAGCGTAGAGCGTGATCGCAGGCACGCCGGCCGCGCGGAGCGCTGGGCGAAAGTGCGACTTGTAGACCACATCCTCCCGCAACGGCTCACCCGTGGGTGAAGCGAACACGAAGCCATAATCGCTGTACGCGCTCCCGGCAGCGATCTTCTCGGCGTCCTGCCCGGTGCGGTGCCACCTGAGCGCGACCACGGTAGCGGGGAGCAGCGGGATCGCCCGGCGACTCTTTTCTGTCTTGGGCTCTTCCAAGCGCCACGTCCGGCCCGTCGCGGAGTCCTTCTTCTGCGGAACCAGCCCCCGGCGCACCCGCACACCGCCAGCGCTCAGATCCACATCGGCCCACTGCAACCCGAGCGCCTCACCCGGCCGCATGCCGGTGTAGGCGAGGAGATTCCAGAGCGCCCCGAGCCGCGTATCGCGGGTCGCCTCGAGAAGTCGGCGCACGTCGGCGCGGGAGAGCACCGCCACCTCGTGCCGGGTCGCCGGCGGCAACATCCGTTTCGCCACGGCGGGGTTCACGATCAAGAGCCGGTCTTCAACGGCGTGGCCCAGGGCGAGCCGGAGCACGCTGTGGGCATAATGCACGGTGCGGGGGGAGAGCCCCCGAGCAGACAGCTCGGCGAGTGCTGTGCGAATCATCGTGGTGGTAAGCTGGTCGAGGCGCACCGTCCCGAGCGCCGGGCGGATGTAGCTGGCCAGGATACGGCGGTAGTCATCACGGGTCCGCTGATTCGCGCCCATCGGTCCGGCGAGCCAACCGTCAAGGTAGGCATTCAACGTCTGCTTGCTCGGCTGCACCCACTCGGCGCGTTCCACCTTCCCGCGCTGCTCGCGCTCCCAGCGCTCTGCGTCCTTCTTGAGCCGGAAGCGCTTGGCGAATTGCTCTTGCTTCCCATCCACTTGCCGCGACACACGCGCGAGATACCTGTCTCCCCGCTTCTCGATGCTCACTTGGAGTTCCTCAGATGGCAGCCGGTTCATGTACAACGCATGGACAGGCCCATAAAATACCTTATAGGACAACAACTTGCAATACGCCTAGTGACTAGATATCACTGGGAGTCGCTGCGCCGGCGTGCCGGAGGTGAGACTCCAGCCGCCGCGTTATACTTGTACCGACCAAGCTGCCTTGCGAGGGGTGAGATGACAGACGATGAGCTGAAGCGCCTGATCGAGAAGAGCCGGAAGGAGGCGGGGGTTGATTTCGTCCTCGACACCACGGAGGAGGAGGTGGATTGGCTGCACCGACGGACGCCACCCAAGCCGGTGCAGCCGCCGGAGCGCGGGTAGCCCAGGCCGGCCTTAGCGGTAGAAGAGCGAGTTGGGGTCCGCCCGCTCACCGATCTGTTGCTTCGCCCGCTCCTTGCCCGCCTTGACGGCATCGTAAGCCTCCCGCGGCTCTCCTCCCGCATCGTTCTCCCCCGCCTCCTCATCGCCGGCCGCCTTCACCGGTGTACGCAGCGCCTCGGCGCCCACCAGCGCCCGCGCCAGCTCGGCCGGGTCAATCTCCAGCAGCCCCCCGCGGGCGAACGAGGGCCGGATGATTCGGGGAGGACAGCGACGAGTTGTTCCATGCTCCGATCCTCGGGGACGACACCCTGCCGCCCGAAATCCTCGAGCGCTTGAGGGAGGCGCGCAAGGCCGGGGTGGACCCCGCGGCGATCGTAGGGTAACACGGGGATAACATGACCTGCGGCTTGACGTATAACCGTTTGAGTTGAAAGCGGATGGCGTCGGAGGGATTGTTGCTGTTCTACTCCTCGCTGGTTTCTTGCCGAATCTGTAAGTCGTTGTAAACCCCAACACTTCATTTCAGAGCAACAGTTTACGTATCGAACGACGAGCGTGTACGATTTTGTGCGAGTGCGCTGAAATCGCCTCATTTTGGCACCCAGGAATAACTTTGGAATAACCTGGCTGGAATCCGTTTCGCGAATTACCTTAGCAGATTCAACGACCATTTTGGTGGGGCTGTCACGCCCTCTTCGGAGAAGGTGTATGAACGGGGTTGCATTCACCCACGGTCCGATTTGGTACGGTGCGACTGTGCTCGTGGTAGACGACGAGCCGACCTCGCGCACGCTCATCCGACGCATGCTTGAACACGAAAACTTTCATGTGGTGGAAGCGGTTGATGGCGAGTCTGCGCTGAAGCTCATCCAGACGCGCACTGAGCCGTTCGATTTAGTCTTGACCGATCTTTCGATGCCGCAAATTGACGGGCGTCAGGTCTCAGAGACGCTGGCACGATATCGGCCGAGCGTAGCCCTACTCGGTATGTCGGGCAATCCCGACGCCGTACCGCATATCGGTGCATCGGACATGCCCTTCCGGGTGATGCTCAAGCCGTTCACGGCCGATGACCTGTACCACGCGATTCGTGACGCGATCACGCGCAATGCTGACCTAGCGGCAGCCGCTGAAAAGGAGATTGTTCAGGCGCATGTCGGACTGAGCAGGCTTGCGAGAGCCCTGGAAGACAGTCGCACGGTGCGGGTGAACACGCTGGACCTAGTTGTTGCTGCGCGGGAGCTGCGCCAGGTTCAACTAGGGAGCCAGGGGCCACGCACCGACCCGTAATGTTCGCCAAGGGTTCTAAATCGGGCACCGGAATACCTTCCAGGCACCGAGGTAGCGAGAGTCTACCTTGCCGAGCGCGAGTGCGACAGCATCAGCCCGGTCGGGTGAGCGGCCGAGGCGCTTACGAATCTCGTCCTTGCCATCCAGCTTGATACGGCCTCGCTGGTCGAACTGATAGGTGCACGCCGACAAAATCCGCTGCGAGCTCCTCGGCCTCCAGGTGGAGGGTACCGGACGAGGCGCTGGGGGTTAAGAGATATGGCGGGCTACTTGTCAGTCTCTTCCATCCCAGGCACCTTCTGCTCATAGCTATCAGTATCAGTCCAATCCTTGCGGTCTCCGCCATCGCCTACGGCCACGGTCAAGGGCAATCAAGGAAAAGTGGCGGTAGGGAGTTACTCCATTGGCTTATTTCACCGACCTCTTTTCCCCGGAAACTTATGAGGCATTCAGCCGCTCGGACCGCACCATTTCTGGGTTTCGCATAAGGCAGCACAATGTCGCCAAACGGATTAAGCCAGGCGACAAATTGGTCTGTTATATGACCAAGCTATCGCGATGGGGTGGTATTCTGGAGGTGGTGGAGGGACCCTTCATTGACGAAAAGCCGGTCTTCTACCCGGAGGCTGATCCCTTCGTGGTGCGCTTCCGCGTCAAGCCGAGCGTTTGGCTGCCAGTCGAGAAGACAATCCCAATTCACGAGAATGTTCTTTGGAACGCACTCTCCTTCACCAATGGCCTAACACGCTCTGACCCGGGGTGGACCGGGAAGCTGCGGTCGAGCCTAGTACCGCTTTCGGAAGAGGACGGCGCCACAATCGAGCGTCTTCTTGTCGCTCAGGTTGACGGCGGTAAGCCCTATCCAGTAAACCCTGAGGACTATAAGAAGCTCACAACGCACCGGGTCCGCCGCGCAGATAAGGACGTGACGGTCACGGTACCCGACGAAAAGGAATCGGCTGAGAAACCTGCGACGCCATTAGAAGCGCGCGAATCCTTGCAGATTCAAGCCCTCCTAGCCGACATCGGCTCGCGCATGGGAATGAGGATTTGGGTCCCCAGAGCGGACAAGAACGGGGTCTTGGGAGAGTGGAAGGGGGAACATCCCCCACCACTTGATAGGCTGCCCCTCAACTATGACGAAACAACTCTACGGACAATTGAGCAGATTGATGTAATCTGGCTAAAGGGTCGTGCGATCACTCGGGCATTCGAGGTTGAGCATACGACCTCCGTCTACTCTGGCCTGCTCCGCATGGCCGACCTGCTTGCTCTTCAACCAAATATGGACATTCGCCTTCACATCGTGGCGCCAGATTCTCGTCGGGAAAAGGTATTCCAAGAAATACGAAGACCCGTTTTCTCTCTGCTCGACCGTGCTCCGCTATCGGAGGTGTGTACGTTCCTCTCGTACGATAGCCTACGGGAGCTCGCTGAACAGCCTCACCTTGTGCATCTTTCTGATTCGGTCTTGGATGAATACGAGGAGACTGCTGAGGGCATTTGATGCCGCAACACGCCATGCACCTCTCCTAGCAGCGATGACTAGCTCACCCAAGGATTATGGCGTCTACACTGACCTTTCCAGCTGCTATCACCTCCGCGGCCTCAGCCTTAAGGCGGGCGATTTCTCTTTGCTGTGCCGCTATGCTCTCCACAAGCTGCTGCTGAACGTCTAGCGGAGGAAGGGGCAGGCACAGTTCCCTCAGATCGGTGCTGTTTAAGAAGCAAGGTTAGTCGTAAACTTTGCGCGCGCTCGGAAGTGGTCTCTGGCTGATGGCGACTGCATGAACTCAAGCACGTACTCAGGAATAGCCCTCTCTCGATTTATCCTCACCTTAAGTATGTGGTTCTGGTGAACACAGTCACCCGGCCCGCCAGATCGGCCGGATCTCGCCCAGCAGCCGCTCGTACTCGGCCGGCGGCAGGTGCCGGCGCAACACCTCCAGCGTAGCAGCCAGGCGCGCGCACACATCGGCCACATCCACCCCCTGCGTCCGGCTATCCAGACCGTAGCGGGCCAGCACATCGAGCGCCCGAATCCGATCAGCGGTGCTGGCGCCGACGAGCGTGCCGTCGGCGATCTTCTTCAACAGCGGCACGCGGGCGGCGAAGGCGCGGCGGCAGGCCTCCCGGACCTTGCTGGGGAGCGGGCCGCTGCGGCCCGGCTTGCCGCCGGTGTTCTGGGGGTGGGCGCCCAGGGGGATGCGCGCGCCGTTCACCGGAGACACGGCAAAGCGCGCCGGCTCGGGCTCGCGGTTCTGATCGCGGTTATCATCGGGGGCGGCGCTCTCATCCATCATTGCCCTCATCGTTGCCCTCCTCCATCGGCATTATTGCCCTCAATCACTGCCCTCCTCCATCGGCAGTAAGCGCTCCACGGCCTGTTGGAACAGCTCGCGGCAGCGCTGGGGCGCGACCCCGTTCAGCTCCAGCGCACTGCCGCCCAGGTTGACCTGGCGTTCTACGCGCCCGTTACTCATTGCTGGTTCGCGGCGGTGAACAGGGCGTCGGTCATCGGCTCTCCGGCAGGCCAGTGAATGCACGCAACTCACCTCCTTGCCCCCGCCCCCCCTCTAGGGGCGGGCAAGGGGACCTTGCCCCATACCTTGCCCCGCAGTTGCCCGCCCTTGCCCGTAAAGACTTATGCATTTCATCCCTCCTCTTGCCCGGGGGTTGCCCGAGGCTTGCCCGGGCTACTCGGCCGGCCGGGGGAAAAAGGCGTGTGCGGTGCTACCGTTTCGCCGGTCCTCGATAGCCCCGCGAGAGCAGAGGTCGGCGAGCGCCCGATCGACAGCCGTGGAGCCGTAGACGGCCCCGCGGACCCGAGCGCGGCCCATCCCGGGATTGGACACAATTACCCGGTAGACGCGCAGCTCAAGCGGCAGCTCGGTGCCGTCGAGCTGATACCACGGGTCGGTGAAGCGCATCCGGAAGTCGGCCATCGTCATGCGGCCCCGGGTGCGCACCACGCGCACGGCCGGGTCCTCGTCCGCGGGCGTCATCTCCAGAATCGCATCCACGCCCGCGCCGATCTGCGTGCTATCGCGGTAGGTCCGGCCGCCCTTGACCGTGTGATGCAGGAGGATGCCCCCCGCGCCGGTCGCCTGAAGGACGCCGCGGAGCGTGCCGAGCAGGCCGACCCATTGTGACGCAGCGTTGTAGTCATCAACGAAGCCCCGCGCGAACTCGGCCAGGGTGTCGATCACGACGGCCGCGGCGTTGATCTCGCCAATCGCCTCGCGCAACTCCTGAGCCCCTGGGATCGCCTGCCCGATGACGATGTGATCGCGCGCGCCGTAACGGTCGAAGCGGCGCACGATGTCATTCAACGGCTCATCAACGCCGAGCCACAGCACGGTGCCCTGCGGGATGCGCTCCCCGAGGAACTCGCCGCCCGTCGCCTTGGCCGCGACGGCTTGGCCGACCAAGGTTGATTTGCCGCTCTTCTCGGGCGCGGCAAGCAGGGTGAGCCGGCCGGCCCAAGCAAGCCGTGGGATGACCACCGGCGGCGGCTCCAATAACGAAGGATCAGCCAACAGATCCTCCAGCCGGAGGAATGCGGTCATGCCCACTGCCCTCGCGCAGCCCGGGGCCAGCCGGTGACAGCCGGTTCGCGCGCGGCGGTACGCGGCAGTGACTCGGGCGGGGGCGTCGGTTGGGTTCGCCGCTCATCCAGCGGCGGGCCGAGGATGTCCCACGCTACATCATCCGGCAGGGCGGCCAACCAGACGTCTTGCAGCCGCCGAGTGCCGGCGGCCGACAACGGCGGCTTAGGCTGAGCCGCTGGCGCGCGCACCGGACCTTCCCCAAATTGTGTCGCGATCATGGAGGCCTCTCGTTGACCAGCGGCCCGCCCCCTCGGCGGGCGCTGTGTTTCAGCCCGCGTGTGCGGGCGCGTCTTCGCGCGGACGCACCGTGCGCCGAGCGAGATAGGCCCGAATCTCAGCGGGCGGAAACTTGACCGAACGGCCGACCTTCACGGCTCCGAGCGTGATCTGATTGCAGTAGACCCACCACGCGCTCACGTTGAGAAAGGCAGCCGTACGCTTCACGCTCCACAGCACCGCGTCTTCTTCCGCCACGATCAATCCTTGTCCTTCGCTCAAAAGTTCCTCGGCCATATCGGGCTCCTGTCAGGTGCAGGGACTCAAAAAAGCGCAGCCCACGCGCCCGAGAAGATCGGGAGAGTGGACTGCGCCAACCGCTGACCGCCGGGCTACTCCAGTAGCCGGGCTCTCACGGAATCCCGGCGTTGGCTCCCTAAGTAGAGCCGTGCCGGTTCAGTATGGACGTCCTATAGACGCTGATCCAAGCTAACAAAGTGGCCGGA
>JACCQZ010000046.1 GCA_013813875.1 Gemmatimonadales bacterium | reverse complement strand
GCTCAGGGCGGCAGCAGACCCCCAGAAATTAGTCAGTCCTCGCCCCGGCGCCATGCCTCAGGGAAGCGCCGGCATGATGATCCGGATCGCCCCGGGTACGACTTTGGCCGTGAAGGGTGTCTCCCCGCCCGGCTCCCCGTCGAGCTGCACCGGCTGGACCGGGAAGCTCTCCACCCGGATGTCCCGGCCCGTCGCGTATCCGACGTAGGTGTCTTCACCATCAACACCCGGGGCATCGCGAAGCAGGTCCCAGACCGCCCGGACGCTCTGTCCGAAGCTGTTGGCCTGCATCACCACCACATCCAGCAGACCGTCATCGGGGCGAATACCGGGGCGCAGCCTCACGAACGGCGGAATCACCTCGCCGCAGTTGGCCACCAGCACCATGGCGGCATGGGCGTCGTATTCGACGCCGTCAATGGTGATGAGGTGGGCGGTGCTGCGGATGTCGCCGATGAGGCGGAGCGTCGTGGCGACGTAGGCCGCCATGCCCCAGCGCCGCTTGTGCTCGGACAGCGTCCCCGCCATGACCCGGGCGTCGTAGCCGGCGCCGCAGGCCACCGCGAAGTAGAGCGGCCCGCCGGGCCGTTCCATCCGGCCGAGGTCGAAGGGACGGGGTTTGCCGGCAATCAGCGCGCGAGCGGCCCGCTCGGGAGAGGCGGGGATCCGCAGGTTGCCGGCCAGGAGATTTCCGGTGCCGCCCGGTATCACTCCAAGGCTCACTTCAGTGCCCACCAGAGCGGCAGCCGCCTGCATCGTGGTGCCGTCTCCGCCGAACACCGCCACCACGTCCACGCCCTGGGCCACGCCGTACTCGGCGAGACTACGGGCGTCGCCGGGGCCGCCGGTGGCGAGCACCTCGGCGCTCCAGCCGGCGGAGCGCAACGCCCGCATCACCGCCCCCACCGTACGCGGCTGGGTGCGGGCCGCGGCGGGGTTGGTGATGAGGAGAACCCGGGCCACTCAGAATTCCCGTTCCCAGAAGATGTCAAAGCCGATCTGGTAGGGGTTGGTGGCACTGAGTGAGGTGAAGAACCGGGCTCGGCTGCTGCACGACTGGAACGTGGGCTCGATAGAGCCCTGCAGCCGCCATTCCGGGCTGAACCGGAACTCGAGGCTGGCACCGAGATTGTGGTAGCTGACCTGGCTGAAATCGGGGCAGAAGCCGGCGTTGAAGGTGAGAAAGGTTTTTCTCCCTATCTGCCACCCCGCCGCCAGCTGGGTAAACGAGCCGCCGCTCTGGGTCGAAGACACTCCCGGCCGGATCTCGATCAGGTCAATGGGCACCTGGAGATCTTGAATCAGCGCCCGCTCCAGCTCGCTGGACAGGGCGCTCGAGAAATAGGAGAGCCCGGCCTGCAGTGCGTTCCCCTGCCCCAGCAGCGTGGCTTCGTTGGCCGGGTAGCCGGTGATCAGGTAGGACACCAGATCGGCCTCGGCGATCGGCGGGCGCAAGGTGCTCTCGAGGGTGAGTCTGGGCGCGTAGAGCGTACCCTCGATGTTGGCGATGACCGGGATCTCCTCCCGCTGCACCGTGCGCACCGTGTGGCGCGCCTGAATGTCGAGCCCGGCGTTCAGGTTGCCGTAGTACTGCACCTCTCCCCTGGAGACGGAAAAATCGCGGGCCACCGGCCCGATCTTGAGCGTATAGCTGCCCCGGGGGGCGTTGAGCGTGCCGGTGGGGATGTACTCCGAGGCCGCCTTGCTCACCCGGATCTCGCCTTCCAACTGAATGTTGGCCTCGGCGGAGCGAAGCCACACATCGGAGCCCATCGCCAGCCGGAGATCCTCCATCTGAAGCGAGTCGAGAAACCGGCTCTGGAACCCGGCGCCGAGGTCCTCCCGGCGGAGCAGCGTCGTATCCACCAGATCGGCGATGGTGGGATCCTCGAGATCTATGATGCGCTTGTTGACCAGGTCGGCAAAGTAGAGCACGCCGCTGTTGGCCAGCAGGCTGCCGGTGAGGGTCGCGCCGAAGACGGGGCCGCGCAACTGCAGGTCGCCGGTGGCGGTGAGGGTGGCGAAGTTGCGCACGTCGAGCGCGTGGAACTCGTTGGCCCTGAAATCGAGACTGAGAATCGGCCGGGAAAGTTCTTCCAGCCGTATGGCACCGCCCACGGTGAGCTCGCCGCTGCCACTGGTGAGACGCACGCCGCGCAACTGCACCGAGTCGCCCTGCAGCACGGCGCCACCGTCCAGGGTGGCGAGCCGCACGCCGAGCCCGGGCACGGACATGCCGCCACCGCTCACATTCACCGAGCCCCGCAGCCGCGGGGCGGCCCAGGTGCCTCCCACCTGGACGTCGGCGGCGAGCACGCCGCTCACCTGTCTCACCGCCGGAGTGAGCGCCTCGAGAATCCCCAGATCAACGCTGTCGGTGTAGGCCCGCACCGAGAGCGGGCCGTCGAGCCGCCGCCGCTCCGCCCCGCGCAGCGCCAGGTCGAGCGGAAGGTTGGCCTCGATCTCGAGAATGTTCTCGCCGGTGCGCCAGAGGTCGAGGTTGGCTTCGAGCCGGCGCTGCCCGTAGTTGACGACACCCTGGATGAAGGGAGCGCGGAAATCACCGAACTTGGCCTCCCCCAAGCGCGCGGTGCCGCGAAGCGTCGGCGCCCGCGCGGTGCCGCCCACCTGCAGGTCGAGACCGATCTCGCCGTCCACCCCGAGCGTGTCCCGCTGGATCAGGCCGTAGAGATCGTGCAGGTCCAGACCCAACACCTCGATGCTGAGCTGGCCGGGCGTTTCGGCCGGCACCGACCCCGCCACGCGGATCACGCCCGACCCGTCGAGCGCAGTGAGCGTGAGCGGGCTGACGCTGGGCGCGAGAGAATCCCGCAGCGCCACCACCACCGGTTCCTGCAGCCGGTAGCGGTGGGACGGCAGCCTGGCGCTCAGGCTGTCGAGCCAGACCAGCTGCACGCTGTCTCTGCGGTACCACTGGCCGGTCGCGTCCACCCGGGTGGCCTCACCCAGCGTGCTGCCCGCGCTCCACCGGAGAGAGTCGGCGTAACCCCGGGTCTGCACGCCGGTGCGACGAAAGATCCAGCCGGCCGCGGCCAGCGAATCGGCGCTGGCGGAGGCGGTCAACTGGGGCCGCCGCCCGCCGACCCAGGTGAAGGCGCTGGTGAGCCGGGGAGAGCGGATGGTTTGCCACTCGAAGGCGTCTACCACCAGATCTCCGGCCGCCTGCAGGCTGTCGAGGCTGCCGGCCAGCCGCACCGCTCCCCGCGCGGCGCCGCCGAGAGCTACCGACTCGGCCGCGGTGTCGCGGCGCTGCCGGGTGGCAGCCAACAGAAGCGAGTCGAAGCCGATGAGGCTGTCGGCCACCAGGGTGAAGGCCATCTTCCCGCTGTGCGGCGCCGCCCAACCCAGCGTTCCGCCGCCCGCCGCCCGCGCCCCCTGCCACTCGGCGTAGGCGGTGTCCACTCGAATCACGCTGTCTTGGCTGGCTCCCCGGGCAAAGACGCTGTCGAGGGTCCATTCCCGCAGCCGACTCCGGGTGAGCGCAAGCTGAAGTTCTCCCTCGGGCACCCGAAGGGTGTCTATGCTGCCGGTGGCCCGGAGCTGGCCGTTGAGCGAGCTCTGCGGCAGCTCACCGCCGCTCAGTGCGGCGAGATCGAGGCGGGAGAACCGGAGCAGCAGCCCCTCGGCACCCCACAGCGGCGGCAGCAGGGTGACGACGCCTTCGGCCACCACGTCGCCGATCTGGCCGCTCAGCGAGGCGTCCACGGCGAGCTGCGAGAGGGTGCCTTCGCTCTCGAACCGGCCGGCCAGCTCTCCCCTGGTCTCGAGCGAGGGGAAGGCGCGCCGGATGCCCTCGAAAGAGAGCGGCGAGAAGGTCAGGTCGGTGGCCAGGCCGAGGGTGTCGAAGCGGGTGTCCAGATGGAGCGTGCCGGTGGCCACGCTCACCGGGCGCGCGCCGTCGCGGTGCCGGATGGTGCCATCGAGTGTCACGTTGCGGAGCGGCCCCTCCAGAGTGCCCTCGACGGCCAGCCGACCCTCGAGAATGGCGGCGGGCGCCACCAGCCGGACGGTGCGGAGATCAATGTCGGACTGCCGAAGGGTAAATCCGTCGAAGGTGAGCCCGCTGTCGCGGGTAGCACCGATCCCGCCCTGACCGGCCAAGGTGGTGACCGGCTGCCCCGGCACCCGCTCGTCGGCGAAGGCCCAGTTCAGATTCACGTTCATGCCGGTGAGCCAGCCGGAGCCGGCCACCGTACCGGTGAGCACGCCGAAGAAAGGCAGCGAGTCCACGTAGCCGCGCACCGCGTCGAGATCGAGGTTGCGCAGCGCGAGGCGCATGTTGCGGAAGCCGAGCCCCCGCCGCTTGTCGGTGATGGCGACCAGCTCGCCGTCAATGCGCTGGGGACCCTCGCGCAGATGGAGGTCGCGGATGTCGTACTCGGTGCGCGTGCTGCTCACCGAGCGCGCAGCGATGACCCCGCGGCCGGTCATCGAGGGGAAGTCGGGCGACACCCAGCGGAGATCTTCCAGGTTCACGTGCGGCGAGATGAGCTGGAAATCGAAGAGCGTGGGACCGCCGGGCCAGGTAACGGCGCCGCCGCCGGAGACGCGGGTGTCGGGCAGCGCGCCGCGCGCCAGGCTGAAGACCAGGCTGTCGCCACGGAGGCGGACCCGCCCCACCGCGTCACTGATGGTGACAGCGGGATCGTTTACTTGCGCCGCCAGCGAGTCGAGGTCCACGGTAAACGGCAGCCGGTCGGGGGTGGTGATCCGCATCCGCGACATCCGGGTCGCCAGATCGGAGAAGACGATGATCCGGCGCAGCCCCTCGTCGCTCGCCTCGATGACCCGTCCTGGCTTGGCCCGCTCCGCCCGAAGCGCGGAGTCCTTCGCCTCCTCGGTGCGGAGCGAGCGGTCGGGGTTCCACGGCAGCACGATGCGCAGCGTTCCGCCGTTGACCCGCACGTTGTAAAAGTCAATCAGCGGAGACGTGCCCCCGCCCCTTCCCTTCTTGAGACCGAGCACCTCTTCGAAGTTCATCCGGCCGTTGCGGTGCTTGATGAGTTGAATGACCGGGCGCTCCAGCTGCACGCCGCTCAACACCACCTGGCCGGCAAGGAGGTTGGGCAGCCGGTAGTTCACCCGGACGCGGGGCAGATCCACCAGCAGGGCGCCGCTGGTGTCGCGGATCACCAGGTCCTCGAGCGTGAGGTCGTAGAGGAAGGACCCCGAGATCGCCCCCACCTGCACCTGTCCGATCACGATCCCGTCGAGCAGGCGGGTAACGGTGCGGGCCAGCAGGTCGCGTCCGGGCGGGGTGAGGACCATGGACGTCAGCACGCCCAGGATCATGGCGACGGTCCCCAGCAGGAAGACGAACAGGAAGCGCGCGGCCTTGCGGCGCATCAGAACGGCTGTCCCACGGCGAAGTGATAGGTGAACCGATGCCGCCGGTCCTGCACGTACGACCCCTGACCGTCCACCGGCGTCAATGTCTCCTGCGCATCGAATTGGAAGAGCGGCCCGGCCTGCAGCCGATATGGATTGTAGGCGACGTCGAGCCGGGCCGGGCCCAGTGGGGTGCTCACCCGGAGCCCGATCCCCGGGGTCACCCGGATTACCGCGCTCGAGTTTTCTACCCCGCGCTGCCATACCCCACCAGCGTCCACGAAGGCGGCCAGGCGCAGCCGGGAGCTCAAGACCGGCGAGGGAATCCGCAGCTCGATATTGGCGATGGCGAGGGTATTGCCCCCGGTCGCCGCCACCCGCACCGAATCGGGATCGATCAAGCGGCTGCCGGCCGTGGCCGAGTCCACCTCGGCCTTGGGAACGACGTACACCACCGGTCCCAGCTCGTTGCGCTCAAAGCCGCGTACGTCGTTCGGGCCGCCGGCGTAAAAGCGCTGCTCAGGGGGAATGAAGTTGCCCGACGTGGTTGCGACGTCCACGCGGGGCGAGAAGATCGCGCCGCCCCGCACCCGCCAGCTCAACACCACATCCCGGCTCAGCTGCCGGTACCAGGCCGCGTCGGCGGCGATGCGGGTGAACTGCTGGAACGGCGAAGAGCCCAGAAATCGCGAGCTCACCGTCAGTTCAGTCGAGGCCACCGAGCCCCGCGATGGGTCAACCGGGTTGTTGACTCGCGGCCTCGTCGCCACACCGGTGAGCGTGGCGAGCACCCGGTTCTGCCGCAGCAATGCTACCACATCCGGGGTGCAGGCATTGAACGATGCGCAGAAGCTCACCGCGGTGGCTTCGGTGCGGCCGTAGGAGAGCGTATAGCCGAGCGAGAGCGGAATTCCCCGCCTGGGAGTCTCCCGCCGGAGGGTGACGGTGGTGCCGGTTTCCTGCCGCAGGTAGACCTTGAACTCCGATCGCCGCTCGGTGAACACCGAGACCGAGATCGTGTTGTATGGCGAGAGGAAGGCGGGGCGCCGGATGGCGGCGCCGAGACTGAAGTTGACCTTGGCGGACCCAACCGAGTCGTCCCGCGAGGCGCTGCAGATGTCGTCGGCCAGCCCCCAGTCCAACGGCTCGCCGACGCCCACCTTGGACAACCGGCCGGTGAGATCGAGAGTGCGTCCTTCGCTCCCCAGGAAGTTGCGCGAGGTCCAACCCAGCGAACCGCGAAAGCAGTCGTCGGTGCCGTAGCCGATGCCGCCCCGGATCCGCCGCGGACGGCTCTCGTTTACCAGCACGATGAGCGGAACCGAGTCCGCGCCCGGCTGGTACTCCGCCGAGTCAATGTTCACCGTGGCATAGCGAAACAGATCGGAGCTGTACAGGTTGCGCTGACTCTGGAAGAGCTCGTCCTGAGAGTAGCGCCGCCCCGGGCGCGAGATGAGCAGATCGCGCACCAGCGACGGCTCGATCCTGCTGGTTCCCACCACCTCGACGTTGCCGATCACCGTGCGACTGCCGGGGAGAACCTCCAGTTGAACCGTCGCGATTCTGGCGTCGCGGTTGGTCTCGAAGCTGGAGAACACCCTGGCGTTGGGATAACCGCGATCCTTGAGCGTGCGGGTTATCGAATCGGCCGCCGCCTGCATCTGGAAGCGGTTGAACGGGTCGTCGGCCTGGAGTGGGAGATCCTCCAACGCTCTGGTCTGCAGCCAGGCGGGGAGCGAGTCGAGGCCGGTCACGTCGAAAGAGGTTACCCGGATCGGCTCGCCTTCCTCGATCCGGAAGGTGACGTAGACGTCCGTCGGCGTCCGCCGAACGATGGTGTCGAGCTCCACCCCGGGGTAGCCGCTGCGGCGATAGAGCACGTTCAGCCGGATCACGTCCCGGCGAAACTCCTGCTCGTCGAAGTAGCGCTTCTCGCCCAGGCCGATGGACCGCAGGAGGAAAGTGCGGGCGAACCAACTCGAGTTGGTGGTGCTGATGGCACTGGCCAGCACCTGATCGCCGATCGCTTCATTGCCCTCGAAGTCGAGCTGGCGTACCACCCGCTCGGGCTCCTGGGCCGCGACGCCGGACGGCGCCGCGACTGCCAGCCATGCCCCGAGCACCAGTGAGGGAAGCAGCCCGCAACCCCGCGCGAAGGCCGCTCTCATCGGTGCTCCGAAACAGAGGGTGGGCCCGTAAGCCGGGGTGGACGCGCGATTGACGGCATGATGTAAGCCCGGTAGTTTGACCACCTTACGCCCACATGTCAACAACGATGGCCAGCGGGTTGTCCGCGGCGATGGGGGCGGCGGCGCTCCCGACCGACCTGCAGACCGGGGGAATGCGCTCGGTCGCCTTTCTGTCGCGGATGACCCGGGCCGCCATGCAGGAGGTGCTCCAGAGCGATTTCATCCGCACGGCGCGGGCCAAGGGTTGTTCGTGATCGTGAACCTGGTGACCGACATGATCTATGCGAAGGTGGATTCGCGGGTGGCGTATGACTGAGCGAGCGATGCTCCGCTGTTATGTCACCCTGAACGAAGTGAAGGGGCCAGCACGGCGCTTCGCCCCCTTCGCTGCGCTCAGGGTGACAATGGGTCTCGCCCTCTGCCTTCTCTCTATCCTCTCCAGCGCCTCCGCCCAGTCGCTGCCCAAGCGCCTCGATGCCCGGCTCGACACTCCTCCCTTCGACCGCCAGTTCTGGGGTGTAGCGCTGGCCGACGAGCGGGGAAAGCTTCTCTATGGTCGAGACGAGCGGAAGCTGTTCACCCCCGCGAGCAACACCAAACTGGTGGTTGGCGCGGTGGCCGCGGCGCTGCTGCCGCCCGACTGGCGGGTTCGCACCAGCCTGTACCCGGGCGGACCCGTCGTGGGCGGAGTGCTGCACGGCGACCTGGTGCTCTATGGAAGGGGAGATCCCACGCTGAGCAAGCGGTGCTACGCCACCGATACCCTAGCGCCCGGGGTGTGCGACTCGGACCCCTTCATGCGCCTGCGTCAGCTCGCCGCGGCGCTCGGGGCCAGAGGGGTGCGGGAGATCCGGGGAGACCTGGTGGGCGACGGCAGTTATTTCGAGCCCACCACCGTGCACCCGGGGTGGGAGCTGTTCGACCTGAACTGGTGGTACGCCGCGCCGGTGTCGGGGCTGGCGTTCAACGACAACAGCCTCGACTTCCGCTGGTCGCCGGCGGCGGCGGCCGGCTCGCCGGCGATGATCACCATGACCCCCGATCTCGGTGACGTGGCCTTCGAGAATCGGACGGTGACGGTGGCCGCGGGGGGCGTCACCGACATCGGTGACCGCTTCTTCCGGGTGCCGGGCACGCTTCAGATCTGGGCCGAGGGAACGGTGGCGCGTGACCGCGCTCCGCAAACCGAGTCGTTCGCCCTGCCCGACCCCAACCTCTACTCCGCGCGGGCCCTGCGGCAGGTGCTGCTCGAGGCCGGCATCGCCATCACCGGCGCCACCCTCTCCACCACCGACTCGATGCTCTACCGCCAGGCGCGAAGCTCGGCGCCGCTGGCCGAGGTGGCGTCCCGGCCCCTCCGGGATTGGATCTTCTCCATTCTCAACACCAGCCAGAACCTCTTCGCCGAATTGCTGGTCAAGCAGCTCGGCAAGCGCTTCGGCAGGGCGGGCTCGTGGGAGGAAGGACTCGCGGTCGAGCGCCGCTTTCTCATTGACTCGGTGAGAATAGACTCCACCGAGTTTTCGCTGGTGGACGGCTCCGGCCTCGCGGGGGGAAACCTGGTGAGCCCCAACGCCTTTGCCCGTCTCCTGCGCTTCATTCGGGCGCACCCGCGCTACCCGACATTCGCCGCCGGGCTGCCGCAGGCGGGCAACACCGGCTCGCTTCGCACCCGGTTCGTCGGCACCCCGCTCGCCGGCCGGGTACGCGCGAAAACCGGCAGCATCGGCGGGGTGAACACGCTCGCCGGCTACATTGACCTGGCCGACGGAAAAGTGCTGACCTTCGCGGTCGAGGCGAACCACCATTCCCTGCCCAGCCGCGTCATCGTAGCGGGGATAGACAGCCTGGTGGTGGAGATGGCGAAGGGCAGGTGAGGGGCCACCGTTGTCATCCCGAGCGCAGCGAGGGATCTTGCCTGGGCATCCCCGATCGGAGACCCCTATGCTCCTCCTCCTCGTCCGTCACGCCCACGCCGGCGAGCGCGACTCCGCGCAGTGGCCCGACGATCGCGACCGTCCCCTCACCGACAAGGGACGAAAGACCCACCGCAAGGTGAGCCGAGCGTTGCGCCGGCTCGACCTGGTCCCTCACAGCGTGCTCACCAGCCCATGGGTCCGCGCCTCCCAGACCGCCGACATCCTGATCGCGGAGTCGCGGCTCACGCAGCCGGCGGTTCCCTGCGACCCGCTGGCCCAGGATCCCGACCTCATCCGCCTCTCCGACTACATCGGTGACCGTGGCCCGGACGACATCGTGGCAATGGTGGGACACTCCCCCTGGATGGAGGAGCTGGCCGCGATTGTCCTGGGTGGCTCCGCGACGAGCCTCCGAGTGGAATTTCCCAAGAGCGGGGTGATGGGGATCGAGCTGGGAGAGCTGGCGCCGGGCGCGGGGGAGCTCAGATTCCTGCTGCGGCCCAAGTTTCTCTGACGGCGAAGCCTTCCCGCCGCCTACTCGCTCTGGCCGAAGATGGCCAGATTGGAGGAATGGCCCGGGTTGACCTTGGCCTTGGGGTTGATGAGGTGCACGGCGTTGTTCACCGCGATGCAGGCTTCGGAGGCGCCGGTGGCGATCAGCTTGAGCTTGCCCGGATACGCGGTGATGTCTCCGGCGGCGTAGATCCCGGGGACGTTGGTAGCCATCACCTGATCCACCTTGATGTCGGCCTTCTCGGTGTCGAGACCCCATTGCTTGATCGCGCCAAGATCGGAGTGGAAACCCAGCAGCGGAATGACGGCATCCATTTCCAGGGTCTCTTCGTCCTTGGTCTTGTTGTTGACCAGGGTGACCCGCTCCACCTGCCCGTTGCCGTGCAGCGCCTTCACCTCCCAGAAGGTGCGTAGCTGACACTGCCCGCAGCGCTGGAACTCCTCGACCTGGCGGATGGTGGCGGCGTGGGCGCGGAAGCCGTCGCGCCGGTGAATGAGCATGATGGACTTGGCCACACCCTGGAGATTGACGGCCCAGTCGAACGCGGAGTCGCCGCCACCGACCAGCAGCACCCGCTTCCCGGCGAACTGCTTGGGGTCGAGAACCTTGAAGTAGAGTCCTCTCTCCTCGAACCGCTCCTCGCCCTCGATGCCGAGCCGGCGCGCCTCGAAGGCGCCGATGCCGGCGGCGATCAGGATGGTGCGCGAGGGGTACTCGCCTTCCGAGGTCTCCACTACGAAGTGACCTTCGTCGCCCTCCTCGATGCGGCGAAGTCCGGTGACCACTTCACCCAGATGGGCGGTGGCGCCGAACTGCAGACCCTGTGTCACCATGTCGCGCACGAGATCCTTGGCGAGCACTTTGGGAAACCCCGCCACGTCGAAGATGAACTTCTCGGGGTAGAGCGCCATGAGCTGCCCGCCCAGCGCGGGCAGCGCGTCAATGATGCGCGCGGACGCCCCCCGCATGCCGGCGTAGAACGCGGCAAACAGCCCGGTGGGCCCGCCGCCGATGATGGAGATATCTTTGAGTTCCTGCTGGGACACGGGCATTCCTGGCGATGGGAGATGGGATGAAGATAGTTTGTCGAAGGTCGAAGGTCTTGGGTCGTGTGGTCCCGAGCGTCTTCCCCCACGGACCCAAGACCTTCGACCTTCGACCTTCGACCTAACCATGCCCATCTACACCAAAACCGGCGACCAAGGCGACACCGGACTGTTCGGCGGCGGGCGGGTTCCCAAGGACCATCCGCGGGTGGCCGCCTATGGAGATGTGGACGAGCTCAACTCGGCCCTCGGTGTCGCTCGAGCGGCCGCGCCGGTGGAATTCTTCGATCCACTCCTCGAGTCGGTCCAGCGCGATCTCTTTTCCATCGGCGGCCATCTGGCCACGCCCGACCCGGACAAGGTGGCCAGGGCGCTCCAGAAGGCCGACCTCTCCGAGGAGCGCGTCGCCCTGTTCGAGCGGGTCATGGACGAGGCCGACGTGGAGCTGACTCCGCTGCGCGCCTTCGTGCTGCCGGCCGGAACGCCCAAGGCCGCGTCGCTCCACCTGGCCCGGACGGTGTGCCGCCGCGCCGAGCGGAGCGTCATCCACCTCGGGCACGAGGCCGAGGTGCCGGTGCTGTTCGTGGTCTACCTCAACCGGCTCTCCGATCTGCTCTTCACCCTGGCGCGGGTGGCCAACCACCGGCAGGGTACCGGAGATGTGACCTGGTGACGGAGCCGGTGACCGTCACTCACGCGCTCGGGAGCTACCCGGTCTACGTCGAAGCGGGAGCCCTCGCGCGATTGCCGGCGATCGCCTCCCACCACTTGGCCGGCCTGCGCTCGGCCATGATCGCGGACGACACCGTATACCAGCTCTATCTGGAGCGGAAACTCGGCCCCGGCGACCAGTGGCGGGGTGAGGCGCTCACCTTTCCGGCAGGGGAGGCCTCCAAGTCGCGGGAGTGGTGGGCCCGGCTCACCGACGGCCTGCTCGAGAGAGGATACGGGCGCGACAGCGGGATCATAGCGCTCGGCGGCGGGGTGGCCGGCGATCTGGCGGGCTTTGTGGCTGCCACGTACATGCGAGGGGTGCCTTGTATCCAGGTGCCGACCACACTGCTCGCCATGCTCGACGCCTCGGTGGGGGGCAAGACGGGCGTGGATGCTCCGCAGGGCAAGAATCTGATCGGCGCTTTTCATCCGCCGGTTGCCGTGGTGGCCGACCCGGCGGTGCTCGGCACCCTTCCCGAGCGAGAGTTTCGAAGCGGGCTGGCCGAAGCGGTCAAGCACGGGCTCATCGCGGACCGGGACTACTTCGATTGGATAGGCCGGGAAGCTGACCCCCTGGGCCGGCGCGACCTCGCCACCCTGACCCGGCTGGTGCGCCGGAGCGTCGAGATCAAAGCGGAGGTGGTGGGCGCGGACGAGCGGGAGGACGGGCGCCGGGCCATCCTCAACGCCGGCCACACCGTGGCGCATGCCCTGGAGCGGGTCACCGACTACCGACTGAGCCATGGCGAGGCGGTTGCCCTGGGCCTGGTGGCGGAGTGCGAGCTGGCCCGGCTGTTGGGGATGGCGTCCGCGGAAGTGAGGACCGCGGTAGAGGCTCTGCTGCAAAGACTCGGACTACCCCTCCGCTACGCCGGGACCCTCTCGCCGGGGCAGGTGACGGAGGCCATGAGGAGCGACAAGAAAAACCGCAACGCGCGCATCCGCTTCGCCCTGCCCCGCGCCGTAGGCGAAATGCACTCGGCGGAGGGGTGGACCGCCGATGCTCCGGAGAGCCGGATCCGCGAGGCCCTGGCAGCGATCATCTAAGTTCAATTCCCACAAATATTTAAACATTATCCATATACCTCGGTTGCACCCGGCCCGGCCGCCGGAGTGGACAAAGTAAGAAACTGGTTACCCACAAACACTTTGTGATGTGGATATCGTATTTTGCTTGACCCGGCTCCGGTCGGTCCATATATTGGCTGCTCCTCTCCTCGAATAGCTCTGGTCGGCGCACTCGTCACATTCCTGTAGTCAGGTTCAACCTTCTGCGGGGTTGTTTATGGCCCACGTACGTCCCGGGAAAGTCCGCGCAATCGTGCGCGCATCTCCTTCCGGCGCCTTCGATCAGTACCTCCTGGACATCCAGAAGCTCCCCATGATCTCCGACCCCGCCGAGGAGAAGCGTCTGGCTCGCTGCGCCCTGGCCGGAGACGACCTGGCGGCCGAGCGGCTGGTGACCGCCAACCTGCGGTTCGTGATTTCCTACGTGAAGAAGTACCAGGGGCACGGCCTCGACCTCTCCGAGCTGGTGGCCATCGGCAACGAGGGACTGCTCAAGGCGGTCAAGAAGTTCGATCCCGATCACGGCGTGAAGTTCATCTCCTACGCGGTCTGGTGGGTTCGCCAGGCAGTGCTCAAAGCGCTCGCGGAGCAGACTCGAAGTGTGCGGATCCCCCTGAACCAGAACTCCGCGCTGGTACGCATGGGGAGAGCCCAGAGCTTCCTGGCTCAGGAGCTGGGCCGCGAGCCCACCGACCAGGAAATCGCGACCGCCCTCAACGACACCGTAGACAACATCCGCTCCGCCCGGCGGATGACCTCCACGGAGGTTTCGCTCGACGCACCGGTCGAGCGGCAGGAGCGCAGCGCCAGCACCTTCGGCGATCGGGTAGCCGGCACCGGCTCCATCGAGATCGAGGAGATGACGGACGCGCGTCTTCAGCGCGAGTTCATAGACCGCATCTTCCAGCGTCACCTCACCCCTCGCGAACAGAAGATCCTCTCCCTTTACTACGGCCTGGAAGAGGGCTCCGAGGCGCTCACGCTCGAAAAGATCGGCGAGCTGCTCGGTGTCACCCGCGAGCGCATCCGCCAGATCCGCGAGCGCGCCTTCGAGAAGCTGCGCGACTCGCCGGATATTCGCTCGCTCAGGGGGTATTGGGGGGCGGCGTAAAGGCGAGTAGAAAGTGGCAAGTAACAAGTGTTGAAGTGGCAAGTGCGGAGTGGAAGCTGGCAGTGGATGCCCAGCTCCCATTCCGCACTTGCCATTTGCCGCCCCCTTGTCACTGGCCACTTTTGCACTTGTCACTCGTTTATCTTCCCTAATGCCCGCTCGTCTCCCGATCTTTCCTCTCTCTGCCGTCCTCTTTCCCGGCACTCCACTGCCGCTGCACATCTTCGAGCCGCGGTATCAGCAGATGCTGGCGGATTGTCTTGCGGGAGAGCGGAAGTTCGGGATCACGCCGCCGGGGGCGGCTGGGGAGGTGCCGGACGCCGGAACGGTGGGGTGCATCGCGGAGATCCGGGTGCACCAGGATCTGCCCGACGGCCGGGCAACCATCGTCGTGGTCGGGGGGCAGCGATTTGTGGTGGTGCGCGTGCTGGAAGAGGCGGTGCCCTACCACGTCGCGCTGGTGGAGACCTTCGATGAGCAGCCGGCTACCGCTCCGCCGGACGATGAGCTTACCCGCCTGCGCCAACAGTTCCAACGCTACTACGCCTTGCTTCGGCAGCTCAACGACATCGGGCCCGATGAGCCTACCCTTCCCGATGTGCCGCTGGAGCTCTCCTTCCACGTAGCCGCCGCCGTCGAGTGCGATCCCGGGGTCAAGCAGCGCCTGCTCGCCGAGCGCTCGACGGCGCGGCGGGTCGGTGCCCTGCTTCTTCTGCTTCCGATTCTCACCAGCGCCGTCGAATCGGCACTTCGGGTCCACCGGTGCGCCCCCACCAACGGCCAAGGGTCGGGCCACCCCGACCTGCTCGCTGGAACATGAAGCCCGAGCTCATCGAGGCCCTCGGCCGAATCGTGGGGCCGCGCTGGCTGCGGCACCGGCGGGCTGAGCTGGCCACCTACACTATGGATGGGTTACCCACCCGTGAGTCCTATCCCGGCGTGGTGGTCATGCCGAAGACCGCGGGTGAAGTGTGCGAGGTAGTGCGGCTGCTGCATCTGGTGGACGTGCCGTTCGTGGCCCGGGGAGCGGGAACCGGTCTCTCCGGCGGCGCCGTCGCCGATCCCGACGCGGTACTCATCGCGCTGGGACGGATGAATCGCATTCTGCAGGTGGACCCCTGCCGGCGGCGGGCGCGGGTGGAGCCGGGCGTGGTCAACGCGCGACTCTCCGAGGCCACCGCTCCCCACGGTCTCCAGTACGTGCCCGACCCCTCGAGTCAGGCGGCGTGCACCGTGGGCGGCAACGTGGCCGAGAACGCGGGCGGGCCTCACTGTCTCAAGTACGGCGTGACCACCAATCACATCGTCGAGCTCGAGGTGGTGCTGCCCGACGGTTCCACCACCCGGCTGGGCTCCCGTCAAGGCGAGCCGTGGGGCCCCGATCTGGTGGGGCTCTTCGTGGGCAGCGAAGGAATGTTCGGGATAGCCACCGAGATCACCGTGCGGCTCGAGCCGCTGCCCGAGAGCGTGCGAACCATGCTCGCCGATTTTTCCACGGTGCGCGCCGCGAGTCAGGCGGTATCGGCCATCATCGCCGCGGGAATCGTCCCCGCCGCTCTGGAGATGATGGATCGGGCCTGCGTGGCCGCGGTCGAGGCTTCGATCTACGCCGCCGGCTATCCCACCGATGCCGCCGCGGTGCTCCTGGTGGAGCTCGACGGCCAGACCGATGCGGTGGAGGCAGAGGCGAAAACCGTCGTCTCCCTGCTGCAGGAGCGGGGGGCGCGGACGGTGCGGAGCGCCTCCA
This sequence comes from Gemmatimonadales bacterium, assembly GCA_013813875.1. Classification (GTDB taxonomy): domain Bacteria; phylum Gemmatimonadota; class Gemmatimonadetes; order Gemmatimonadales; family GWC2-71-9; genus CAVVWJ01. Next base: position 17,213 of record JACCQZ010000046.1, on the reverse strand, counting down.
CCCCGGCCGATCGCGCCCGGCTGTGGCAGGGGCGGAAGAAGGCGTTCGGCGCCATGGGCCGGATCGCGCCCGACCTCGCGGTGCAGGACGCCGTCGTCCCCCGCTCGGCGTTGCCCGACATCATGGATCGAATCGAAGAGATCCGCCTGAGCTACGGACTCACCATCAGCAACGTCTTCCATGCGGGAGACGGAAACCTGCATCCCAATATCAGCTTCGACCGGCGCGATCCGAATGTGGCCGGCCGGGTGCACGACGCCTGCCGGGACATCATGGCCGCTTGCGTCGCGGCCGGCGGAAGCATTACCGGGGAGCATGGAGTCGGTTCCGACAAGATTGACTACATGCCCTCGATCTTCGACGCGGAGACGCTCGGCGCCATGCGCGCGGTGCGGCGGGTGTTCGACCCGGCCGAGCGGGCCAATCCGGGAAAAGTCATCCCGCTGCACGCTTGCCGGGAGTGGCGCGCCGCCAGGGGGGTCCGATGAGCGATCATGCCATCTTCGCCCGGCTTCGCGCGCTGCTCGGCACCAGCGGCGTAGAGCGCGATGCCGACGGGCTTCCTTGCGCCACCCCGGACACCGCCGACGCGCTGTCGCTGGTCTGCCGCCTGGCCCACGAAGAGGGTTGGAAGATCCGGATCGAGGGCCGAGGCACCTGGCTCCCCTCCGACGCCCCCGCCGACCTGGCCGTGAGCTCTCGAGGGCTCGACCAAGTGGTCTCGGTGAGTCCGGCCGATCTGGTCGCCACGGTTCAGGCGGGGGCGACTCTCGACTCGGTGCGACGCCGGTTGGCGGAAGAGGGGATGTGGCTGGCCCTCGACCCGCCGGGCCGGCCGGAACGCAGCGTCGGATCCATTATCGCGACCGCCACCGCCGGGCCGCTGCGCCAAGGCTTCGGTCCGGTTCGCGACCACGTGCTCGGCTGCACCGTGGCGACCGGCGACGGGCGGTTGGTCAAGGCCGGCGGCCGGGTCGTGAAAAACGTCGCGGGGTACGACCTCACCAAGCTTCACGTTGGCGGGTTCGGCGGCTTCGGGATTATCGCCGAAGTTCATCTCCGCCTGCGCGCGCTGCCGCGGGCGGACGTGACCCTCCTGGCACGCGGGCCGCGGGATACGCTCACCTCCGCCGCCCGCGACCTGATCGCGGCCCGCCTCCTGCCCGGCGCGCTCGAGCTCCTCTCTCCCGCCCTCGCCGCCGAGGCCGACTGGATCCTCGCGGCCCGCTTCGTGGGCACCGACGCGGCGGTTCAAGCCGACGTCCGCCGGCTGTCCTCGTTGGGCGAGCTTCCCTGGCAACCGGTCCCCACCGACCGTACGGCGGCGTTCTGGAGCATGGTGTCGCGGGGGAGTCTCGGCGGGCCCATCACCCTCCGGCTCGGCGTGCTGGGCGACGGAATTGACGACAGCATTGACCTGCTGTCCCATGACCTCGATGAAGGCCTGGTGGCCGCGGGCGCCGGCGCCGGCATGATCCGCTGGACCGGCAACGCCCCGGTCGAGCAGTTGCGCGCGGTTCGCCGCGCCGGCGCCGCTCGCGAGATCCCGATGACTCTGGAGCGGGCTCCGTGGGCTCTGCGCCGAGCGCTAGGTCACTTCGGGGCCTATCGCGAGGGAGTGGGGCAGCTGGTGGGACGGCTGCGGGACAGCTTCGATCCGAGACAGTGCCTCAGCGTGGCGCTGGAGGCGGGGAATGACTAGCACGGCCGCGGCCGACCCCCTCGCTCCCTGTGTCCACTGCGGCTTCTGCCTCCCGGCCTGCCCGACCTACCTCGCCACTGGGGATGAGGCGGACAGCCCCCGCGGACGGATCGTGCTCATGCGCGCGCTCGAGCGAGGTGAGCTCGGATCGGGAGACGCGGGGCTGGTGCAGCATCTCGACGCCTGCCTGGGCTGCCGCGGATGCGAGCCGGTCTGTCCCTCGGGAGTTGGCTACGGCCGCGGGCTGGAGATGGCACGGGAGCGGCTGTTTCAGGAACGCGGCCTGCCGCCACTCGCACGCGCGGTGCTCGGGGTGTTCCGCCACCAGTGGCTGTGGCGGCCGCTGTTCGCGCTGGCCCGGGTATTCCGGGCCACGGGGATACCGGGTTTACTAGCCGGTGGAGCACGGGCTGGCTTCGGGCTCGGCATGCTGGCCGCCACCCGAAGCGATGTCACCCTGACCCCGAGCAGAGGGAGGGGGAAGGGGGCATACCCTGAGGCACGGCCCCTTCGCTCCGCTCTGGGCAACAACGGTGACAACACCACCCACCCCACTGTCGCCCTCTTTCGCGGCTGCGTGATGGACACCCTGTTCGGCCACGTGCACCACGCCACCCGCCGCACCTTGGAGGCCAACGGCTACCGGGTGCTGGAGGTCTCGGGGCAGGTCTGTTGTGGCGCGCTGCACCAGCACGCCGGCGATCGCGAGGCCGCGCGAGCGCTGGCGGCGGAGAACGTCGCGGCCTTTGCCGCATCGGCCGACTATATCGCCGTCAACAGCGCCGGCTGTGGGGCCCTGCTCAAGGACTATGGCCACCTGCTCGGGACCGCCGGGTCCCAGGCAATGGCGGCCAAGGTGCGCGACATCTCCGAGCTCCTCGCCGACGTGGGGCCGCGCGCCGGCGGGCGGCTCGAGCTCGACGTGGCCTACGACGCGCCCTGTCACCTGCAACACGCGCAGCGGGTTCACCAGGCGCCGCTTGCGCTGCTGCGTGCCATTCCCGGCCTTCGTCTCGATATTCTTCCCGGTTCCGACCGCTGCTGCGGCAGCGCCGGGATCTATTCCCTGCTGCGGCCGGACATGGCCCGCGCAGTGCTCGACGACAAGATCGCCGGCATCGCCGCCGCCGCTCCCCGGCCGCGCCTGGTGACAAGCGGCAACCCCGGCTGCCTGATGCAGATCGGCGCGGGCCTCAGGGCCGCCGGTCTCGACATTGGCGTAGCCCATCCGGTGGAACTTCTGGACCAGAGCTATCGGGCAGGGGGGCTGTACCAATAGTTCAAGCGCCACCTCGCCCTTGGCCTTTCAGGCGGTTATACCTTCTCTCATGACCTGCGGCATCCTCTTCGATTTCAACGGCGTCATCATTGACGACGAGCCGCAGCACTGCGATGCCCTTACCACCACCCTGGCCGAATACGGATACACCCTCGACCGCGATACCTACTATCGCGATTATCTCGGCTTTGACGACCGGGAGTGCTTCCGCTTCAGCTTCGTACGCGCCGGCCTCCCGGCAGACGACGCTACCCTGTTGCAGGCGGTCGAGCGAAAGAGCACCCACTACGAGCGCTCGGTCCGCCATTCCATGCGGCTGGTGCCTGGTGTATCCGACTTCATCGAGGCGGCGGCGCTCGACGGCTTTCAGCTCGCCATCGTGTCCGCGGCGTTGCGGCGGGAGATAGACCTGGTGCTCGATCTGGCTGGGCTGCGGCCTCATTTCGCCGAGATCGTGGCGGCCGAGAACGTGAGCGCATGCAAGCCGGATCCGGAGGGGTACAATCGGGCCCGTACGTCCCTGGCCCTGCAGCCCAGCCGTTGCGTGGTCGTCGAGGATTCCATCCCGGGGCTCACCGCCGCGCGTGCAGCCGGTTTGCCCTGCGCCATGCTCGCTACATCCCACCCCGAGAGCGCTCTGGGCGAGGCCGACCTGGTCTGGCGGGACTTCGTTGGCCACGAACCGGCCGAGTTGCCGTGGACCCATGGCTGAGCTCGACCTGACCCTGGAGCGGGGTCGGCTCGAGGACGTGCGGTACGGCGCCACCGTGGTCCTGACCGAGCCGGCCGTCTTCCGGGTTGCCGGCCCAGGCTCCCTCGCCTGCCTCCAGGGACTGCTCACCAACGATCTGGTCAAGCCGGGCGACGGGAGCCTGGTCTACGGCGCGCTGCTCACCCCCAAAGGCATGATCGTGGTGGACGCGTGGACCTTCCGGCAGGGCGATGCCCTCACCCTGGTTATTCCGCGCCTGGGACACGACGCGGCGCTCGCACTCTTCCAACGGGCCCTGCCGCCGCGCCTGGCCAAGGTCACCGATCTCACTGGCGAGGCGCGGGCGGCATGGCTCCTCGGCGCCCACGGCTTCCAGACGCTGGCTCAGTCCGGCGTGGGCATGCCCGAGGCCGCCGGACGGACGGTATCGGTCGGTGGCGACCTGAGCCCGGTACTGGTGGGCCTCGCCCCGGAGTCGGCGCCGTTCGTGGCCGTCGCGGTGGGCCTGGCTCCCGCGGTCGGGGGAGTGGCGGACCAGCTCCGAAATGCGGGCGCCAAGACCGGGGACGAGACTGACCTGCACGCCGCCCGCATTCTCTCCGGCTGGCCCGCGCTCGGTCTGGAGATTGACGAACGAACCCTCCCGCAAGAGGTTCGCTACGACGAGATCGGCGGGGTCTCTTATACCAAAGGCTGCTACACCGGACAGGAGACCGTGGCCCGCCTCCACTTCCGGGGTCACACCAATCGGGAATTGCGCGGGGTGCGTTGGAACGGTCTGCAGCCGGTCGAGGGACGAACCGTCCTCGCCGCGGGCAAGGAGGTCGGATCGGTTCGTTCAACCCTTACTACCGACGGCCGTACGCTGGGCCTCGCCCTCATCCGCCGTGAGATCGCTCCAGGCCACGAGGTAATCGTAGGTGGGCGCCAGGCCGTGGTAGCGTCCCTGCCCTTCAGTGGAGACGACCTGGATGGGTAGAAAAAAATCGAGCCCCGAGCAGTGCCCGGGGCCCGACGCGACGTGCGACCGCGCACCCCTACCTGGCGGTGTCCCGGGGCATCATGGAGTCCGAGTGCATCATGCTGGTGTCGCTGGACATCATTGCCGTGTCGGCCGGAGCCATCTCGCCGGTGGCGGGAGCGTCGGCCTGTCTTTCGCCACATGCGGCGAAAGCCAACACTGCGGCCGTCATGAGAATCTTCTTCATCGTCACTCCTTACAGGGGGTGGGAAGCCCAGAGGGCCTCGGGGTCTGCGCCTGTCACCGTCGCGGTCTTCAGGGGGGCGAAGCTACAGTGCGGGGCCGAATTGTCAAGCGGACAGGCTCACCACCGGCGGGTAGCAGAAGCCAGCGGTTTAACCTCAAGGCACATTACCGTAACGACTTAAGCCCTACTTTCCGCTATCTCCACGAGCGATGTCCGATATGATCGAACCACGCACTTTCGGTGACCTCAAGCGAACTCCCTGGGCCGAGCCTCCGCTCAGGGGCCGGAGCGTCCGCGATGAGATTCGGCACAACCTGCTTCGCCACATCCAGTCCGGCGCGCCGCTGTTTCCCGGGATCGTCGGGTACGAAGATACCATCCTGCCTCACATCGTGAACGCGCTGCTGGCACGGCATCACTTCATCTTGCTGGGGCTCAGGGGACAGGCCAAGAGCCGGATCCTGCGGGAGCTCACTGGGCTGCTCGACGAGCGCATACCGATCGTGGCGGGCAGTGAGGTGAACGACGACCCCTTCGGACCGATCTCCAAGTACGCCCGCGAGATGCTGGCCGAATGCGGTGACGCCACCCCGATCGCCTGGTTGGGGCGGGACCAGCGCTACGTCGAAAAGCTGGCCACGCCCGACGTCACCATCGCCGATCTGATCGGCGACGTTGACCCGATCAAGGCGGCGCGGGGGGGACACCTGCTCTCCGACGAGCTCACCATGCACTTCGGCCTGCTGCCGCGGGCCAACCGCGGCATCTTCGCCATCAACGAGCTGCCCGACCTGAGCGGCAAGGTGCAGGTGGGACTGTTCAACATCATGCAGGAGGGTGATGTCCAGATCAAAGGGTATCCGGTCCGCCTGCCGCTGGACGTGCTCCTGGCCTTCACCGCCAATCCGGAAGACTACACCGCGCGCGGCAAGATCATCACGCCGCTCAAGGACCGGATCGGCTCGGAGATCATCACCCACTACCCCCGCACCGTGCAGCTGGGCATGGAGATCACAGTGCAGGAGGCGTGGATCAGCCGGGGCGGCGCGCCGCCCGATATTCCCGACTTCGTGCTCGAGGTGATCGAGCGGGTGGCGTTCGAGGCGCGGGAAGACAAGCGAGTGGACAAGCGCTCGGGCGTGAGCCAGCGGCTGCCGATCAGCGTGCTGGAAAACGCTCTCTCCAACGCCGAGCGACGCTCGGTGACGCTGGGTGAGGGCCGGATCGTGCCGCGGGTGAGCGACATCTACGCCGCGGTGCCCTCCATTACCGGCAAGCTGGAGCTGGAGTACGAGGGCGAGCTGCAGGGAGGCGACGTCATCGCGCGGGAGCTCATCCGCCGCGCTGCCGGCAAGGTCATGGAGGAACGGATGGGCGGCGCCGATCTGGCCCGGATCATCGCCTGGTTCGATCAGGGCGGCGCACTCAAAGTCCCCGGCGACGAGCGCTCGGAGCTCTGCCACCAAGGCTTCAGCGTGGTCCCCACCCTGGTGGAAACCGTCGCCGATTGCGGCCTCTCCCCCAAGAGCGATATCCCCTGCACCGTGGCCGGTTGCGAGCTGATCCTGGAAGGCCTCGCCGCCCAGAAGCGCATCAGCCGGAGCGAGGAGCTGGGCTATACCCGCGCCAAGCCGGAGCGGAGGGAGGGGGGGTATGGGAAGGGGGGGATATCGTTTGGGTGAGAGGAAAAGTGGAAAGTGACAGGTGGAAAGTGGAAAGTGACAGGTTGAAAGTGAAGAGGTAAAAGGTGGCAGGTGCGGAAGTGACTTGTCACTTGTCACTTGTCACTTGTCACTTGCCACTTTCGCCTTGCCTCCCCCACCACCACCTCCGCCGCCCCCTCAAACCCCAGCACGGCGGTGTTGAGCACCATGTGGTAGTTGACCGGATCGTGCCAGTCGCGATGGTAGTACTCGCGGTGGTAGCGGGCGCGCATCTTGTCGGTGTCGTCGAGGATGCGGGTGGCTTCCTCCACCGAGACGCTCAGGCTGGCGGCGGCGGTCCGGATGCGGTGCTCTCTCGGGGCCACCAGCTTGACATGGAGCGCGTCGCGATGGGCCAGCACCGCGGGGGCGGCCCGGCCGACCATCACCACTCGCCCCTCGGCCGCGATCTCAGCCACTACCGTCTCGGTGATCCGCACCAGGTCCGCCTCCGAGAGCGCGGGGACGGTGCCACCGGCTTCGGGGGGGACGACCAGCTCGGGAGTGCCGGCCACCAGCGTGCGGGCCAGCCGCTCCACGAAGGTGGGCACCCGCTCCTCTCGGTCGGCCACGTCCTCCGGCGCCAACCCCGCGCGCGCAGCTACCCGCTCCACCAGCTCGTTGTCTACCACGCGCCACCCCAGCGCGGCGGCCACCTGCTCGGCCACCTCGGTACCTCCGGCGGCGTACTGGCGGGAAATGGTTATGAGCATCGGGTTTTATCGCCTCATCTTCCACGCCACTCCCAGCGCCACCACGAAGCACACCAGACCTCCCATGGCCAGCGACGCCCGCACCCCGACGCGCTCCGACACCCAACCTGCCTGGAGCGAGCCGAACGGCGCCATGCCGAGGACCATGAAGGAGTAGAAGCCCATGATGCGGCCGCGGAGCTGGTCGGGAGCTTCGGTCTGGAGCATGGTATTGGCCAGAATCCCGTTGAGCGCCATGACGCACCCCGCGATGGTGAACAGCACCACCGCCGACCAGAACTCGGGCGCGAAAGCGGCGACGGTAAGCACCGCGCCGAAGAGTACGGAAGAGGCGAGCATCAAGCGGGACTGCTGCTGCCGGCCGCCGATCGCGGCCATGAAGATGGCGGCGCCGGCCGCGCCCACGCCGATCGCCGAGACCATCGCCCCGTAGCCGCTGGCGTCGAGATGCAGTACGTCGCGGGCGAACACCGGCATCATCGTCATGAAGGAGAAGCCGAAGATACTGAAGGTCGCGATGAGGGTGACTATGGCCCGGGGCCAGCGGCTTCCGAACACGTACACAAAGGCCTCCTTGAGGGCGCCGAGGGCCGGGACCCGCGCCGGGATGACGGGCCGCTCGATCCGCATCATCAGCAATCCCGTCACCACCGCGAGGTAGCTCGCCGCGTTGACGTAGAAGCAGGCCGCCAGCCCGACCGTCGCGATCAGCGCGCCGGCGATGGCGGGACCGATCACCCGCGCCACATTGAAGGCGCTCGATCCCAGCGCGATGGCGTTCATCAGGTCCTGTCGGCCCACCAGCTCGGCGACCATAGCCTGCCGGGTGGGCACCTCGAAGGCGGAGAGCAGTCCGAAAAAGGCGGCCAGCGCCATCACCGCCTCGACGGTCACCCAGTCGAACTGGGTCAGCACTCCCAGTGCCACCGCCTCCACCAGCATCAGACTCTGGAGCACCAGCACCAGCCGCCGCTTGTTCACCCGATCCGCCACCACCCCACCGTAGAGGCTGAACAGCAGGATGGGCATGGACCCGAGCGTCGTCACCAGCCCGACCGCGAACGCCGAATCGGTCAGCTGCAGCACCAGCCACCCCTGCGCCACCGTCTGTATCCAAGTGCCACACTGCGAGACGAACTGCCCGATGATGAACAGCCGAAAGTTACGGTGCCGCATCGCGGCGAGAATGGAGGGGCGGGGCACGGGGGCAAGGTAGTTGGGATGGTGGGGGAAAGTCGAAGACGAAGAGTCGAAGGTCGAAGGTCGTGCGGGCGACCCTCGACCTTCGACTTTCGACTTTACCACACCCCAATTATCCATTCCCAATCATGCGCTTCACCACCTACTCCAAATACCACCCCGAGCTGGCCGACGCGGTCAATCTGCAGGGGTTGCTCGACCAGCTCAGCGATTTTCTGCTGCAGTCCGGGTTCGCCGGAGGGTCGCCCTCGTTCTGGCACGACGAGATGGGAGACGGCGAGAGGTCGCTCGACTCACTGCGGCAGGCGATCCTGCAGGCGCTCATGGACTCCGGGCAGCTCACGCCCGAGATGCTCAAGGTTCTGCGCGGCGAATCCACCGGCGATGAGAGCAAGGACCGCGAGATCGAGCGCCAGCTCGGTGAGCTGCTCGACCGGATCGTTCAGCGGCTCATTGATGAGGGTTATCTCAACGTCGGCCAGGCGCCCCAGGTGCCGCAGGACTATCAGCCGATGTTCGGACCCGGCGGACAGGCCCACTCCGCCGCCCAACAGGTTCAGTTCAACCTGACCGAGAAGGGCATAGACTTCCTGGGATATAAGACGCTCAAGAATCTGCTGGGAAGCGTCGGGAAGTCGAGCTTCGGGGCGCACGACACCCCCTACCTCGCCACCGGCGTCGAGGCCGAAGGGGTGAGCAAGCCGTACGAGTTCGGCGACGTCCTCAATCTCGACGTTTCCGCTACGCTCACCAACGCCATCGCTCGTGAAGGGCTCGGGGTTCCGCTCAATATCGAATACTCCGACCTGATGGTGAGCCAGTCGGAGTACCGCTCGTCCGCGGCGACGGTGTTGATGCTCGACTGCTCCCATTCGATGATCCTCTACGGCGAGGACCGTTTCACCCCGGCCAAGAAAGTGGCCCTGGCCCTCACCCACCTCATCCGCACCCAGTTCCCCGGCGACAGCCTTCGGGTCGTCCTCTTCCACGACTCGGCGGAAGAGATCCCCCTGAGCGCGCTGGCAACGGCGCAGGTGGGGCCCTATCACACCAACACCGCGGAAGGCCTCAAGCTGGCCCGGCGCATCCTGCAGGGACAGAAGAAGGACATGCGCCAGATCATCATGATCACCGACGGCAAGCCTTCGGCGCTCACCATGCCGGATGGCCGGATCTACGTGAACTCGATGGGGCTCGACCCTCAGATCCTGCAAGCCACCTACCGCGAAGTTTCCAACTGCCGGCGGGCGGGAATCATGATCAACACCTTCATGCTGGCGCGGGACCGCAGCCTGGTGGAATTTGTCAAGCAGGTCGCCTCCATCTGCAAGGGCAAGGCGTACTTCACCAACACGATGACACTGGGGCAGTTCATTCTGATGGATTTCATGAAGCGGAAGACGCGGAGGGTGTCGTAGCCGCGAGTGCCCAGGCGCTGTGTCTGCTCGCCGCCGGCGCGCTGGCCGGCTGCGGCGGCGCTTCCGGCGGCGCTCCCCTGCCGATGGGTCCTCCTCCCCTGCGGCCGGCGCATGCGCCGCTGGTCACCGTCCGCCAGATCGTCGAGGCGGACAGCCTGCTCGGCCGCCGAGTCCGGGTTTCGGGGTCATGCGCCCTGGCCGGCGCGGGGAGGTCTACCGGCGCCTGGGTGCTGGCCTCCGAAGGATGGTCGGTCGAGGTGCGCGGCCTGGTTCCCTCTACCTGTTACAAGAGCGCCGGCTTCGAAGCCGGCGCTCCCCTCACCATCTTTGCCCAGGTGGAGCCGCGGGGAGCCGATAGCGACGAACGGCTGCTGCTTCGGCTCCCCGAGTAGCCGTCGGCTTCAACCAGTCGAGCTCGGCCGCCCTCCCACCACCCGCTTGAGCGTTCGGCCCGCCGGAATCTCCGATGCCGGACCCTCGACCTCGTTGATGATCGCCAGCTCCTCGATCGGCACGGTCGAAGGATAGCGGGCGTTGAACTCCTGCAGTGTCATTTCCTCTCTCAGCTTTACCAGCTCGAGCTTGGCCGGCTGAACGCTGAGCGCTGCCTGGTTCCGCAACTGGCTGAAGCTGCCGATGGCCTCCTGAAAGACCCGGTCGTACTGCTGCAGCTTTCCCGCGGTGGTATAGGCCAGCAGACCGTACGTGTTTCCACCGTAGGAGATGAACGATACCAGCCCCTGCACCGCGCCCTGCTGGGTCTGCGCTTCGAAATAGCTCGACGCCGCCTGATTGCCGTTGACGCTCGAGGTCGAGGCCTGGCCGGCCCGTACCCCCTCCTGGGAGAGAAACTGCTGGGCTGCCTGCCCGGGGGGGGTCCGCCCAGCCAATCCGAGCTGAATCATCGCGTCCTGGCTCTCGCTTACGGCGACAACAGCCTGGGGCGTGTTCTGGGTCTGCCAGCCCTCGGGGAACTCGAGCTGGAAGCGGAGATCGGGGTGATAGAACGCGTTCCCCTCGAAGAAGCCCTGGCGCGGATCTTCCCCGTAGGTAAGCCCGGCGATCTGGCTGAGGTACTCGTCGCGGTCGAGCGTGAGGTTGCCGAGATCCCGGGAGAGGGAATCGAGTCTTGCCTGGGTGCTCTCCACTCGATTCTCGGGGTTGGGATGGGAGGAGAGCCACTCGGGAAGCCGCCCGGCGCCGGCGGCCTCACCGACCCGGCCCAGCGTGACGAAGACGTCGTCCATCTCCCGCACGTCGTAGTTCTGGCCCAGCGCGTACTTGAATCCGAGCTCGTCGGCCTGTTTCTCGGCATCGCGGCCGTACTTGAGGAAAAGGATTCCCAAGCCCTGGCTGGCAATACCGGCGACCTGAGCGACGTCAGACGACAGGATGCTGCCGAGGCCGAGCCCCAACTGGGCGACCTGCGCCTTACTGATCTGCTGCACCGAATGGCGGGCGGTGACGTGGCCGATCTCGTGTCCCAGCACGCTGGCCAGCTGGGCCTCGTTGCCGACGTGGGTCAAGAGCCCGCGAGTGACATAGATGAAGCCGCCGGGCAGCGCGAAGGCATTGACCGAGGCGTCGTTGACGACGTGGAACTCCCAGGGAAGCTCGGGCCGCTCGGACTGGGCCGCCATCCGCTTCCCGATGGTGGCCACATAGGTCTGCAGCTGGGGATCATTGACGAACCCGATTGACTGCTCCACCTGCTGGGCGGCCCCCCGCCCCATCTCGATCTCCTGGGCTTCGGAGACGAGGGCCAGCTCGTTCTTGCCGGTGACCGGGTTGCGGGCACAAGCCGACAGCCCCACGGCGGCCACTCCAGCAGCAAAGCAGGCGCGGAGCCGCAACGAGCGGATCTGGGATCGGTACGCGACGGCGAAACGTCGATTCATGGACACTCCTCGGTTCGCGTTGTCACTACGGCGAGTGCCCGTATCCTAAACCGCCGGGGACGCGGAGACAGTGATCCGCGCCCCTTTCCGACGTTTAGCTCGGCATCCCGCCCATCGGCCCCGCCGCAAACCTCCCGGCGACGAGCCCGATAATCATGAACAGCACGATTGCTGCCAGAATCACGACGACGGTGTACCCCATGGCCTTCTCCGGTGGCGCCTTCATCAGCACCGGCAGACCGAGATAGAGAAGATAGAGGCTGTAGAGACCGAGGATGCTGAGGATGCTGAGCGCGGGGGATCAGCGCGAAAATCCCGGCGACCCAGCTTGCTGTGCTGGAGTACGCAGCGACTTTGAGCGCCTGCATCTGGTTCTTGGTTCCGCCGAAGGTGGGTGCCAGCGCGTCTATGATCAACGCCAGCACGTACACCCCTACCAGCGTCAGCACGTACGCCACCAGGGCGGAGATGATGGCCGAGCCGACCGGGGTGCGATAGGTACCCACGAATGGGAGGGTGAGGCCGAAGACCGAATACCCGATCGCCTGGGCGATTGGCCCGATCGCCGCCAGCGGTGCGATGTATCCCTTGTAGAGGTCCCCTGGCGTAGTGACCTCACCATCAATGACCTGCCACTCCTGCCGGGGGGCACGCAGGATGCGCTTGACGCGGTCTACCAAACCCATCGGGGGCTCCTTGGATGCAGGCGAAGATCGGTGGCACAGGAAGGGCGACCTAAAGTGCGCCGTCAAACCGCGCGCGTAAAGAGGGAGCGGGGCGGAACTGAAGGGAAGCTGCCTGGGAGAAGCCCCTGTGTCACCCTGAGCGAAGCCAAGGGGACATAACCTGAATCATGCCCCCTTCGCTCTGCTCAGGGTGACAAGACAGGTGACCTGGGTCACTCGAGGCCCGGGATCGGCAGGGGGGCCGGACGCGAGCACACGGCGGTAGGTTGATGGCAGAACCCGGACATTCCCCACGACCGCTGGAGGCTTCCATGCCGACGCGCCCGGTAGCTCTGATCGCCCTCACGCTGCTCCTCGGCTGCGGCGCAGGTCGCACCCTTCGACCCACCGACGAGGCCGGCGGCGCCGATCCGGTGGCGCCATCCCCGGTAGTGAACCCTCCAATCGCAGCCGAACCGGCGCCCACACCCGCCGCGGATCCCGCTCCAGCTCCGGCGCCGGCAGCACCATCCGGGCAGCCTGACACTGCTGCCGACCGCAGGACAAACCTCGACCTCCGGCGCATCGGACAATGGAGCCAGAGTGGCATCAGCGAGCCGCGAAGGGTGCTCATCCGCGACGAAAGCTCGTGGGAGCAGTTCTGGTCCGCTCTCAACGCTGGTCCCCGGCCCCAGGTGGACTTCAGCCGGAACGTGGTGATCGGAGTGGCGGCGGGCGAGCGCAGCTCCGGCGGGCACGGCATCGCCGTCGAGCGGGTGAGGCTGAACGACGGGGAACTGCTCATCGAGGTGACCGAGACCTACCCCGGCCCCAGCTGCGTGACTTCTCAGGCGTTGACCCAACCTGTTGACGTGGTGGTGGTTGCGGGTGCCGGAGCGCGCAGTTGGAGCTTCGTCGAGCGAAACGAGACCAGGGGGTGTTGACCAGCTGAGCTATGTCCCGGTCGCACAAATAGATGCAACCGGCCCGTCAAATAGGCAGGAATCTGACGCGTCGGAGGCAGGGCCGATCAATGGCTAAACGCTTTAACGGGAACGACTTCGGTTGCACTTGACTTGTCCCGGAAGGGGTTCGTAATTCCGGCCAGGACTTAACGCACGGGTCCGCCGACCTCAACCGCGGACCGCTGCCGTCACCGAAGGATCCCGATGTCCAACCCAACTCGAACTCTGCCATCGCTCGCCACCCCCTTCGGTATTGCCGGCGGGCAGTCCGCGCTGGAAGGAGTGCCCGAGCGCCCCGAGCAGCCTCTGTTGCCGCCGATCGCCCGGGTTGCCCCGCGGGCGCACGAGATCCACGGTGAGATCAGGATTGACGAATACTCCTGGCTTCGCAACCGCGACGACCCTCAGGTGCTGGCCCACCTCGAGGCCGAGAACCGGTACACCGAAGTGGTCATGCGGCACACCGAGGAGCTGCAGGAGAGTCTTTACCAGGAGCTCCGAGGGCGGATCAAAGAGACCGATCTGTCGGTCCCCGAGTCGCTCGATGGATGGCTCTACTACACCCGCACCGAAACCGGCGGACAGTACCCGATCTTCTGCCGGCGGTTCGGCCCCGCCGGAGCCGAGGAGATTCTGCTCGACCAGAATCCCCTGGCCGCCGGACACGGCTACTTCCGGCTGGGGGCATTCGCGGTCAGCCCGGATCATCGGGTGCTGGCCTACTCGGTGGACACCAGCGGATCAGAATCTTTCATTCTGTACTTCAAGGATCTCTCGACCGGCGAGCTGCTGGCGGAGACGATCGCCGGGGTCTCGCCCAGTGTCGCTTGGGCCAACGACAACCGGACGCTTTTCTACATCGTCCTCGACAGCACTCGCCGGCCCTGCCGGCTGTTCCGCCACTTGCTTGGCGACAACCCCGCCGCCGACGAGATGGCGCATTTCGAGCCGGACGAATCGTTCTTCCTCGACATCGGCCGCACCCGGAGCCGGCGCTACCTGATGCTGGACATCGCCAGCCATTCGACGTCGGAAGTCCGCTTCGTGAGCGCCGACAGCCCAACCGAGCCGTTCCGGGTAATGGAGCCGCGCCGCGCCGGAGTCGAGTACACCGCCACCCACCATGGCGAGCGATTCTTCATTACCACCAATGACGAGGCCCCTAACTTCCGCCTGCTTTCGGCTCCCGAGGCCGATCCCTCGAGAGCAAAGTGGACGCCGGCGCTCCCCTACCGCCCCCAGATCAAGGTGGACGCCGCCGATGCCTTCCTCGGCCACCTGGTGGTGTACGAGCGCGAAGCGGGGCTCCGCCAGATCCGGATCCTGGAGCTCGACTCGGGTGGAGAGCACCTGGTCTCCTTTCCCGAGCCGGTGTATACGGTGCGGCCGCACGCCAACCCCGAGTTCGATTCCACGCTGCTCCGCTTCACCTACACGTCGCTGGTCACCCCGCCGTCGGTGGTGGACTACGACATGGCCGGCCGGAGCTGGACGGTTCGCAAAGAAACCGAGGTGCTGGGAGGGTACGATCCCACGCTCTACCGGAGCGAGCGGCTGTTCGCCACGGCGGCCGACGGCGCCGCCATCCCCATCTCACTGGTGTACCGGCAGCGACAGGAGAGCGACAGTCCGCGTCCGCTGCTGCTCAACGGTTACGGCGCCTACGGGCTCAGCTACGATCCCGGATTCTCCTCCAATGCCCTCAGCCTGCTCGACCGGGGCTTCGTGGTGGCCATCGCCCACGTGCGGGGCGGCGAGGAGATGGGACGGGCCTGGTACGAGGGCGGCAAGCTGCTTCAGAAGCGGAACAGCTTTACCGACTTCATCGCCGCGGCCCAACACCTGATTGAGGAAGGTTACACCGCTTCCGACCGGCTGGTGATCGGGGGCGGCAGCGCCGGCGGGCTTCTCATGGGCGCGGTGACCAATCTCCGCCCCGACCTCTTCCGCGCCGTGCTGGCGGAGGTGCCGTTCGTGGATGTGATCAATACCATGCTCGATGCGTCGCTGCCGCTCACGGTCATCGAGTACGACGAGTGGGGCAACCCCCACGATGCCGCCTTCTACCAGTACATCCGCTCCTACTCTCCCTACGACAACGTCGAGTCGAAGGACTACCCCCACATGCTGGTAACCGCCGGGCTCAACGATCCCCGGGTGGCCTACTGGGAACCGGCCAAGTGGACGGCTCGCCTGCGCGCCCGGAAGACCGACGGCAACCGCCTGCTGCTGCGGACCAACATGGGAGCGGGACACGGCGGAGCATCGGGCCGATACGACCATCTGCGGGAAGTGGCCTTCAAGTATGCCTTTGTGCTCGACGTGGTAGGGGTCCAGAGCTAGCGCCCCACCGGGCTCACTGCTTGTTGAACCCCCTGGCGATCTTCTCCGTCACCGCCGCCCCCACCGACGCGCCTCCGCGAACCAGCACCCGCGCGGGGGTCTCCAGCACCCCGGGTCTCGCAGCCGGGGCGTTGGCCACCGAGCGAATGATCTCCGCCGTCCGCCGTCCGGTCGTGTCCCAGTCGAATTGAGGCCCGCGCACCAGTCCCTTGGCGATGAGCTCCATCCGGAGCTTGGGATCGTCGAGAACCTGACTCAACCCGGCCGCGATGGACTCGGGATCCGCGGGATTCACCAGCACCGCCGCGCCTGCCGCCACCTCGGGCGCGGCATGCCGGCCGCTGGAGGTGACCACCGGGCAGCCGCAGGCCATCGCCTCCACGATCGGGATGCCGAACCCCTCGTACCACGATGGCAGGGCGAGGCATTCCGCGGCCGAGTAGAGCGCGGCGAGGTCCTCGTCGGGCACATAGCCCACGTACTTGACCCGGTCCTGGAGACCCAGCTCCTGAATCGGCGCCAGCTCTCCCTCGAAGCTCCAGCGTTTGAACCCGGCGAGCACCAGATTTACATCATGGGTCTTTGCCACCCGGGCGAAGCCGCGGAGCAGGTTGCCGATGTTCTTGAGCGGCGTGATGCCTCCGAGAAAGAGGATGTAGGGACGCTCGAGGCCGAGCTTGCGTTTGACGGCGGTCTTGGCCTCCTCCGACGCCGGGCGGAGATAGCGATCCACTCCGTGGGGCACCACGTGGATGCTCTCGGGGCGGGCACCCATCATGATGCAGTCTTCCCGGCCGATCTCGGTATGGGTGATCAGCGCGGTGGCGCTGCGGCAGAAAGCGGGAACCAGGAGCTGGTTGTACCAGCGGTTATACCAGGGAAAGACGTGGGCCATCGCCAACTGCTCGCGCCCCGGTATCACGATCAGCGTCGGCACCTTTGCCGCGAGGGGAACCGAAAACTTGCAGTTGAACAGCAGCGCGAGCCCGTTTCGCTCGGCGTACCGTGGAGCGGTCACCTGGTCCCAGCGAAGCCGGGCTCCGTCCGCGAGTACGACATGCGTGGCCGGTAGATCCTCGAACACCTCCCGCTGGGCTTCCTCGCTGTAGAGCAGGTGGTAGTCAATGCCGTGTGGGTGGGTGAGCAGGTATCGCACCACCCGCTTGGTGAACACCGTCACCCCGCCGGGCGCGGTGACGTGGCGCAGCATGATACCGACTCGAGGTGCCGCTGAAGCCATGCGCGGTTTCCTTGCTGGGATTTACGTCGTGGTCAGGAAGTTGGCTGTCATTTAGCGGGCATCTCTGCTTTTTTCACCACAGAGGCACAGAGGGGACACCGAGGACACAGAGAAGGACTTTGTGGGTGTGCTGTTGACCACCAATCGTTCTCCGTGTTCTCTGTGCC
>JACCQZ010000040.1 GCA_013813875.1 Gemmatimonadales bacterium | reverse complement strand
GGCCTGGCGGCTAAGGAGCTGATCTCCACCATGGAAGCGAGCCGAGCCAAGGACAGGGTGGAGGAGCTGGGGACGCGCTACCGGGTCGAGGAGCAGCGCCTCAAGGTGATGCGGGACGCTGCGCAGTCACAATTGGATCTCCAGGCCGCCCAGGTAAAGCGGCTGCGCGCGGTCACCGAGTTTCAGCGCGGCCGCATCCGCTCGATGCAAGTCAAGGCCGGCGCCAGCGGCATCCTGCAGGAGCTGCCCCTCGAGGTCGGGCAGTGGGCCCAATCCGGAGCCACGCTCGCCCGCCTGGTCGAGCCCGGCCGGTTGAAGGCGGTGCTGCGCATCCCGGAGACTCAGGCCAAGGACGTCACCCTGGGACAGCCGGCCGCCATTGATACCCGCAATGGCATCGTCAAGGGCCGGGTGGCCCGGATTGACCCGGCGGTCCAGAACGGGACGGTGACCGTGGACGTCCTGCTCGAAGGCGAGCTGCCCCGCGGCGCCCGTCCCGATCTGTCGGTGGATGGCACCATCCAGGTGGAGCGCCTCGACGACGTGCTCCATCTTGGCCGCCCGGCCTATGGGCAGGCCAACAGCAGCGTCGGCCTCTTCAAATTGGTCGAAGAGGGCGCCGCCGCGGTGCGCACCCCCGTCCGGCTCGGACGCACCTCGGTCAACACCGTCGAGGTCCTCGGTGGCCTCCAGCGGGGCGAAAAGGTCATCATCTCGGACATGTCCCGGTGGGATGCGTACGAGCGGGTGAGAGTGGATTGAAGAGGCTATGGGCTATGGGCTGTGAGCTATTGGTCGTTGCAACCCAACCGACGTGACCTGTATCAGATGATCAATGGCCGCAGCCCATAGCCCATAGCCCATGGCCCATAGCTCATAGCTCATAGCCCATAGCCTTTTCACCCGAGCCCACAATGACTCCAACAGCGCTGATCTCCCTTCAAGGCATCAAGAAGGTCTTCTACACCGACGAGGTGGAAACCCACGCGCTCTCGGAGATCCATCTGGAGATCCGGCATGGTGAGTATCTCGCCATCGCGGGCCCGTCGGGGTGCGGCAAGACGACGCTGCTCTCGATTCTCGGCCTGCTCGACTCGCCCACCGACGGGACTTATACCCTGGACGGCCAGCCGGTGGCCAAGCTCTCGGCCTCGGATCGGGCGCGGGTCAGGAACCGGCAGATCGGTTTCATCTTTCAGGCCTTCAACCTCATCGGCGATCTCACCGTGTACGAAAACGTCGAGCTTCCGCTCACCTACCGCGGCATGCCGGGTGAGGAGCGGAGGAAGCGGGTGCAGTCGGCGCTCGAGCGGGTAGGGATGTCGCACCGGATGAAGCACTTTCCCGCGCAGCTTTCGGGTGGCCAGCAGCAGCGCGTGGCTGTGGCCCGTGCGGTAGCCGGCGATCCCGCCATTCTCCTGGCCGACGAGCCCACCGGTAACCTCGACTCGACCAACGGCGAAGCGGTCATGGAGCTGCTGCGCGAGCTGCATATGGGCGGCGCCACCATCTGCATGGTCACCCACGACTCGCGCTATGCCCGCCACGCCGAGCGCTCCATTCACCTGTTCGACGGCAAGGTGGTGGAAGAGCGCCAGCTCTCCGCCGTCAGCTAGATCAAGGAAAGACCAGTGCTCCGCGATCTGCGCCAAGCGTTCCGCCGCCTCGGCCGCACCCCGGCCGTTACCGCAGCCGCCATCCTCTGCCTCGCACTGGGGATCGGCGCCAACACCGCCATCTTCACCGTGATCAACGCGGTGCTGATGCGCCCGCTGCCCTACCACGAGCCCGAACGGCTGGTGTGGGTGTGGGAGGCGAATGCTTCCCGGGAGTCAGAACGGAACTCGGTCTCTCCCGCCAACTACCTCGACTGGAAGGCCGAATCCAGCGTCTTCAGCTCGATGGCGGCGATGTTCAACGCCAATCTGGGACTCACCGGGGTGGGGGAAGCCGAAGAGATCCCCGCCCAGATCGTCACCGCCTCGTTGTTCCCCTTGCTGGGCCTCACGCCGCTGCTGGGCCGTGGCTTCACCGCCGAGGAGGACGCCGCGCCCGACGGAGCGCCGGTAGTCGTGCTGAGCCACGGGCTCTGGCTGCGCCGGTTCGGCGGGGAGCGCGGAGTCATCGGCCGTACCATAGCGCTCGACGGCCGTCCGCACACCGTAGTCGGAGTGCTCCCGCCGGAGGCGCGCATTCCCGATATCCAGCCTTCCCCCGAGGTGTGGGTACCGATGGGACTCGATCCGGCGGAAGACTACCGAGCCAGCTCGGGGCGGTACATGAGGGCGGCGGCGCGGCTGGCGCCCGGCGCGAGCGTGGACCGGGCTCAGGCTGAGCTCAGAACCATCGCGGCCCGGTTGACCGAGCGGCATCCGGACTTCAACACCGGGTGGTCGGTAAATCTGGTGCCCATGACCGAGCAGGTGGTGGGCGCGGTCCGTCGCCCGCTGTTGGTGTTGGGCGCCGTGGTCGCCCTCGTGCTGCTGATCTCCTGCGCCAACGTCGCCAACCTCCAGCTGGCCCAGGCGACGGTGCGGCGGCGGGAAATCGCGGTGCGGACGGCGCTGGGCGCGAGCGCCGCGCAAGTGGCCCGCCAGTTCCTCGCCGAGAGCCTGCTGGTGGCGCTCGCCGGAGGGGGCCTTGGAATCCTCCTGGCCATAT
>JACCQZ010000038.1 GCA_013813875.1 Gemmatimonadales bacterium | reverse complement strand
GCACCCACTCAGCACTCAGAACTCAGCACTCAGCACTAGATTATCCCCATGCTCGCAATCGCCCCCTATCCGATCACGGCTCCCACTGGCAGCGCCATTTCCTGCAAAGGCTGGCATCAGGAGGCGGCGCTGCGGATGCTGATGAATAACCTCGACCCGGCGGTGGCGGAGAGGCCGGAGGAGCTCATCGTCTATGGTGGGGGTGGAAAGGCGGCGCGGAACTGGGAGTGCTACGAGCGCATCGTCGCTACGCTCCGGCGGCTGGAGAATGACGAGACGCTGCTGGTGCAGAGCGGGAAGCCGGTGGGTGTGTTCCGGACCCATGAGGAGGCGCCGCGGGTGCTTATCGCCAATGCTCACCTGGTGCCGCGCTGGGCCACCTGGGACGAATTTCGCCGGCTGGACGCGCTGGGACTCACCATGTACGGACAGATGACGGCGGGATCGTGGATCTACATCGGCACCCAGGGAATTCTCCAGGGCACCTATGAAACCTTTGCCGAGTGTGCCCGGCAGCACTTCGGCGGCACCCTCGAAGGGCGGCTGGTGGTGACCGGTGGGTTGGGTGGCATGGGGGGCGCCCAGCCGTTGGCGGCGACGATGAACGGGGCCGCCTTTCTGGGAGTGGATGTGGACGAGCAGCGGATCCGGCGGCGGGTGGAGACCCGCTACTGCGACCGGATCGCGACCGACCTCGACGACGCGCTGCGCGCGGTGGAGGATGCCCGGGACCGGCGCCAGCCGCTCTCGGTGGGATTGGTCGGGAACATCGCCGAGGTGCTGCCCGAGCTGGCCCGCCGCGGCGTGGTGCCCGACGTGCTGACCGACCAGACCTCGGCGCACGATCTGCGGGTGGGCTACATCCCCGCCGGGCTCGCGCTGGAGGCGGCGGCCGAGCTGCGGGAGCGCGATCCCGCCGCCTACGAATCGCGGGTGTTGGATTCGATGACCGTGCAGGTGCAGGCGATGCTCGACCTGCAGGCGCGGGGAGCGATCACCTTCGACTACGGCAACAACCTCCGCGGGCAGGTGGCCGACCTGCGGGGGATGACCGAGGCGTTCACCATCCCCGGCTTCGTGCCCGCCTTCATCCGTCCGCTGTTCTGCCGGGGTGCCGGTCCGTTCCGTTGGGCCGCGCTCTCGGGCGATCCGGCCGACATCGCCGAGACCGACCGCGCGGTGCTGGAGACATTTCCCCGGAACGACTCTCTCACCCGCTGGATCGAGCAGGCGCAGCGGCGGGTGAGCTTCCAGGGACTGCCGGCCCGGATCTGCTGGCTGGAGTACGGCGAGCGGGCGGAGATGGGGCTTCGCTTCAACCGGCTGGTCAAGCAGGGGAAGGTGAAAGCGCCGATCGTGATCGGGCGCGACCATTTGGACACCGGCTCGGTGGCCTCACCCAACCGGGAGACTGAAGGGATGCAGGACGGCTCCGACGCGATCGCCGACTGGCCGCTGCTGAACGCGCTGCTCAACACCGCGTGCGGGGCCAGCTGGGTGTCGCTGCACCACGGCGGTGGGGTCGGGATCGGGTACTCCATTCATGCGGGAATGGTGGCCGTCGCCGACGGCACCGACATGGCGGACCGCCGGCTGCAGCGCGTCCTCACCGCCGATCCCGGCACCGGCGTCATGCGCCACGCCGACGCGGGCTACGACCTCGCCATCGAGACGGCGCGGGAGCGGGGAGTGGATCTGCCGATGATTGACCGGTAGTGTGGTGATGTGTCTCCGGTACCCTAGCCCCGGTGCCTTTTTCACCACAGAGGCACGGAGAGCACAGAGGACACGGAGAAGAGAACTTTGTGGGTGTGCTGTTGACCAGCAGTTCTCGGTCGCCTCTGTGCTCTCTATGCCTCTGTGGTGAAAAAGAGCAGAGATCTCCCGGCATGAAGCTCCTGGACAATATCAGCCAGCTCGCCACCTGTCGTGCCGAAGGAGGGCAGGGCGATATACACCCGATCGCCGGGGCAGCGCTGGTGTGGGAAGGAAACCGGATCCTCTGGGTCGGGCCGGAAGCGGAGGTGCCGGAGGAGTTCCGCGGGGCGGGGCGGATGGATGCGCAGGGTGGCCTGGTAATCCCCGGACTGGTTGACTGCCATACCCACCTGGCCTTCGGTGGGTGGCGGGCGGAGGAGTTCGAGCAGCGGATCCGGGGAGAGAGCTATCTCGATATCGCCCGGGACGGGGGCGGTATCGCCCGCACGGTCCGGCTCACCCGCGAGGCATCGGAAGAGGAGCTCGCGCTGAAGGCCCGCGGCTTCCTCGACGAGATGCTGAGCCTTGGCGTCACCACCGTCGAGTGCAAGAGCGGCTACGGTCTGGACCAGGAAACCGAGCTCCGGCTGCTGCGGGTTTACCGCCGGCTGGCCCGGGAACAGCCGGTCCGGCTGGTGCCCACGTTCCTCGGCGCCCACCAGGTACCCGCGGAATACCGGGACGACCGGGCGGGATATATCCGCCTCCTGGTCGAAGAGCTTATCCCGAGGGTTGCCCGCGAAGATCTCGCCGCCGGGTGCGATGTCTTCGTCGAGCAATCGGCGTTTACCCCCGCCGAGGCGCGGGAGATCCTGCTGGCGGGCCGCGCCGCGGGCCTGGCGCTCCGGCTCCACGCCGACCAGCTCAGCTCCGGTGGCGGCGCCGAGCTGGCGGCCGAGGTCGGGGCGTTGTCGGCCGACCATCTGGAGCACATCTCCGAGCGCGGCATGGCGGCGATGGCCCGGGCCGGCGTAGTGGCCGTGAGCCTGCCATTGGCGTCGCTTTACCTGGCCCAGCCCCCCATGCCGGCCCGGCGGCTCATCGAGGCCGGCGTGGCGGTTGCGGTCGCCACTGATTTCAATCCCGGGTCGGCCCCCAGCTACCACCTGCCGCTGGCTCTCACACTGGCATGCACCCTTCAGCGGATGACCCCGGCCGAAGCGCTCAAAGGGGCCACCTGTTATGCGGCGCGGGCGCTGGGGCTCGAGAGCCAGGTCGGATCACTCGAGCCGGGGAAGGCGGCGGACTTCGCGCTGATAGACGCGCCCGACGTGAACCACTGGCTCTATCATTTCCGCCCCAATGCCTGCCGAGCCACGGTCGTCGGCGGCACCTCCCGGGCCGGAGTGCTCGGGGACGGGGGCGGGGACGTCCCCCGGTAGGCAAGCCCGCCGCCTTGCGGGATCGCGCGCGGGTGTGCACTGTAGGTTTCGATTCACGACACAATCGCCACAATCAGATCACGGAGGCGCCATGCCACAGCGCTTGTGCGGGATAATCCTCGCGCTCTGCCTGCTGGGCGTTCCAGACGGGTGGGCCCAAGTGCGCCAGGTGACCGGGCAGGTCACCAACACCCAGACCGGGGAGGGATTGGCCGAGGCAACGGTGGCGGTCGTCGGTACCGGGATCGTAGCTCAGGCCTCCAACGACGGCCGCTATACGCTTACCGCGCCCGAAGGCGAGATGAGCGTGGTAGTGCGCGGCATCGGGTTCAAGCGACAGCAGATCACCATCCCGCCAACCCAGACCACCCTCAACGTGGCGCTCGAGCCCGACGTCTTCAACCTCGAGGAAGTGGTCGTCACCGGCCAGTCCACGGGCATCGAGCGGCAGAATCTCCCCAACGCGGTGGCAACGGTGAGCGGCAGCGAGCTCACCCGGGCCCCGACGGGGACGCTGGAGAGCGCGCTGCAGGGCAAGATCCCTGGAGCGCTGATCCAGACTAACTCGGGGGCCCCGGGCGGCGGGGTGCAGGTGAACCTTCGCGGGGTGTCCACCGTCATCGGCAGCACCGAGCCGCTCTGGGTGGTGGACGGGATCGTGGTCAGCAACGAGGCGATTCCCAACGGCGCCGATGCGGTGACCGGGGCGCAGGCAGGCGGCAACCCCCGCAACCAGGACAACCCGACCAGCCGCATCGCTGACCTCAACCCCGAGGACATCGAGCGCATCGAGGTGCTCAAGGGCGGATCGGCCGCGGCGATCTACGGCTCGAAGGCCACCAACGGGGTGGTGATCATCACCACCAAGCGGGGCCAGGCGGGCCGGCCGCAGTTCAACATCACCCAACGCTTCGGCGCCTTCCAGCGGGCCAACACCCTCGGCCGGCGCAACTTCGAGACCCTGGACGAAGCCCTGTCGGTCTTCTCCGATACCGCCACCGTCACATCGGTCTTCCAGCCGGGCCGCAGCTTCGACGTCGAGGAGCAGATCTACGGGCGGAGCGCGCTCTCCACCGAGACCGCCGCGAGCGTGAGCGGCGGCACCGAGCAGACCCGCTACTTCGTCTCCGGCCTGCTCAAGAACGACCAGGGCATCGCGCTCAACACCGGCTACAAGAAGCAGTCGCTCCGGGCCAATCTCGACCAGGTGCTCTCCGGCCGGGTGAGTCTGTCGGTCAACACCAACGTGATCCACAGCCGCTCCAACCGCGGCCTCTCCAACAACGACAACGCGGGCACCAGCCCCTTCCTGGTGCTTCCGTTCACCCCCAATTTCGTGGACCTCTCGCGGGGAGCCGACGGCAACTTCCCGGAGAATCCCTTCGAGCGGAGCAACCCGATCCAGACCTTCTCGCTGCTGAAAAACGAGGAGGACACCTGGCGGGCGCTGGGCACCGTGACCGCACGCATCGGCCTGCTCTCGAGTCCGCGAAACAACGTACAGCTCATCACCATCGGCGGAGTGGACTACTTCAACCAGGAGAACGACTTCGTTTCGCCGCCGGAGCTCGAGTTCGAGCCCAACGACGGGCAGCCCGGCACGGTGGTACTGAGCAAGGCTTCCAATCTGAATCTCAATCTCGCGGCCAACGGCAACTGGACCTACACCCCGGAGTCGGGCCGATTCCAGTCAACCGCCTCGGCCGGAGTGCAGTACGAGGACCGCGACCTCGACGCCACCCGGATTCTGGCGCGCACGCTGCTGAGCGGGCAGGAGAATCCCGACCAGGCCACCAGCGTGAGCGTGCTGCAGGATGACCGCCCGGTGCGCGACCTCGGCGTCTACGGACAGGAGGAGCTGCTGCTGTTGGACCGGCGGCTGCTGCTGACCGCCGGGCTCCGCGCCGACCGAAGCAGCTCCAACGGCAACACCAGCAAGTTCTTCTTCTACCCCAAAGCGGCGGTCTCCTACCGCTTCATCCGTCCCGTCGGCGGCCTCGACGAGATCAAGCTGCGCGGCGCCTTCGGGCAGACCGGCAATCAGCCGCTCTTCGGCCAGAAGTTTTCACCCGATACCACCGGCACGATCGGTGGCATCTTCGGCGTGCTCCCGGGCAACCGGGCCGGCGACCCGAACATTCAGCCCGAGCGGCAGACCGAGTTCGAGGCGGGCTTCGACGCTCAGCTCGGTGACGGGCTCGCCGAGATCAATCTGTCGGTGTATCAGCGGACCATCAGTGATCTGCTTCTGGAGCAGACGCTGGCTCCGAGCACCGGCCAGGAGACGCGGGTCTTCAGCTCCGACAGCCGGCTCCGCAACCGGGGCATCGAGGTGGCGCTCACCGTGTCGCCGATCCAGCGGGAAAATCTCAACTGGCTCTTCCGCACCACGTTCTTTGCCAACCGGAGCAGGGTCACCCGGCTCGACGTGCCCGCATTCGAGACCGGCGGGTTCGGCACCTCGCTCGGCGCCTTCTTCATCGAAGAAGGATCATCGGCCACGCAGATCATCGGGACCGAGGGCCTGGTGGGCGACGCCAACCCGGACTTCCAGATGTCTTTCTCCAGCGATCTCGACGTGGGCAGCTTCACCGTCGGCGCGCTGCTGGATTGGAAGCAGGGCGGAGACGTGGTCAACCTCACCGAGTTCCTGTACGATGCGGGTCAGAACAGCGTGGATTACGAGGAAGCGGGGGAGGCAAGGTTCACCGCGTTCGACAGCGGGATTACCCAGACCTACGTGCAGGACGCCTCGTACCTCAAGCTGCGCGAGGTCAACCTGTCCTACAACCTGCCCGAGTCGTTCACCCGCACCCTCTTCGGCGACAACGTGCGCTTCACCCGGCTGACGCTGAGCGGGCGCAACCTGCTGCGGGCGACGGGATACCGGGGGCTCGACCCGGAGGTCAGCAACTTCGGCAACCAGGCGATCGTGCGGAACATAGACGTGGCTCCATTCCCGCCGAGTCGCAGCTTCTTCTTCTCGATCGACTTGGGGTTCTGACCATGCCGACCATGAGAGTCTGGCACCCGATGCTCCTGCTGGGCGTCCTCGCCGCGGGAGCCTGCGACTTCGACATCTCCACCAATCCCAACAGCCCGGACACCATCGGGGAGAACCCGTCTCGCGCGGAGGTCGCGGGCACGGCCAACGGAATTCTGCTGGCCTTCCGCACCGATATGGCCGACTTCGCGCTGGATCTCGGCATCATCGGCCGCGAGGTGCTGCGGTTCGACGGCTCGGATCCGCGCTTTACGTCGGAGCTGCTCTCGGGTCCGCTCGATCCCGGCGGCGACGCCTTCGGGGGCGATCATTGGGCCGATGAGTTCGCCGCCATTCGGGGCGGCAACAATCTCCTCACCGTGCTGCCCACCGCCGAGGCGTTGACGGCGGAGGAACAGAGCGCCACCTCCGGGTACGTAAAGACGCTGCAGGCGTACAACTTCCTGCTGATCCTCAACAGCCATACCCAGGACTCGATCCCGGTGGACGTCGGCACCGACGTGACGGCGCAACCACCGGCGCTGGTGTCCAACGCGGCGGCATACGACCGGGTCGAGCTGCTGCTCGACGAGGGCCGAACGGAGCTCCTGGCCGGGGGGGCGGCGTTCCCCTTCCCGCTGCCGCCGGGCTTCAGCGGCTTCGATACGCCGGCGACCTTCGTGCAGTTCAACCGGGCGTTGCGGGCCAGGGTAGCGGCGTACCAGGCGGATTACGTCACGGTCACGACGGCGCTGGCCGAATCGTTCATTGATCCGGCGGCCCCGCTCAGCCGCGGGGTCTACATGGATTACGGCACCGGCGCCGGCGATCTGGCCAACCCGCTCTCGATTGATCCGCAGAACGGCGAGAACTTCGCGCATCCCTCCCTGGCGACCGGCGTGCAGCTGCAGGCGGACGGGACCACGCCGGACCTGCGGTTCACCCAGAAGATCGTCACCCGGCCGGTCAGCAGCGCTGACGGCCTGACCTCGAATCTGGGCTGGATCCGGTACCCGTCGCCGACGACACCGATCCCGTTCATCAAGAACGAGGAGCTCATCCTGCTCCGCGCCGAGGCGGCGATCGCCAACGGCGACCTGGCGGGCGCGCTCGCCGACATCAACACGGTGCGGGTCAACTCCGGGGGCCTCGCCCCGCTTGCCGGCTTTGCCGACGCAACGGCTGCCACCGACGAGCTGCTCTACAACCGGCTCTACTCCCTGCTCTACGAGGGGGCACACCGGTGGATTGACGCCCGCCGCTTCGGCCGGCTGGCGGCGCTGCCGGTAGACCGGCCGGGCGATGCCATCTTCTCCACCCTGCCGATCCCGACCGACGAAGTCTTGCCGCGGGAGTGACTAACGAGCGGTTCCCGATCCTGGTCCACCTTCACCCCATGGAGGGTATCGAGATGATCCGTCGCGCCGGTCCATCGTTCAGCCCGCGAATGCTCGCGCTTCTGGCACTTCTGCTGCCGCTCGCATCGTGTGGCGGCGAGGCGTCGGAGTACTCCGGCTCGTGGAAGCGCGATCTGTATGGTGAGGGGGAGGTGCAGATGAAGCTGGCAGCCAACGGCGGAGTCGAGTTGATGCTGCCGGCGCCGCGGTGGCCGGACTCGGTGGACATCAAGAGCCGCGCCTCTTTTACCGGCGATACTCTGGTCTTCAAGGCCGACACCGCCGCGAGCCCCTGCCAGAGCGCGGATGCCCGCTACGTGATCAGCCGCACCGAGGACGAGCTGCACATAGCGGGGCTGGGCATGGACGGCTGCGGCGGCCGGCGCGCGGCGCTGGTGGGTACCTGGACCAAGACCTGACGCGGCAGCCGATCACACCCGCGGCCACTGCTGGGTAACACAATGGAAGGCGCCGAGGCCCCACACCAGGTGGGTGCAATCAATACCCACGACTTCTCTGTCGGGGAAAAGATTCTGCAGGGTGGTCTGGGCCTCGGCATCACGCTCGGGGTCGTAGGTGGGCAGGAGGACGACGCCGTTGGCGATGTAGAAGTTGGCGTAGCTGGCGGGGAGCCGCTGACCCTGGTGCCACACCGGCCGCGGCATCGGCAGGGTGATGACCCGTAACGGGCGCCCGTCCTGATCGGTCATTCCGCGGAGCCGCTGCAGGTTATCCTGAAGCGGCTCGTAGTTTTCGTCGGCCGGATCGTCCTCCACCACGGTGACCACGGTGTCGGCGGCCACGAAGCGGGTGAGATCGTCCACGTGACCGTCGGTGTCGTCCCCCGCGATGCCGTCGCCCAGCCAGAGGATCCGGGACACTCCCAGATAGTCCCGGAGATAGGACTCGATCTCTTCCCGGCCGAGCTCGGGGTTGCGATTGGGGTTGAGCAGGCAGGCCTCGGTGGTGAGCAGGGTGCCTCGGCCATTGACGTCAATGGAGCCGCCCTCCAGAACCATTCCCGGCGAGTACACCGGGATGTCCAACTCCTCCCCGATCCGGCTCGGAATCACGTCGTCGAGATCATAGGGGGGATACTTGTTTCCCCAGGCGTTGTATTTCCAATCCACGATCGCCTGCTCGCGCCGGCCGCCGGCGCTACGCTGAAGGAAGATGGGCCCGTGGTCGCGGCACCAGGCGTCGTTGGTGGGATGGTAATGGAAGAAGACGTTGCCCGAGCCCGCACCTTCGTCCGCCAGCAGCCGCCGGACGTCCTCCTCCATCGCCGGACCGGCCACGTTGATGTGCACTTCCTCGTGGTCGCCGAGGTAGCGGACCATCCGGGCGAAGGTCGCCGGAATTGAGCCAAACCGCCCCGGCCACGACGCTTCCTTGTGGGGCCAACTGAGCCAGGTGCCGCGGTGGGGCTCCCACTCGGCGGGCATGCGGAAGCCGGGAGGAGTGCTGAGAGGAGTGCTGAGTGCTGAGTGCTGAGTGCTGA
Organism: Gemmatimonadales bacterium; assembly: GCA_013813875.1. Lineage (GTDB taxonomy): Bacteria > Gemmatimonadota > Gemmatimonadetes > Gemmatimonadales > GWC2-71-9 > CAVVWJ01. The sequence continues at coordinate 2,651 of JACCQZ010000038.1, read as the reverse complement.
GTGGGTGCAAAGTTGGAAAGGGCTGAAGTGGAATCCGGCCCGGCTCCGGTACTGGTGACTTGCCACCCACTAAGCACTCAGCACTGGGCACTCGGCACTAGTCTAAGTATCTCTTTGTCAGATCCTGATACGCGTCAATTCTCCGGTCTCGGAGAAAGGGCCAGTGAGTGCGGCTGGCGTTGACCTTGCTCAGATCACAGGTGGCGACGAGTACTTCCTCGCCGGCGCCGGCCTTCACCAGAATGCGGCCACCGGGATCGGAGACGAAGCTGTCGCCCCAGAACTCGATGCCTCCGGCGGGGTCGCCCTCGTGGCCCACGCGGTTGACGGCGCAGACGTAGACTCCGTTCGCGATGGAATGGCTGCGCTGGATGGTCTCCCACGCTGACTGCTGCTGGGCGCCGTGCTCCTGCTTCTCGGCCGGGAGCCAACCGATGGCGGTGGGGTAGAAGAGGATCTGGGCTCCGCTCATGGCGGTGAGCCGTGCGGCCTCGGGGTACCACTGGTCCCAACAGACCAGCACCCCGATCCGGCCGTACCTGGTGTCCCAGCTGCGAAAGCCGAGGTCGCCCGGAGTGAAGTAGAACTTTTCGTAGTACTGCGGATCATCGGGGATGTGCATCTTGCGGTACTTGCCGAGGTACCGGCCGTCGGCGTCAATGACGGCGGCGGTGTTGTGGTAGAGGCCCTCGGCCCGCTTCTCGAAGAGCGAGGCCACGATCACCACGCCCAGCTCGGCCGCGAGTGGGCCCAGCACCTCGGTGGACGGCCCGGGGATCGGCTCCGCCAGGGCGAAGTTCCCGTGGTCCTCGGTCTGACAAAAGTACTGGCTCCGGAAGAGCTCCTGGAGGCAGATGATCTGAGCCCCGCGGCCGGCGGCATCGCGAACGCCCGCAACGGCCTTCTGGAGATTCTCAGCCGGGTCGGGGGTGCAGCCCATCTGCACCAGGCCGAGGGTGACGGATTGCGGGATAGACCTTGCCATGGGCTCAAGATAATGCGGTGTGAGCCCAGTCACGACGTGATTTTCATCACCTAGCGGGACTTGAAAGGACACAATCTTGTTGGCAGCCAAGAGCTGGTAACAGTCTACCACGGAAAGGATGACGACGCGTATGAAAGGTGTTTCTTCCCGGGAGGTCTGGCGTTCACGCCGGCCGATGCCCCGCCGACCCTGGGGGACGCTGATGGCGCTGGTACTGCTGGGTGCTTGCGGTGGACAGGAGCGGGAGGCGGCGCCAGCGGCTGGGGCGGGGGAGACGGCCGCCGGGTCCGGTGCGGCCATGGACTCCGCCGCCCCGACCGCCGACACCATCGCCGCCGTCACCCCAGACACCACGCGGAAGACCGCGGCCGTCAAGGAAGAGAGCTCGCCCATACCGAGGCCGGGCTCGGCGGTGGTGCGGAAATCAACCCCGACCCCCCCGGCCGAGACCGCGGAAGCGCCTGATTCCGCTCCGGCGTCCCCTGCTCGGACGGCTCGAGCTCCGGCTCCAGCGCCTCGGAAACCCGCGCCGGCTCCGGCCCCCGCCCCGCCGGCCCCGGCACAAGCACCTGCCGCGGAGTCCGCTTCCGCCCAGCCGCCGGCCAGTGCCGGGGCTCCGTTGAGAGACGAGTATCACCAGGCGCCGCGCGACACGGTGACCCAGGTAGTCTACAACGGGTGGAAGCAGTACAACCTCAACTGCGCGCGGTGTCATGGCGAAGACGTGGCGGGTACCACCATCGCACCCCACCTGGTGACGTCGCTCAAGCCTGCCGGACCGATCAACACCCAGGAGTCGTTTATTCAGGTGGTCTGCTCCGGCCGCCCCGAGAGAGGGATGCCCGCATGGTGCCCGCTGGGGTTGGAGATGGAAAGGATCAATCAGATCTACTCATACGTGAAGGGACGTAGCGATGGCAAAATCGGTCCCGGCCGTCCGGCTGTCCGACCGGAGGGGTAGCAGGGTGGTGCGATGGGCAGTATTTCCCTGCCTGCTGGCTCTGGCCGCCGCCCCGATGCAGCGGGCGGCGGCTCAGGCGGGAGGTGCGGCGCCCAAGGTCACCGAGCAGGAGTACGAGGGATGGCGCCAGTACAGCGTGCATTGCGCGCGCTGCCACGGCCAGGACGTGCTGGGCAACCCGGTCGCCGCCAATCTGCTCGAATCGGTGGCGCCGGGAGGTCCGGCGGCGGAGAAGGAGGTCTTTCTGAAGGTGGTCCAGCAAGGCCGGCCCCCAAGGGGGATGCCGGCCTTTGCCGGCACGATGACACCGGCCCAGATGGAAGCGACCTATGCATACGTGCGGGGTCGGGCCGAAAAGCGGGTTCCGGCCGGGCGTCCACAGCGGCCAGGAGCTTGAGCGCCCTTCCCCCGGCCCTCACAGCCGCCGCTCCCGGATGAGCGTGCGGCTGTTGTTGGCGGCCGTCAGCATGATCCTGTTACCCGGACGCGCCGCAGCCCAAGGCGACCGGTCGCTGCTGATGGCCGACAGTGCGTGGGCCAGGGCCTACGCTACTCATGATACCACTTTGGCCCTGGAGCTCTTTTCCCCCGATCTGGTGGTCACCAACACCGCAGGCGAGTTGAAGGATCGGACAGGGGAAGTGGCCGACGTTCGGCCGGCGCCAGGGCTGAGCATGCACTACTTCCGCACCGCTGATGTCCGGG
>JACCQZ010000017.1 GCA_013813875.1 Gemmatimonadales bacterium | reverse complement strand
GTCGGCGCCGTTCGCTGGCTGCAGCGGCAAATCGAGGCCGGCGCGGACGAGCTTCAGGGGTGGGAGGGACGCCGGATCGGCGTCGTCACCGGAACCGCCATGAGCCGGCTGATGCCGATGGTGCTGGAGCCCCTCGCGGTGCATACCGGCGCGCGCTTCGAGCTCATTCCCGTGGTCAACACTCTCTTCGGCGCCTCGGTCACCACCGCCGGCTTGCTTCCGGGCGCCGCACTGCAGCAGGCGCTGGCGGGGCGGCACGAGCTCGACTTGGCGCTGCTTCCCGGCGAGTCGGTCAACGACAGCGGCCTCTTCATGGATGACATGAGCTTCGAGGTGCTCGCCGCCGCGGTGCCGATGGAGCTCCGCCTCTCCCGTGATTTCACCGACGCGCTACAGCTGCCGGTGCCGGCATGAGCAAGCCGACCGTCGCCATCGTAGGCCGGCCCAACGTGGGGAAGTCCACCCTCTTCAACCGAATTCTCGGCGGGCGCCCGGCGATCGTCTCGGATCAGCCGGGAACGACCCGCGACCGCCACTTCGGGGACGCCGAGTGGCAGGGCCGGAGGTTCTGGGTCGTGGACACCGGCGGGCTGGTGCCGGAGTCGGAGGATTCGATGGACCGCGCCATCCGGCAGCAGGTCGAGTTTGCCCTCGCCGAATCGGACGTCGTGGTGTTTCTGGTGGATGGCCGCGAGGGAGTAAGTCCGGTGGATCAGGCCATTGCCGAACGGCTCCGCAAGTCGGAGCGGCCGGTGATCCTCGCGGTAAACAAGCTCGACGACCTGGAGCGGAGCACGGCGCAGTACGCCTTCTACGAGCTGGGCTTCGGCGATCCGCACGGGGTGAGCGCCGCCATAGGGAAGGGCAGCGGCGATCTGCTCGACGCAGTCGTGGAGCGGCTTCCTCGCTTCGATCCTGTCGAAGCCGACGAGACCATCAATGTGGCGGTGGTCGGGCGGCCCAACGCGGGAAAGTCTTCCATCGTCAACCGGCTCCTGGGGGAAGAGCGTCATATGGTGGCGCCCGAAGCGGGCACCACCCGCGACGCCATAGACTCCCTCTTGCGATTTCGAGCAAAGAATCTCAACTTCATAGACACCGCAGGCTTACGGCGTCGAGCTAAAGTGGAAGATGATCTGGAGTTCTATTCCACTCTCCGCACCGAGCGGGCTATAGAGCGGGCCCAGGTGTGCGTGCTGGTGGTAGACGCGATCGTGGGGCTTCACAACCAGGATCTTCGGATCGCCACTTCCGCCTGGGAGAAGGGGTGCGGGCTGGTGGTGGTGGTCAACAAGTGGGACCTGGTCGAGGAGAAGGACGCCAACACCGCGCACCGGGGCCAGGAAGAGCTGATCGAGAAAGCGCCATTCCTGCGCTATGTGCCGTTCCTGTACGTGTCCGCCCTCACAGGCCAGCGGGTGCGTAAAGTCCTCGACCTCATCCTCGAGGTGGCCGAGGAGCGGGAGCAGCGAGTTCCCACCGCGGAGGTCAACAAGGTGCTTGCGTCGCTCTTGGAGAGAAACGCTCCGCCACAGAAGCCGGGGGAGGAAGTGAAGCTGCTCTATGCCTCTCAAATCGGAACGGCGCCGCCCACCTTTGCCATCGTGAGCAACCGGCCGGACGACGTGCCCGAGTCGTATCAACGATATCTGAGCCACGGCTTTCGTTCGGCATGGCCGTTCACCGGTTCTCCGCTTCGCCTCAAGTTCACCAGCCGCGGATCTCGCCGGTGACGGCGGCGCTGCCCTGGCTGCTCGGGTCCTATCTCATCGGGGCGATTCCGACCAGCTACCTCGCGGGCAGAGTATTCCGCGGCATTGATCTCCGGGAGCAGGGCAGCAAGAACCTCGGCGCCACCAATCTGTACCGAGTGCTCGGCTGGCGGTTCGCCGTCCCGGTAGCGTTGTTCGACATCGCCAAGGGAGCGATACCGGTGCTGGTGTTGGCCCCGCGGGTATCGCCCTCGCAGCTCTTTGCGCTCACCTGCGGAATCGCCGCGGTGCTGGGACATGTCTTCTCCGTCTTCGTGCGCTTCAGGGGAGGGAAAGGCGTCGCAACCGCGGCGGGGGTGATGCTGGGTCTCACGCCGGCGGCGATCGGCGTTGCGGCTGCGGTGTGGCTCGCGCTGGTCTATCTCACCGGGTACGTCTCGGTGGGCAGCATCGTGGCGGCCGCGGTCTTTCCGGTCGCCGTGGTGCTGCTCGAGCATCCCGACCGGCCCGAGATACTGTGGCTCGACGTGGCCGTCGCCGCCGGGATCATCTGGCTCCACCGAGCCAACATCCGGCGTCTGCTCAACGGTACCGAAAACCGCTTCGGCCGACGGGCGGCACCGACGGCACGCCGGTGAGGCGGATCGCCGTGCTGGGGGCAGGGAGCTGGGGCACCACGCTGGCCAACCTGCTGGCGGCCAAGGGAGAGCAGGTCTGTCTCTGGGCCTTCGAGCCCGAAGTGGTCGCGGCCATCAACCAGACCCACGAGAACACCGCGTTCCTGCCGGGCGTCGCGCTCGCGCCGGAGCTACGAGCGGTCACCGACCCGGGCGAGGCGGTGGCCGGGGCCGAGG
>JACCQZ010000005.1 GCA_013813875.1 Gemmatimonadales bacterium | reverse complement strand
CACATGCTCGGAGGCTATGCCGGCGGACAGGCCGAGTACGCGCGGGTACCGTTCGCCGATGTCGGGCCGCTCAAGGTGCCTGAAGGCATGACCGACGAGCAGGTGCTCTTCCTGTCCGACATCTTCCCCACCGGCTACATGGGTGCGGAGATGTGCAACATCAAGCGGGGCGATATCGTCGCGGTCTGGGGAGCCGGCCCGGTCGGGCAGTTCGCCATCGCCAGCGCCTATCTGCTCGGCGCCGAGAAGGTGATCGCCATTGACCGCTTCCCCTACCGGCTCCGTATGGCGAAGGAAGGGGCGGGTGCAGCCGAGACGATCAACTACGAGGAAGTCTCGGTTCAGGAGGCGCTCAAGGAAATGACCGGCGGCCGGGGGCCCGACGCATGCATTGACGCGGTGGGCATGGAGGCGCACGGACATGGGCCGGTCTACGCCTACGACCGCGTCAAGCAGGCGATGATGCTGGAGAGTGACCGGCCGATCGCGCTGCGTGAGGCTATTCTGGCGTGCCGGAACGGGGGTACCGTCTCGGTGATCGGGATCTACGGAGGATTCATTGACAAGTTCCCGATGGGCGCCATCGTCAACCGCTCGCTCACGCTCAGGAGCGGGCAGGCCCACGTGCACCGCTACATGCGTCCGCTGCTGGAGCACATTCAGCGGGGCGACATTGATCCCACGTTCATCATCACTCACCGCATGCAGCTGGATGACGCCGCTAAGGGCTACAGTATGTTCTCCAACAAGCAGGATGAGTGCATGAAGGTCGTGCTGAAGACGTAGAGATAGCAGTCACCTGGAACTAACGCCCCGGCTACGATGAGTTGCCGGGGCGTTCGCGTTGAAGGAGCGCCCGCTTTCGCTCGACTCCCCAGCGGTACCCCGACAGCCCGCCGTCGCTGCGCACCACCCGATGGCAGGGTATCGCGACCGCCAGTGCGTTGGCCGCGCACGCTCCGGCCACAGCACGCACCGATGTGGATGAGCCGATGCGGCCTGCGATCTCCGTATAGCTGGCCGTTGCCCCAGGGGGAATATTCTGCAGCGCCTGCCAGACACGCTGCTGAAAGGCGGTGCCTCTGACATCGAGCGGCAGATCGAGTCCCAACCGGGGGGCTTCGACGAACCCCACCACCCTCGACACCAGCCGCTCAAACTCACTGTCGCCACCGATCAGGGTGGCCCTCGGGAAGCGATCCTGGAGATTGCGGGCCAGCAGATCGGGATCATCCCCCAAGAGAATGGCGCAGACGCCCCGCTCGCTCCGGGCGACGAGGACGGAGCCCAGCGAGCACTCCCCAACGGCAAAGCGAATCTCGGCATTGGTTCCGCCGGCCCGGTAGCTCGTGGGCGTCATGCCCAGAAGCTGGTGCGATTCTCCGTAGAACCGGCCATTGGAGTTGTACCCTGACTGATAGATGGCCGCCGTTACGCTGCCGGTCCGGCCCAGCTCCTTGCGAACGCGCTCTCCGCGATGGGCAGCCCTATACGCTCGAGGTGTCAGCCCGGTTACCGACTTGAAGACCCGGTGGAAGTGAAAGGTGCTCAGGCCCGCGCGGGCTGCCAGCTCCTCCAGGGTGGCAACGTCGTCTGTGGTCTCGATGAAGCGGCAGATTTCCGCGACCCTGGCCGCGTGCTGCTCGGCCAGGGTGGGTTGGTTGGGCCGGCACCGTTTGCAGGGACGGAAACCGGCGCCCTCGGCATCCTTGCACGTCGGGTGAAACCGGACGTTTTCGGGGCGCGGCAGCCGGGCCGCGCACGGCGGGCGGCAATAGACTCCCGTCGTCCTGACCGAATAGAAGAAGGTACCGGCCGCTTCGCGGGAGCGGGCTACGATGGACGCCCAGCGGGGGTCGTGCTCCGTTGCGGCGGCGAGCTCTCTGGTCTTCGCTGACATACTCATGGCGTCCTTTCAACTGCATTCCCCTGAGCGCGGCCACGGGATAAGCCTAAGTCTATCTCCGGGCACCGCGCCCCGCACTCCGATTCTTGCTCTCGAATCGAGTACCCGCTCGGCTTCAGCGAGGCGGCCGGATGACGCGGGGGTGAGGACCAGGTGGTAAGTTCCGGGGGCTATCCATCCGGCATGGAGCGGGCAACCCCGCTCCCGTTCCCCACGAGGAGGGTTCCATGAAGCTGCGCCACCTTACCCAGCGGAGGCTGTTGGTCTCGCTGATGCTCCTGCCCACGATCGGGTACGGACCCAGCACCGGCACCTCCCTCGACGTCGCCGGGTCCATCGCGCTCACGGCCAGTATCACCCCTGCTCTGGGAAAGGACGCGGCAGGACGGGCCGCATTCATCGGCAAATCGAAGGGTACCAATCAGAGCACGGGAGCGGCCGAGTTCATGAATGGCGCGGAGATCGTCACGGCCGACACGGCCAACCTGGTTGACGGAACCGGACCGCATCAAGGCTCGATCACGATGTCGAAGGGCGCCGACAAGGTGGTCTATGCCTGGAAGGGGCAGGTAACTACGAAGCTCGCGGCCGACAAAAAGCCGAACAGCACCTTCGAGGGCACCTGGAACACGCTGAACGGTTCGGGCGCCTATGCCGGCGTCAGCGGGCGGGGGACGTACCAGGGTCGTTTCTCGTCGGCAACGGCATCGGTGATCGAATGGGAGGGGACGATCACCAGGTGACAGAAGGATTACTTGCTGGCGTTCATGAGTTACAAGTTGAAAGTCAAAAGTAGAAAGAGTGGCCTTCAAGCTTAGACTTTCTACTTTCTACTTTCTACCTTCGACTTTCAACTTTCGAGTCCCTACTGTCGCGCCGCCAACCCCGACCCTTCGGCCAGCTCCCTCACCGCGCCGGCCAGCGTCCTGACCTTGGCCCCGTCCTGGGCCCCGGCCGCATCGCCGTCCAGACGTGAGGCCAGCTCGGTCAACCCGTCCCGCCGCTCGGTTTCCGATTGGTCCTCCGCAGCCGCCAGTGCCTCCCGTACCGAGGCGATCTTCCCCGCGTCCAGTCCATTCGAACGCTCGAGCTGATCCAGGTAGGCCCGCGCCAACGAGAAACTGGGCGGCCAGACCAGCTTCTGCTGCCCCTGGGTGTTGAGGTAGTCCAGACGCACCGACTTGGCGGCGTCAATCTCGTTCTGGGAGAGGAATCCGCTGGGGGTGAGCTCGAAGATGTCGAGCCCGCGGGAGATCTCGGAGCTGACCATGACGCCATTGTACCAGTACACCGACCACGACCCCCCGCTGGCGATCCGGGTCGAGTCCGCCGGGCCACGATCGTGGAAGGCGATCTCCTTCGGGTTGGCCGGATCGGTCCAGTCGAAGACCGAGATCCCTCCCTGATACCACGCCTGCACCATCACGTCCCGCCCGGGGATCGGCACCAGCGACCCGTTGTGGGCCACGCAGGTTTCCTG
>JACCQZ010000357.1 GCA_013813875.1 Gemmatimonadales bacterium | reverse complement strand
CAGAAGTTTGGGCGCGTCCGTCACGCTCTCCTCACAATCGGCCCGAAGTATAGGCGAAGCGACTCACAGTATGGGAGGACCGGTACTGTCGCCATAGGCAATCGGTATATTGCGGCCATGACCACTTTCCACCTTCCTATCGACCGCTCCTCCGGCGTTCCGATCCACCGCCAGATCTACGAGAGCGTCCGGCGGGCCATCCTGGATGGCCTGCTCCGCCCCGGACAGCGGGTCCCCTCGACCCGAACCCTGGCCGTGGAGCTCGATGTGTCTCGCCTGCCCGTGCTCACCGCGTATGAACAGCTGCTCCACGAAGGCTACCTCGTCGGCCGGCTCGGGTCCGGGACCTTCATCAGCGCCGCGCTTCCCGACGATCTCCTCCGTTCGCCCGGCCCAAGGGCCGCCGCCGTTTGGCCGAGCGGAGCTCGCCGAGCTCCCCGTCTGCCGCCCCGGCCGCGTGACGAAGGCGGGCTGGGCCCGTTCCGAATGAGCCTTCCGGCGCTGGACCGGTTTCCCCACGCCGCATGGGCCCGGCTGGTGTCTCGGCACGCGCACGCGCTGACGCATGCGCAGATGGCCTACGGCGATCCGGCGGGGCTGGTTCCCTTGCGCGTGGCCGTCGCGGAGCATCTGCGCGCTGCGCGCGCCGTCCGGTGCGAGGCGGAGCAGGTCCTCATCGTCTCCGGTTCTCAGGCGGCGCTCCACCTGGCCATCACGGTGCTCCTGGCGCGGGGCGACCGCGTGGCGGTGGAGGAGCCGGGCTATCCCCTCGCCCGCGCCGCGTTGAGCGCGGCCGGGGCGGAGCTGGTACCGGTGCCGGTGGACGATGAGGGCATGAGCGTTGCCTCGCTCCAGCGGCGCGGCGGGCAGGTGCGCGCGGCGTACGTCACCCCGTCCCACCAGTATCCCCTGGGAACCTCGATGACCGCTGCCCGGCGGTTTGCGCTGCTGGATTGGGCCTGCCGCCGCCAGGCTTGGGTGCTGGAGGACGATTACGACAGCGAGTATCGCTACGTCAGCCGCCCGCTCGGCGCGCTCCAGGGGATGGATGCGCACGAGCGGGTGGTCTACATCGGCACCTTCAGCAAAGTGCTCTTTCCGGCCGTGCGAGTGGGGTATCTCGTCGTCCCGCCGCCGCTCCGGCAGCGGTTCGTGGACGCGAGAGAGGCGCTCGACCTCTTTTCCCCTACGCTGTATCAGCTCGCGCTGGCGGAATTTCTGCGCGAGGGTCACTTTGCCCGGCATCTCCGCCGCATGCGCGGGGTGTACCTGGCACGGCGTGACGCCCTGCTCGCCGGTCTAGCCCGGCACTGCGGCGACCGGCTCACCGTTCACAACGCCGACGCCGGTCTCCACGTGGCGGTGCTGCTGTCGGCGGGGCTCGACGATCGGGAGGTCGTCCGGCGCATGGCCGGGCGCGGTTTGACGGCGACCGCGCTATCGACCTGTTATGCGGGGATGGCCCGCCGGAGCGGATTGCTGCTGGGCTTCGGGGGCTCGACCGAGCGGCGCCTGCTCGACGCTACCCGGGTGCTGGGGGAGGTCTTGCGTGAGTTGATCGGGACGCGCCTGTCTTCGTAGGGCCGCACCGCCGGGGCATCGCTCAGGAGCGCGGCTTCTCGTGGTCGGTCAGGACGGGTAGGAACCGCATCCATGGCCCCACGGCCTCCCCATATTGCTTCGCCATCACCCGAGCCACCTGAGCCACGTGCCCCAAGTCATGTACGACCCACGTCGCCAGGAGTTGCCGGAGCGTTACCGGTCCGAGCGTAGGGTGGGAGCCGAGCAGCTCGAGGTCGGCAGCGGTCAGCCGCCACGCGCCGAGCAGCTCCAGATTGTCCGCTCGCAGCCGGGCGAACTCACCGAGCAGCGACTCGAGCGAGCGGTTCACGTTGCGCGCCCGATGGCGAAACCGATCATACGCTTCGAAGCGAGGGTCCGGCTGCCGGGAGAGGATGATCCGAGCTCGCGGCATCCAATCGGTTTCCTCCCCATCGATCAGGTGCCCGACCACATCGAAGGGGCTGAACGTGTCCGGCCCTTCGGTTGCTCGTGCCCACGGCTCAGCCAGGCCGCTGAGCAACGCCTCCAGCGTGGCAGGCGTACGCCGTAGCACGTCGATGGACCAGTCCAGGTCGAAATCCATGAGCTCCCCTCAATCCGCCGCCGGAACAAATCTATTCCGTCTCCACGGGGGCTGCCCAGTCTTGACAACCAACTGTGGATTGTTATACTGAACCGTATGGTTCAGTATACGGCAGCACTGGACGAAACGTTCACCGCCCTCGGGGATCCCACCCGCAGAGGGATCCTCGAGCGGCTCGCTCGCTCCGACGCCTCTATCAGCGACCTCGCACAGACGTTCAAGATGACCCTGACCGGTCTCAAGAAGCACGTGCGGGTACTGGAAGACGCGGGGCTGGTGGCGACGAAGAAGGTGGGACGCGTGCGGACCTGTCGGCTCGGGCCCCGGCGGCTCGACGCCGAGGCTGCCTGGATGGAGCAGCACCGGCAGATGCTGGAGTCCCGCCACAACCGACTCGAGGCTTTCCTCGAGCGCACCAGGGGAGACACATGACCAGGATAGCGAAGGAAGCCACCGAGATGAAAGGCAATCGGACGAAGGTCACCACGCCCGCGGATCGTGAGATCAGAATCGAGCGCATCTTCAACGCCTCGCGCGGTCGCGTGTGGAAGGCCCACACCGACCCCACGCTCCTGGCGCAGTGGTGGGGCCGCGGCAACAAGCTGGTGATCGAGGTCCTGCAGCTCGAGCGTGGAGGCCACTGGCGCTTCGTCGAGCACACCGACGACGGCGGCGCACACGGTTTCGAGGGGCGCTACGCCGAGGTCACGCCGCAGGAGCGCATCGCGTTCACCTTCGAGTGGGACGGCATGCCGGGCATGTCTCGCTGGTGACGATCACCTTGGAGGATCTGGGCGACGAACGCACTCGGCTGGTCGAGACCATGCTCTTCCTCACCAACGACGACCGCGATGGGATGCTGCACTCGGGGATGGAAGAGGGGATGGAGGAGAGCCTCGCGGCCCTCGACCGGGTGCTGGCGGGGATGAAGTAGCCCGAAGCGCAGGGGTGCTGGCCTACCGCTTCAGCCTGCCGTGCCGATCCAAGATTCGGAGAACCTCCGCGACCGGAATAGCCTCGACCGATCCGCTCTTCGCGGTCACGGTCGTGGCGGTGAATAGGGAATTGTAGATCGCCTCCTCGGTTGCGTCGGCGACGCCCTGAAACAGGCCGGTCATCTCGTCGTTCCCCAACTCGCTCGTCGTGAGCCGCACCGTGCCCGGCCGGCGCCGGACACCGGGATGGGTGGAGAAGGCGATCACGTAGTCGCCTGAGCCGTTGCCTAGCACCGACCCGGTTCGCCCCAGCCCGACGATGGCGCGAGCGGCAAGGCGGCGGAGGTTCCGATCCGACAACGGCGCGTCTGTCGCCACCACGATCATGATGGAGCCCTCGGCTCTCTGGACGCCCTGCCGGCCAAGCGTCCGTCCCACTGGTACGCCGAGCACGAGCAGGTCGCCGCCAAAGTTCGACTGCACCAGCACGCCCACGGTCCAGGTGCTGTCTCCGGTCGCGACTCGGCGGGACGAGGTGCCGATCCCACCCTTCCAGCCAAACGCTACCGTCCCGGTGCCCGCGCCCACGCTGCCTTCAGCGACAGGCCCACTCACGGCCCCCTCGAGCGCCGCCCGCACGTGCCGCTCGGTGACCGGCCGGCTCCGAATGGCGTTGAGAACGTATCCGTCGTTGGTTTCCCCAACCACCGGATTGATCGAGCGCACCTCGGCCATGCCGGGCTGCACCAGCATCCAGGCCACCAGCGCATCGGCCGCCTTCCAGACGCAAAGCGTGCAGGTGAGCAGGATCGGCGTCTCCAGCTCGCCCAGCTCCGCGACTTGCGTCACGCCGAGCAGCTTGCCGAACCCATTGCCGACGTGGATGGCGGCCGGCACTCGCTCGAGGTAGGGGTTGCCGCCATGGGGCAGGATGGCCGTCACCCCCGTGCGCACCGAGTCACCCAGTCGCACGGTGGCATGACCCACGCGAACGCCCGCGACGTCGGTGATCGCGTTGGCAGGACCGGGCGCGAGCGTCCCGGGGATGATGCCGAGCTCGCGGGCGCGCGCGGGGTGCTGAGCGCCAGCCGAGCTGGGCGAGAGGAGGCAGATGAGGAGGATTACGCCGAGCGACTTGGCATGGCGCGGCGGGTCAGGTAGTGGGGCAGGCATCATCTCGGGTGACGCCCTCCCCCAACCGCCCGCACGCGGACCGATCACTCGATGGTCAAGTTCGCGAAGATCAGGACCTTGCGCTCCATATCGAACGTAGCGCTCTTGCTCCGCGCCAGCAATTTCACGAGCACATCCGCATCCTCGGCACTCGGACGCAGGACATACTCGTCCGCTCCATGGTCGAGGACGAGCTGCAAAGTGAACGCGCCAGAACCGCCGCGCTCCTGTTCGGTCCATGAGGCCTGCACGTCGGTGACCTGTCGCACCTGAATCTGCCGCTCGGCAGATGTGGATTCGCGTGGGGACATATTCTCGCTCCGGCAGTGGTTGTGCCCCGGCCAGGCAAATGCCCACTGACTTCCTCCGGGGTTGATTCAACCTAGCAGGATGGGCGGTCTCGGCAACGAGTGGCGCGCGGCGTCCAAGCGACCGGGTCGGCGCCGCACCCCCAGTCACGTCAGCAGCGTGCTCGAGAAGCTTGCCCCTGCGCCCACCGCGTCCCTCGGCCGCATCCGAGGATTAGAAACATCTTGGGGGACTTGCTGCCCGGGATGAAACGCCCCCGCCGCAGGACCGGCTCCAGCCCGAACCGGCGAATCAGCGGCCGGAGGAAGCGCGGAGCAGTTACGGCGGGAGCGCGGCCCTGAAGCACGCCTCGGTTCACTTCGTACGCCAGAGCGACGTGCTCGACCACCTGCCCCGGCGACCCCTTACCCGGTAGGCGCGGCTGGCCCCATTGCATCGTCGGTACTGCGCCGGCCGCCGCGAGGAAGGCTTCGGCCGCCTGGTGATGGGTGTTGAGCGCCGTTTCGAGATCAGCCATGGTATGGTCGGAAGCTCCGGTGTCGCCAGCCTCTTCGTGGCGTGCCACGCGGGGTCAGGCGTTGGGGCGCTTGGTCGTATACGATAGACTGACCATTCCGCTCGGGTAGGTTCGCGTCCCGGTCAGCGCCAGCACGGTGCGCGGCGCTCCGGGCTGCACCAGCGGCACACCCCCACCCAGAAGAACAGGCACAACCGTAATCTCCACGGCGTCTACCTGCCCCTCTGCGAGGAGGCTACGGAAGAGCGAACCGCCGCCGAAGAGCCAGATCTCGCCGTCGCCAGCCTCGCTACGAAGTGAGGCAACTAAGCTGCCGACATCATCGCGCACGATCGTGACACCAGGGTGCTCTTCCGGACGCAGGGTCCCCGAGAAGACGTACACGCGCGTTCCAGCCGCCCAGGGGCTTCCACCCTGCTGCCGAACAAGCTCGTAGCTGCGGCGGCCCAGGAGCACGGTGTCGACCTTTGCGAACAGGCTGGCAAAATCGACGCTGGGGTCGTTGGGGATCCAGTCGAACTCGCCCCGAGGGCCAGCAATGTAGCCGTCGAGGCTCGCAGCCACGCTGTAGCGTACCGGACGCATGGGCCCAGCTCCTGTCCGACTCCAGCTTCCGCAATAGCCGACTTCGCGGCCTAACTTGCTGCCGGGTAGGTCTCAGTTTGAGTTTTCCCGATACGACCCTGGCGGATGTCGAAGCGTCTGACCAGGCCGTCCTCTATCCGAAAAATATGGCCGCCCGTCTTGTCGAGCAGCAAGTTGCCCTTGCGATCGCGCGCGGTCAGGTGGACCTCGAGATTAGTCGTTCCATCCGTGCCGATCGAGAAGCCGGCTGGCTCCACGTGAGAGTTGATCGTAGCCCACTGTCGCGCCCAGTAGTCGCGGACGCCGTCGTGTCCGTGGACATGCCCCGTAAGAGTAGGCCTTCGTCGAGCGGCCCGGGGCTGCGCGCCGCGCGCCGAGCACGGCCGCCACGCTGGGGATCCCGCCTGGGCATCTGCCGGCCCCGGGGCAGTGCCGAGTTTGGATGCCTGGTGAGCCGCCCGGGCATCAGCGTCGTCCCGGCGCCTGCGCTCACATCGAGCGCAGCGCCCCGGCGGGCAGCTGGATCGTCTATCGCCCGAGTGAGAACAAGAGAACGATCCATCGAGCAGCGGTACGCCCAGCTAGCCAACGTCGATGACGCCCTCGCTCACAAGCACGCTCGCCCCGCCTACTCGAGTGGTCACAACGATGCCGCCTCGTTTCTCCGCGCAGGCCTCCAGCACACTCGGACGCCCCATCTCCACCCCTTGCGCAATGCGCCATGAGGCGGTGCCGTCTGTCGTATCACCATAGTGCCTGAGCAGTCCGGCGAGCGCGCAGTTCGCGCTGCCGGTAGCGGGATCCTCCGGTACCCCATCGAACGGCGCAAACATCCGCGCCCGAATGTCGAACTCGTCGGCACTCTTGGTGTAGAGGTGGACATCGGGTGTGACGCCTAGGGCAGCGAGGGCCTCAAAGCCCTGCGGGTTGACCCGCGCCCGCATCAGCGCCGACCGATCCTTGAGCTCCGCCAGGAGAAAAGGTAGCCCAACCGAGGCCACCTGGGGCTGGTGCGTCGCGGTGATCACGTCGCTCGTAGCAAGCGACACGGCCGATGCGAGGGATTCCGCGGAGACGGTCTTGCCCAGGGACAGGCGCTCGGGCGCGGACAGCTCACACCAGAGCCTTCCCTCCCGCTGACGGATCGTGATCGGAACCAGCCCCGCTTTCTCCTCGAATGTCACCGTGATCGATCCGTCGGTTGGGCCGAACGCACCCATCGTGGCCAGAACGAACGCGGTACCGATATTCGGATGCCCGGCAAACGGAACCTCGGTGGTAGGTGTGAAAATCCGAACCCGACGGGCATGCCCCCGCTCCGGCGGGAGCACGAAGGCGCTCTCGGAGAAATTGAACTCTCGCGCGACCTGTTGCATCTGCTGGTCCGACAAGCCGTCCGCCTCGGGCAGCACCGCCAGCTGATTGCCGCCGAAGCGCGTCTCGGTAAAGACGTCGCAGATGTAGTAGCGATGGCCTACCATATACCTCCTCAGATGCAGGCAATCATGCTGCCGTCCGCACAAACCTAAGCTTCCTTCGGCCGAAGAGTTCACCCGGCGCCATCCGCGTTCTCCGTCGATCCCGCGTCTACCCGTCGGCTCGCCGCGTTCCTCCGAGCCGGTGTCGCGGTCGCCCGCCGAGAGAACTCATAGCTCCGAATTCCGACGCCTCACCGGGCTCTCCCCCGGCGAGCGCACAGCCTCCTCGGCGCATCGGGTCGTCCGCGGCCCACGGTTGATTGCCCGGCACGACGGACTACTGTTTGTTCATGGAGATAGCCGCCGTCCAGCGCCGTACTCTGCGACTACTCTTCGTGACGCAGATCATCAGCGGCATCGGCGTCGCGATCGGCGCGTCGGTGGGAGCGCTGCTCGCCGCGGACATTGCGGGCGTTGCCGTGTCCGGTGTCGCGCAGAGCGCCAATGTAGTCGGCGCCGCCCTGTTCGCGCTGCCTGCCACGGCCATCGTGCATCGCCAGGGCCGCCGGCCCAGTCTCGCGGCGGGCTACCTGGTCGCGGCGGTCGGGGCGATCATCATCGTCACCGCGGCGGTGCGGAGCTCGATTCCGCTGTTGTTCGTGGGCTTCTTTCTTTTCGGCGGCGCTACCGCCGCGAGTTTTCAAGCGCGCTATGCCGCTGTCGACCTGGCACCCGCAGCCCTTCGGGGCCGCCACCTCTCCCTGATCGTGTGGGCGACCACGCTGGGCGCAGTCGTCGGACCCAGCCTCGCTGCCGTTGCGGGCGCTTCACTGGCCGGCTACGGCATACCCACACTGGCCGGCCCCTTCTTCTTTTCGGCGTTGCTGTTCGGGCTGGCGACGGTTCTCCTCATGATGCTACTCAGACCGGACCCGGCGGTGATCGCGCGCGGCGCACTCGGCAACCCGGGTGCACTGACACCAGATGCTCGCCAGGCCGGGATGCGTGTCGCGCTACGCGCCGTCGCTTCGCAGGCGTCGACTCGTCTGGGTGTGAGCGCGATGGCCGTGGGCCACCTGGTGATGGTCGGGGTCATGGCGATGACGCCGGTGCACATCCGGGGTGCCGGCCATGACGCGGCGCACACCCTGCGCGTCGTCGGCGTGGTTCTCAGCTTTCACATCGCGGGCATGTTCGCGTTCGCGCCGGTCTTCGGATGGCTTACGGATAGACTCGGCCGACGCGCGGTGATTTTCGCAGGCATCGCGCTGCTGCTCACGGCGTGTGCTTTGGCAGGAAGCGCAGGCCACCACCCGGCGCGCATCGGCAGCGGACTGATGCTGCTCGGCCTTGGCTGGTCGGCCACCATGGTCGCCGGGTCCACGCTGGTCAGCGAGTCGGTTCCAGGGGAGCTGCGCGCCTCCGCTCAGGGGCTTTCGGACCTTGTGATGGGACTGGCGGGGGCTTCGGCGGGCGCCTTCTCTGGCGTGATCGTACACGCCTGGGGATATCCGACTTTGACGCTGCTTGCCGCGCTCGCAACCGCGCCGTTGATCGTGCTCGTGTTGTTTCCGACCCACAGTGCAGCAATCACGCCTCCATCCGCTAATCCGGTGGCCGACGTACCACCACCATGAACCGACCGGCCCTGGCTCCCTTTTCGACGGTGACCACCTCGAAGCCCGCTTGGCTCAGCTCGCGCACCACGGTCGCGGACGTGACGCCGTGCTGGTCGCCGGTGTCGCGCTCGGCAGGATCCGCACTCTCCGCGCTGTCGGGTGCAAAATCGATGACGGCAAGGAGCCCTCCGGGCTTGAGCGACTGCCGCAGGCTCGCGTTCATCAGGCGGGGACTGCCGAAGTGATGATAGACACGGCGCAGCACCAGCGCATCGCAACACCGCTCCGGCAGGTTAGTGCGCGTGGCATGGGCTTCGATAACGGAAACGTTCTTGAGCTTGGCGGAGTCCGTTGCCCGGCGAATGGCACGGAGCCGGTCCTCGCCCAGCTCAGTCGCGTAGACCCGTCCCGACGGCCCGACCCCACGCGCCAGGGCGACCGTGAGTTGTCCGCCGCCGGCTCCGATGTCGGCCACGGTCTGCCCGGCGTCGAGCTTCAGCGCAGTAACCAGTCGCGCGGCGTCGGAGGCGAAGTCGTCCTGGGCATTCGCTGGGCCGACGAATGCCGCCATCCGGGCCAGGCCGACCATGAGTAGCGCCAGCCGCCTCAACTGATTCATCCGGTCCTTCCTCGTTACGTGGTGGCGCTCCGGAGGCCTCGAGCGTTCCGTAGACCAGATCGATGAGCGACCGAGGTTCCAGGCCTGCTGTTACCTACGGCTGTGGACGGGCCTTTGTGCCAACAGGCGAGCGATCTCGATTCGATGGTCGCTCAGCGCGGGCTCCGCGGCGCGGCGCCGCTCGATCTCCCAGACGTGCGCCATTACGTGCCACGCCACGCGTCGAACGAAGTACCGCGCCGACCACCGTGCGCCTCCGCGTGGGCCTTGCGGCGGAATCTCCCCGGCCGCGGAGGCCATCAGCGCCGCGAGGATCGCTTCGCGTGTCGTTGTAAGCTGCTCGGGGGGCTTGGCGGCCTCTAGCGCTCGCCAGCCCACCGCGGTGAGATACCCCGCGTCGGCTCCAATGACGTGGGTGACGATCGCCTCGAGCGAGCGCCCGCCGCCTCGTGGGCCGGTCGCGAGCGTCTTGCCATTTCACCGCCTCGTCGAACGCGCGCCAACCTGCGCGGAGGATCGTCTCGAAGCGCCTGAGGTCCGCGGCCTCACACGATCGCTCGTGGTCAGCGGTGGCTGCCGCACTCGGGGCGCCGAAGTCGGTCGTAGCAGTGCCGGGGAGGCGCTCGACAACGACCAGATGGGTGAGATCCTTCGGCGCGACGAAGCCCAGCCGGGTCCCCGCAAGGATGGAGGCATACTTGGGACCGTAGGCGAGCAGTGCCGCCAACGCGTCGGTTTCGCTCGGCCCTTGGCGGCACCAGCCGGGCCAGTCGAGCGCGGCGGCGAAGGTGCCCTACCATCGACGCATAGCGCTCCGGCCGCAGCATGGGTCGTCCCCCCTTTACTTCTTCTCTGGCGCCAGTCGCGAGCGCGGCGAGCGCTTGTAGAGCTTTCGCAGCTCCTCCTTAGCGGCTCGCTGGCACCCCGACGACCGACTTCGGCGCCCCGAGCGTGGCACCCACGGCTGACAGCGATCGCTCGTGCGACGCGGCCGAGCTCAGGCGTTTCGAGCAGATCCTCCGTGCGGGTTGGCGCGCGTTCGACCAGGCAGTGAGCTCCGCCCACGGCAAGACGCTCGCGACCGGCCCGCGAGGCGGTGGCCGCGCCCTCGAGGGGATTGTCGCGCACGTGATTGGAGCGGATGCGGGCTATCTCACCGCGGTCGGCTGGAAGGCGCCCAAGGCCGCCGAGCCAGCCGAGCAGCTAACGGCGACCCGCGAAGCGATTCTCGCGGCGCTCGAAGCCTCCGCGACGGGAAAGATTCCGTCGCAAGGACCGCGCGGAGGCGTCCGGTGGTCGGCACGGTACTTCGTTCGGCGGGTGGCGTGGCATCTGATGGCGCACGTGTGGGAAATCGAGCGGCGTGCCGCAACGCGGGGCCCGCAGTGAGCGGATCTGTGACGTCGAGCAGGAGACCCACCAAGGCTGAGATCGCGGCCGCGGTCGGGAAAACGGTCCCGGACCTGATCGCTCCCGGGCTGGCGGTCCTCTTCTGCGGCATCAACCCGGGGCTCTACTCAGGGGCCACCGGTCATCACTTCGCTC
>JACCQZ010000347.1 GCA_013813875.1 Gemmatimonadales bacterium | reverse complement strand
CCTCCGGACAACTCTCGAACTCGCTGGAGGATCGCGTAGCCGTAGCTGTCCTCTTCGGCCAGGATCGCCAGGACGATCGGGGTCGAGGAAGCGGCTATCAGGTCCTTGTTGATTTCCATGATTTCACTCGTCACCAGGCGCCAATGAACTCGAGTCTACATAGCAGCATTATACATAACAGTGCTAGGTATGTAAAGAACGGTGGGTTCTTGGGCTGACATTGCCCTCGAGCCCCGCCCGAATCCGGTGCAGGAAGAGTTCGAGCCAGGAGGCAGTGGTAGTGTCATTCAACTGTAGCAAATATCAGAACAGGCTACTCACTGCATACAGACCAGCATTGTCGCTGGTCGCAGCCACCAGCGACCCCGCTTGCCTGCGTCGCCTGCAGGAGTAGGCGGCATCTGAAGCGTCTTAGAGGTGGGCATCCCACTTTGTCTCCCCTTCCGCCCGCGTCAGATTGCCGAGCCTCTCGCATTGCGGGCCGCCGATGTCGCGTTTTTCGCTCTGGCTATCCTGTGTCGAGGGTGCATTGTGGGCTGTGCCGGTATGACCGGTGCGCCCCCTCCGGAGGTTCCATGTCGATTCGCCTGGCGTGTACTCCCCACCGATTCTGGTTTCATTTCGCACCAAGCCTTGTCCTCCTTGCCGTCCCTCTGAGCCGTGGTGCGGCTCAGGTCGAGGTCTCCCTGCAGGGTGGCGTCCATGCCGCCGAACTCGGCCGGCCGGAACGAACCGTCATTGATGCCGGCGCTGGAATCGCAATCGAGGGCACCAACGGAGAGGCCACCACCTTTGGCTTGCGGCTGGGCAAGTGGCTGTCGGATCGGTGGGGTGTAGATGGTGGTGTTGCGCTATCCCGGAACCGCAGCTGGCAGGGCTCCGGCTCCATTCCGAACGGGCTGCGAATCGCGTCGGACTTCCAGACCCAGACGCTCTTCCCCAGTGCAACGCTCAGGGCCCGTATTACCGCGCCGAACTCTCGCTGGCGGCTGGTCGTCGGTGCGGGGCCTGCCCTCATCTTTCACCGCGGCAGCGGTAACTCTCTGCTGGCCCGGAATACCGACTTGGGCGGTCTAGTGGACGTGGGCGGCGGCGTCCGGCTCAGTTCCCGGCTTGCCTTTACCGTGAATGTTCATCAGTACCTGTTCAGCAGCAGCTTTGCCGAACCTTACCCCGGGCAGTTCGTCGGCGACCCCATTCAGCCGGCCGGGTCTCACTTTCGGCATGAGTTTGTCATTCTCGCGGGGGTTGCCTGGCGCACGAACTGAGCGGGAAGGACGGGGATCGCGGGCAGGTCGGGAACGATGGGAACCCGCGCCTGCCTTTGGTCTTGAAGCCAGTGCCAGCGCGTTGGAGAAACGGTAGCAGAGAACGATAGGGCGTAAAAACGAAAAGGCCCGACACCAAGCAATCGGTCTCTCGGACCTTCCAGTTGCCCCACCTGGGCTCGAGCCGCCAGGCCGAGCCCCCCAAATAAAACGGCCGGTGCCCTTGCACCGGCCATTGCCCCTCCTGGGCTCGAACCAGGACTCTCCTGATCCAGAGTCAGGCGTGTTGCCAGTTACACCAAGGGGCAGTGCTACTCTTCAATTGTCATGGAGCTGAGGGGGATCGAACCCCTGACCTCTGCAGTGCGATTGCAGCGCTCTCCCAGCTGAGCTACAGCCCCAGGAGGGTTCCCAGGAGCCGGAAAACTACCCCCCACCCCACACCCCGTCAACGGAACATTCCGCGCCCGTAACCCCTGAATTCCGTGGGCCAAAGTGATAATTTGGAGTTGGCCCACACCCGGAGTCTGGTCTACGTCCCCCACCCTCGACCGCCCACCCGCCGATCGGCTGCAGGCCGGCCGCGACGCGTTGGCCCGGGGCGCGTGGGCCGACGCCCGCACCTGTTTCGTCGAGGCCCTGCGGCGGCAGCAGTCCGCTGAGGCGCTCGAGGGACTGGGCATGGCCACCTGGTGGCTCGAGGAATATCCCGCTGCCATCGAGTCCCGGGAACACGCCTTCCGCGCCTACCGTCAGCGCAACGAGCAGGCCGGCGCCGCCCGCATGGCTGTCTGGCTGGCCAACGACTACGCCGACTTCCGGGGCGAGCTGGCCGTCGCCAACGGCTGGCTGCGCCGGGCCGAGCGGATTCTCGGCGGCACGCCCCTGGACCCCGAGCACGCCTGGCTGGCCTACACCAAGGCCCACTTCGCCTTGATGGTGCACCGAGACCCGGTCGAGGCGAGACGCTGGAGCGCCGAGGCGGCCCGGCTCTCCCGAGATGTCGGCCCGGCCGATATGGAAATGCTGGGCGTGGCGCTCGAAGGACTCGCCATGGTCACCGAAGGACAGGTGTCCGACGGCATGGGCCGGCTGGATGAGGCCTCCGCCGCGATCACCTCGGGCGAGCTCAGCGACCCGGTGATCATGGGCGCGGCCTGCTGCTATCTCATCCGTGCCTGCGAGCAGGTGCGCGACTACGACCGCGCCGCGCAGTGGTGCGAGCGGGTCCGCGAATTCTGCCACCGCTGGAACTTCACCGCACTCTTTTCCTCCTGCCGGATTCAGTACGCCTCGCTGCTCACCTGGCACGGCGACTGGAAACAGGCGGAGACCGAAATCGAAGCGCTGCGGCGCCATGTGGAGAAGGTGCAGCCCCGGCTGCTGCCGGTGGCTCAGACGAGGCTGGGCGAGCTGCGCCGGCGCCAGGGCCATTGGAACGAGGCGGAGCAGCTCTTCGCCCGGGCCGGAGCCCACCACCAGGCCGTGCTCGGGCGCGCTGAGTTGGCGCTCGATCGGAGCGATGCCACCTCCGCCGCGGAACTGGCCGAGGAATACCTGCGCCGGATGGCGCCGCAGAATCGGACCGAGCGGGTGCCCGGGCTCGAGGTGCTAGTGCGGGCCCGCGCGGCCACCGGCGATCCGCTTCTGGCGGAGATTCATCTGACCGAGCTTCGCGACCTCGCGGAGACGGTCGCCTCCGACCCGCTCCGTGCCGCCGCCGCCTTTGCCGAGGGTGTACTCCGCGCTCCCTATGAAACCTCGCGCTCGCGGTTCCATCTGGCCCGCACCCTTCTGGCGCTGGGCCGGCGAGACTCAGCCGCCATCGAGGCCCGCGCCGCGCTCGCCTGCTTCGAGCAATTGGGTGCACAGCGGGGGGCGGCCGAAGCGAGGGAGCTGCTCGGACCGATCGGCGAGAAGCCGAGGACAAGGCTCAGCCGCGAAACCGGGGGCCAGGCGCTCACCTCCCGGGAGCTCGAGGTGCTCCGGCTGGTGGCCCAGGGGATGGGTGACAAAGAGGCCGCCGCGCATCTCGGGCTGAGCGAGCACACCATCCATCGCCACATCACCAACATCCTCACCAAGACCGGCCTCCGCAGCAGGGCGGCCGCCGTGGCGTACGGCCCGAAACGCGCTGCTCTGACCTCCATGGCTGGAACCGGCCATGCCGAGCCCTTGCCTACCCGTGAACTGTTCCGGCGAAGCCGAACTCCTCGCACCGCTGTAGCATAGCTGCACGGAAATCCACCTCGAGAACTTGCTCGGCGGGTGCGATAGGTATCTCCAAGGAGACAGAATGCGGGCGACACTGTTGCAGGGCGCGGTGCTCATCGGTTGCCTGACGGCGCTGGGTCTCAGCCCCCTGGCAGGACAGGGGCAAGACCATCATCCCACCCCATCGAGCGGCGACACCACGCCGCTGTACCACAACCTCGGCAGCCTGCACCACCCGATCACCACGCGCTCGCCGATGGCGCAGAAATATTTCGACCAGGGGCTCCGGCTGACCTACGGGTTCAATCACGACGAGGCGATCAAGTCGTACACCGAGGCCATCAGGCACGACTCCACCTGCGCGATGTGCTACTGGGGAATCGCCTACGCGCTGGGTCCGAACATCAACCTGCCGATGGACACCTCGCTGGTAAAGCCGGCGTGGGAGGCGGTGCAGAACGCGCGGAAGTACTCGGCCGGCGCCACGCCCAAGGAACAGGCCTACATCCGGGCGCTGGCCCAACGATACGCGCCTCGTCCCTCCGGCAGCCGCGCGGCGCTCGACTCCGCCTGGTCCAACGCGATCGGCGAAGTAGCCCGCCGTTTTCCCAAGGACGATGACGCCGTGACGCTCTACGGCGAGTCGTTGATGGATCTGCGGCCGTGGAACTACTGGACCAACGGCGGTGAGGCCAAGGCGCCCTCTACGCGCACCCAGCTCGCGCTGCTCGAGCGGGTGGTGAATCGCAGCCCGAATCATCCGGGGGCGTGCCACTTCTACATCCACGCCATCGAGGCCTCGCCCGAGGCGGCCAAGGCGCTCCCCTGCGCCCGGCGGCTGGGAAGTCTGATGCCGGGAGCGGGGCACCTGGTCCACATGCCGACGCACATCTACATCAAGCTGGGACAGTGGGACCTGGCCGCCGAGCACAACGTGCACGCGGTGCACGCGGACGAGAGCTTCATCAACGAACGGCATCCGACGGGCGTGTACCCGATCGCCTACTACCCGCACAACTATCACGTGCTCTGGTATGCGCTCAACATGCTGGGCCGGAGCGAAGCCTCGATCGAGGCGGCGCGGCAGATCGTGGCCCAGGTGCCGGCGGAGGTGGTGCGGCAGGTACCGCCGCTGGAGTACTTCTCACCTTCGCTGCTGTTCAGCCTGGCCCGCTTCTCCAAGTGGGACGAGATCCTGCGCCAACCCGCTCCGCCGGCACATCTTCGCTATACCAGCGGTATCTGGCACTACGCGCGCGGACTGGCCCACACCGCCCGGGGCCGGCTCGACTCGGCCGCGCTGGCGCTCGACAGCGTCGAGGCGATCGCGGCGGCGGTGCCGGCGGAACAGACCGCCAACCTCAACTCGGTAAAGGCGCTCCTCGGCATCGCCGGCAACCATCTGGCGGGAGAAATAGCGGCCAAACGGGGTCGCACCGATCTGGCGGTAGACCAGCTGCAGAAGGCGATCGCGCTGGAGGACGAGCTGATCTACGACGAGCCGCCGGCGTGGTACCTGCCCATGCGGCAGGCGTTGGGTCGGGTGCTCCTCGCCGGCGGGCGGGCGGCCGGGGCGGAGAAGGCATTCCGTGAGGATCTGGTGCGCCGGCCGAACAACGGATGGTCGCTGCACGGCCTGGCGCAGAGTCTCCGGGCACAGAATCGGGCGCGCGAAGCGGCAGAGGCGGAGGGGCGCTTCAAGAAGGCGTGGCGGCAGGCGGACTTCGAGCTGGCCGCCAGATAGGAGACGGTTGCCTGTTGCTGTCGTTTGTCGTCACCCTGAGCGCAGCTCTGGGTGACAGGCGACGACAACGACCCTACTGATACTGGATGTACATCGGCTGAGGATACAGCTCCAGCACCTGCGCCGGCGTCATCAGCGGCTTGTCGTTCTTGTAGAACAGCTTGAACCCGGTGTACTGCACCGGCTCGCGCACGATCCAGGAGCGATAGGTGCCCGCCTTGAGCGACGGTGCGCCGAAGCCGTCCATGTCAATCACCACCTGAACTCGCGGATCGAGCACGATACTGTCGGTGTTGGTGAGCATGCGCCGGGTGAAGCGGTGTACCACCAGCACCTTTGGCGGCAGCTCGTGTTCGGTGACCAGATCGCCGAGCACACCGATGGCGTGATTGATGTCGGCCGCGTCGAGGGTGCCGAT
>JACCQZ010000346.1 GCA_013813875.1 Gemmatimonadales bacterium | reverse complement strand
CTGCTCGACTTCGTGGACTTCGTGGTCCATCTCTTCCACCCCGAGACTCGCTCCTTCTACCAGCTCGAGCGGCTCTGGGATGATGCACCGGAGCTGTTGATCAGCTCCACTTAGCTGAGGACGCCATGCTGCGACGCACCGCACCCGCGCTGCTCTGCCTGCTCCTGGGACTTCCCGGTCTTCTCCCCGCGCAATACTTCGGGCGGAACAAGGTCCAGTACACCAACTTCGATTTCAAGGTCATCCAGACCGAGCACTTCGACGTGTACTTCTACGAGCGGGAGCGGACCGCCGCAATGGACGCCGCCCGCATGGCGGAGCGCTCCTACGCCCGGCTGTCCAAGGTGCTCAATCACGAGTTCCGCGAGCGCAAGCCCATCATCCTCTACGCTTCCCACTCCGACTTCCAGCAGACCAACGCCACCGACGCGGGCGGTGAAGGCACTCAGGGCGTCACCGACTTCGCCCGCAACCGGGCGGTGCTGCCCTTTACCGGATCCTACGCCGAGTTCGAGCACGTGCTGATGCACGAGATGGTGCACCAGTTCCAGTACGATGTCTGGTCGCGGGGCCGGGCGGGTGCGGGCATCCAGACGCTGATCGCCATCGCGCCGCCGCTCTGGTTCGTCGAAGGTATGGCGGAGTACCTCTCGGTGGGTCCCATCAACGCCGAGACTGCGATGTGGATTCGCGACGCTTCGCTGGAAGGCAAGCTCCCGACCATTGAGCAGTTGACCGGAGATCCCTACGAGTTTTTTCCCTATCGGTTCGGCCATGCCCTCTGGTCCTACATCGGAGAGCGCTGGGGTGACGAGGCGGTCGGCGCCATCCTCAAGGGCACCTTGTCCGGCGGAATCGAGCCGGCTTTCCGGCGCACCATCGGCATGACGCTGGATCAGCTCTCCGACCAGTGGCGCGACGCGGTTCAGAAGCGGTACCTGCCCGAGATCGGCGCGCGGGCCCGCGCCCGCGCGGTGGCGGACGCGCTGCTCACCGAGAAGCGGTCGGATGGCACCTTGCACCTGGCCCCGGCGCTTTCGCCCGACGGCTCCCAGGTGGTGTACTTCAGCGAGAAAGATTTCTACTTCGTTGATCTCTACCTGGCCGACGGCGTCACCGGTAAGGTCAAGCGCCGCATCCTCAAGTCGGGAATCAGCAGCAACTACGAGACCTACCGGTTCCTCAACTCTCAGGCCAACTGGTCGCCCGACGGCAAGTACCTGGCGCTGGCCGCCAAGCAGGGGCCGCGCGACGACATCGTGATCGTGGACGTGGCCCGCAATAAGCAGGTCAAACAGATCAAGCTCAAGTTGAGCGGCGTGACCACTCCAGCGTGGAGCCCCGACGGCGAGCACCTGGTGTTCACCGGCTACGACGGCGGCCTGAGCGATCTCTTTACCGTCAAGCGGGACGGCAGCGGCCTCAGGCGGCTGACCGCGGACAAGTACGCCGACCTGCACCCGGTCTGGTCCCCCGATGGCAAGTCCATCGCGTTCGCCACCGACCGCGGACCCGCCACCGACTTCCGCAGCCTGGCCACCGGCAGCCTTCGTATCGCGATCTACGATCTCGCGTCCGGCACCGTCCGCGCCCTCGACGGCATGGATCACGGCAAGAACGTGAGTCCGCAATGGGCCCCCGATGGACGCTCCATCGCCTTCGTGTCCGACCGCAGCGGCGTCAGCAACATCTTCCTCTACGATCTCGACGACCGGGGGATCTACCAGCTCACCGACTTCTACACCGGGGCCCAGGGGATCACTCCCCTCTCGCCGGTGCTCTCCTGGGCCAGAGAGGCCGACCGGCTGGCCTTCGTGTACTACGAGGACAAGAAGTTCGACGTCTACACCATCACCAACCCCCGCTCACTGAAGCGCGACCGCTACCAGCCGCAAGCCGTTGACAGCGTCGGCATTCTGGCCCGGGCGGTGACCACGCCGGTGGATACCACCCGCTCGCTCCAGGTGCGCGAGGAAGTCCGCTCCCAGGTCGGTGAGGGTGGCTCGATTTATCGTACGCCGCAGGGCTTCCGCTCCTCGAGCGAGGTGACCCGTACCGGTGACACCACCATGCTGGCCCAGCCGGTCTCCATCGCGGCGCTCTTGGATTCGGCCAGCTACAGCCTGCCCGACACCAGCGAGTTCACCCTGAAGGACTATCGGGTGCGCTTTTCGCCCGATTACGTGGCCCGCCCGTCAATCGGGTACGCGCGAGACAACTTCGGGCGCGGGTTCTTCGGCGGCTCGGCCATCTCGCTGAGCGACATCCTGGGCAACCACCAGATGGTGTTCGCCGGTTACGTCAACGGCCGGATCAGCGAAGCTCAAATCCTGGCGGCGTACGCCAACCTGAGCCGCCGGATCAACTGGGCCGTCGGCGCCTCGCAGGATCCCTACTATTTCCTGGAGCCGCCCATGGTAGAGGTGGGAAGCCCCAGTCCGAGCGAGAACACCCTCGTCACCAACATTCGGCGGCTGGTGGTGCGGTCGGTGTTCGGGCAGGCGTACTATCCGGTGAGCCGGTTTCAGCGGATCGAGGCCGGGATGCGCTTTGCCAACGTGGACGACGCCATCCTCCGGATCAGGGAGCCGTACGATCCCCGCACCAGCTTTGCCACCCGGGATCCCTTCCTGGAGACCGACAACCGCAGAGGCGTCAACTACCTGCAGCCCTCCGCCGCGCTGGTCTACGACAACTCGCTCTTCGGTTATGTGGGGCCCTTCTACGGCCGGCGCTATCGGCTGGAGTTTGCCCAGACGGTGGGGAACTGGCGTTTCTCCCAGGTCACCGCCGACTATCGCCGCTATGACCGGATCATCGGGCCCATCGTGTTCGCCAGCAGGATCCTCTATTTCGGCCGCATCGGGCGGGACGCGCGCGAGTTCCGGATCTTCGCGGGGAGCACCGACCTGATTCGCGGCAACACTTCCGGCTCATACCGGCGCAACGAGTGCCTCGCTCCCAACAACCCCACCTCCGAAACCGGTTGCTCCGAGCTCGACCGCTTGGTGGGTACCCAGATCGGCATCGCTACCGCCGAGCTGCGTTTTCCCATCATCAATCCGTCGTATGGTCTTCCCGCGGCGATTCCGCCGCTCGAGGCCGCGGTCTTCTATGACATCGGGCTCGCCTGGGACCAGCAGAGCACCCTCAAGTGGCGGCGGGGCACCGGAGACGATCCGGTACGGGTCCGCACTCCGCTCAAGACGCTCGGCTTCTCACTTCGAGCCAACATGTTCGGCTTTGCCATCGCGCGGCTGGATTACTCCATCCCGCAGGACCGGCCGGCGGTCAAGGGACTTTGGACGTTCAGCCTGGGTCCGACGTTCTAGCATTCTGTCACCCTGAGCGGAGCGAAGGGGGCATGAGCC
>JACCQZ010000246.1 GCA_013813875.1 Gemmatimonadales bacterium | reverse complement strand
GCGAGCACCCGCACCAGCTCCTCGTTGGTCTTGGCCCGCCGCATGTCGGTGATCAGGTCGTTCATCGCGTTGACCGGCGTCATCCCGGCGAGCCGCTGGCGCAGCATTCGGGAGACAGCCAGCGCCTCGGGGGAGAGCAGCAGCTCTTCGCGGCGCGTGGCGCTCGCCACCAGGTCTATCGCCGGAAATATCCGCCGCTCCGCCAGCTCCCGGCTCAGCACCAGCTCGCTGTTGCCGGTGCCCTTGAACTCCTCGAATATCACCTGATCCATCTTGCTGCCGGTGTCTACCAGCGCCGTGGCGATGATGGTCAGCGAGCCGCCGCCCTGGGCCGGGTCCACCTTTCGGGCGCTGCCCAGAAAGCGCTTCGGCTTCTCCAGTGACTGGGCGTCGAGGCCCCCCGAGAGCGTCCGGCCGGTGCCCTTCTCGACCGTGTTGTACGCCCGCGCCAGCCGGGTGAGCGAATCCACGATCAGCACCACGTCCTGCCCCAGCTCCACCCGCCGCCGCGCCCGCTCCAGCAGCAGCTCGGCTACCGCCACATGCTGGCTTGCGGGGTTGTCGAAGCTCGACGCGACCACTTCCCCCACCCCGGCGGCCTCTATCTCGAAGACCTCCTCCGGCCGCTCGTCCACCAGCAGAATGAGCAGCTCGGCCCCCGGGTAGTTGGCGCTCACCCCTTCCGCGATGGATTGGAGCACCATCGTCTTCCCCGCCTTGGCGGGAGCCACGATCAGAGCCCGCTGGCCTTTGCCCAGCGGGCAGAGAATGTCAATCACCCGGTTGGTGAAGTCAGGCTGGCCCTGACGGATGAGACCGAACTCGAGCTTGAGCTGCTCGTTGGGGTGGATCGCGCTGAGTCGGGTAAAGTCCGGCCGCTGCCGCATCTGGTCGGGAGGGCAGCCGTTGACGGCGGTGACCTTCTCGAGAGAGGGACCCCGCCCCTTGCCTGACTGGCGCGCCTCCCCTTCGATCTCGTCGCCGGTGCGGAGGCCGTACTGGCGGACCACTCGCTCACCGACGTGGATGTCGCCGTTGGACGGCAGATACCCCGCCTCGCGCCGGCGCAGGAAACCGCTGCCCTTGCCGGCGATCTCCAGAATGCCGAGCATCAGGTGGCGATGGCCACGGAGCGCTTGATCCGATGGAGGATGGCGGTCAGTCCCTGGCTGCGGGTCATTCCCAACGTCTCGCTGAGACCGAGCTGGTCCAGCAGATCATCGGGCACCTGGGCCACTTCCGCGGGAGCGACGCCGTCGAGGCTCCGGGCCAGCAGCGAGATGAACCCGCGCACCGTCGGCGACTCGCGCGGCACGTCGGCATGGATGTGGACCTGTCCCTGATCAACTTCCACCCAGAGGAACACCGGTGTCTGACACTCGTGCACCCGGTGCTCGTCCCTCTCTTTTTCCAGCTCGAGCCGTTGGGGAAGAGGCGGCAGCTTGCGGGAGTAGTCCAACAGCGTCTCCAGTCGCGTGGTACGGTCGGCGGACTTGAAGCGGGGAATCAGGGTGGCGAGACTGGGCATGGGCTGTAAAGTAAGCCAGGAAGCGTAAACCGTGAACAGTGAAGAGCGATCGCCGGGTTTACCACAGAAGCACAGAGGACACAGAGGGCACTGAGAACCTCCCCACTCCTGTGCCTTTTCTCCGTGTGCTCTGTGTCTCTGTGGTGATTCTGACTCGACCCCGCCGAGTCAGCCCCAACCCCTGCCCGGGTCTGCCGGCCCCGCTATCGTTAGCGATTCGCCCTCTCGAGGTAACGATGACGCCTATCTCCCGCCGCATCATCGGCCTGCTGGTGGCCGCCGCGGCGCTCCATACCGCTCCTCTGGGGGCGCAGGTTTCCCGTCTCGGCACCATCCGCTTTCCCAACTCCGGCGCCGGGGCGGCCCAGGAGCCGTTCCTCCGCGGGGTCCTGTTGCTGCACAGCTTCGAATACTCCGATGCGGCGGCGGCGTTCCGCGAGGCGCAACGGGCCGATGCCGGCTTCGCGCTGGCGTACTGGGGCGAGGCGATGACCTACACCCATCCGGTCTGGAACGAGCAGGACGTCGAATCGGCTCGCGCCGTCCTCGCGCGACTGGCGCCGTCGGCCGAGGCCCGCAAGGCCCGGGTGCGCGCCCCGCGGGAGGCGGGCTATCTGGAGGCGGTGGAGATCCTTTACGGCGAGGGCCCCAAAGCACGGCGGGATACCCTCTACTCCGAGGCGATGGAGCGCCTCGCTGCCGCCAACCCTCACGATCTCGAGGCGCAGACCTTCCACGCGCTTTCGCTTCTCGGGCTGAGCCAGGGCGTCCGCAATGTGCCCACCTATATGCGCGCCGGCGCCATCGCGGGGGCGGTGTTCGACCGGAGCCCCGATCACCCGGGCGCCGCTCACTACATTATCCATGCCTTTGACGACGCTGTCCACGCCCCGCTGGGGCTGCGCGCCGCGGGGGCATATTCGAAGATCGCGCCCGCCGCCGATCATGCTCAGCATATGACCAGCCACATCTTCCTCGGGCTCGGGATGTGGAGCGAGACGGTCGCGGCCAACGAGGCCGCCCTGGGCGATGGGCGGGGAACCTCGCCTCCGGGTCACTACGGCGCCTGGCTCGGCTACGGTCTCCTGCAGCAGGGTCGGCTGGCCGAAGCGCGAAAGCTGCTGGAGACGGCGCGCACCAACCTCGGCAGCCCCGCCCGCCCTCCCCGCCGCGCCTATCTCGCCAGCATGCGGGCGCACTACCTGGTCAACAGCGGCCGGTGGGACGATCCGGTGACGCGCTGGCGGCTGGACTTGAACGGTGTAGACGCCACGGCGCAGTCGCTCGATGCCTTCGGGCTCGGCTTGGCGGCGCTGCGT
>JACCQZ010000320.1 GCA_013813875.1 Gemmatimonadales bacterium | reverse complement strand
CTCAAATCTTACGCAGCGAGTGCCAGTTCAGTATTGGCAGGTAAAGATTTCCGGCTTTTTACCAGGTGTCGGCCCTGGACACGCGTCGCTGTCTTCACGATCCACGTCGAATCTGAGTCACCCCCGTTATCTCAAAGAGCAGTGGGTCAAATTTAGGGCCACTGGGGCGCACTTTCAAGGTTGGACCTGTCACCCTGAGCGACGCGAAGGGGCCCATGCCGGATCATGTCTCCCTTCGCTTCGCTCAGGGTGACAAGCGGCCCAGCCCCGACCTCGCGGCCTGCCCTCCCGCCCGCTCCACCCGGTTTCTTCCACTCCGCTTTGCCACGTAGAGCGCGGCGTCCGCCTGCGCCGGCAGCTCGGCTACTGTGGTGCTGGTCTCGGGCATGGCGGCCACGCCGAACGAGGCGCTGAGAGGCCAGTTCCGGCCTCGCCAGTCCCAGGGGGTGGTGCCCAGCTTGATCCGGATGCGCTCGGCGATCTTGGCTCCCAGCTCCAGCCCGGTGCCGGGAAGCCAGACGGCAAATTCCTCGCCGCCCACTCGGGCCCCGATGTCCCCGGCCCTGATCTGCTCGCTGATGATCTTGGCAAAGTGAAGCAGGGCGGCATCGCCCGCAGGGTGGCCCAGGGCGTCGTTGAGGAGCTTGAAGCGGTCGAGATCGGCGTAGATCAGGGCCCCCTTCCGCACCTCGCGCCGGTTGAGCACGGAGTCGAGCCCGCGCCGATTGCAGAGGCCGGTGAGCGGGTCCACCGTCGTCTGGATCTTGAGCCGGTCCGCCGCCAGCGCGGTGGCGATCCGGGGACCGGCGTTTGCCAGAGACTCCATCAGCTCGGCCCGGGGCGCCCCGACCGGCTGGCGGCCCCCTGGCGGCCAGAGAGCGATGGCGCCGACCGGCCGGTCACCCGCCTTGATGGGCGCCAGGAGCACCGCACCGGGCCGCTGCCGCCGGTCCGCCACCACGCTCCCCAAGGGGTCGCCCTCCATCACGCAGGACTCCAGCTCCCCTATGGCCACCCGGGCCAGCTCGCTCGACTCGACCGGCAGGACGGTGTCGAGCAGCCGCCGGTCGCCCCTGCCTGAGACGCCGATCACCCGGACGCGGGGGACCGGCTCCTCGCCCTCCCCGGCGATGTCCATCGCATTCTCGAAGGCCACCACCACCACGTGCCCGTCGAGCGTGCGCTCCAGTTGGTAGGCGAGGCGAAGGCCGACGCTCCCCGCCGACTCCAGCGATGCCTCCTGCGTGGTCGCCTGGGCCAGCTCGATGAGCTGCGGCCGGCGCCGGACTCCGTCGAGCAGCCGGCGAAGATCGTTCTCCACCAGCAGCAGCCGGCGCGCGTTTACGCTGTCGGGCAGCAGCAGCGCGGCGGCGACTCCCGAGGCGGCGTGGAAGACCAGCGTTCCCGCCTCCAGGCGCTCCGCCCCGCTCTGCTCGAAGTCGCGAGCCACCTCCAGCCGCCGGTCCACCGCGATGATCTGCCCGCTCGAGAGCCGGTCCGAGTCCACGATTCGCTCGGCCCGGGGTCCGTCTTCCTGGGGGTCCAGCTCCGCGATCCACACGCCCAGCGCCGAGTGCGAGCGGCGCAGCCAGTCGAGCGCGGGCTCGGGGAGCAGGTGGGGACCCACGCCCGGCGCCACTTCGATCGCCTTGCCGCGGCGGGCGAGGAGCCAACCCGCTCCTCCTCCGGCAAGAACGGCCAGCAGCAGCGCAAGAAAGGTCACCGTCTCAGCCATCCGCGGTGGCGGAACCAGAGATAGATCGCCAGGGTGACGAGGGCCATCAGCGCCATCACCGCGGGATAGCCCCAGTGCTGCCGCAGCTCGGGCATGAAGTCGAAGTTCATCCCGTAGATGCCGACGATGAACGTGAGCGGCAGGAAAAAGACCGAGAACACCGTCAGCACTCGAACGACTTCTCCGGTGCGGTGCGACGCCAGTGCCAGCTGGACGTTGAGCAGAGTGTTCGCATCGTCGAGCAGCTCGTCGGCAAAGAAGTGATAGCTCTCCACGCTCTCCTGCACGTCCCGAAAGAGCGGCACGCCGCGTCCGGTGGACGGCGTCACCCGCTGAACCACGTCCAGCATGCGCCAGAGCAGGCGCTTGATCAACGTCACCTGCCGCTTGAGCACGTGAATGGACCGGAGATCGGAGGCGAATTCACGTCCCACCAGATCCTGGCCGGCGAACACCCGCTCCTCGAAGCCGTCCAGCCGTACCTCGATGGCCTCCATGGGGCGCAGGTAGGTATCCAGCGCCGAGTTCAGCAGGTGGCTGAGCACCTGGGGCTGGGGGCCCTCCCGCGCCTGGGGGAGACGGGCGGCACCGTTGTTGTGGTACTTGGCCTGCAGGTTCGCCAGCCAGGGCTGCTCGGTACGATGAATGGTGATGAGAAATGTGGAACCGTAGAAGATGGCGATTTTCCGGGTCAGCTCCTGCACCGTGCTCGAGGCAGGATCCGCCTGCTGGTCGTAGGCCCGGATGATGACGAAGGTGTGCCCCTCGAACGGCTCGAACTTGGGAAGGTGCTCGGGGTCGAGGCAGTCCTTGACCGAGGTGGCGTGCAGGCCGAAGCGCTGAGCCACGTCGAGGAGCTCCTCCCGGGTGGGCTGGACCAGGTCGAGCCATACGAAGGCCGGCTGCTTGAGCTCCACCACGGTGCTCATGGTCACGGCCGGCAGATCCGGCTGGCGGCGGCGGCGGCGCCGAAGCCGTTGTCAATGTTGACCACGGTGACCCCGGCGGCGCAGGAGTTGAGCATTCCGAGCAGCGCGGCGAGCCCGCCGAACGCCGCGCCGTAGCCGATACTGGTGGGCACCGCGATGACCGGTGCGGCTACCAGCCCGCCGACCACGCTCGGCAGCGCGCCCTCCATACCGGCCACCACGATTACCACCCGGGCGTCCCGCAGCTGCTCACCCGCTGCGAGCAGCCGGTGCAGGCCGGCCACGCCTACATCCAGCAGCCGCCCGACCCGGTGCCCGAACGCCTCCGCCACCACCGCCGCCTCCTCCGCCACCGGGAGATCGCTGGTTCCGGCGGAGACCACGAGGATGGTCCCGGTGTCGGGGGTCGCGGCGGCCGGCTCGAGAGGCGGACAGAACACGGTTCGCGCCACCGGATTCCACGCCATGCGCGGGAAGTCGGCGGCCAGGGCGGACGCCTGTGCCTCGCTGCAGCGGGTGCCGAGGAACGAATCGCTCATCGCTGCCAGGCGGCCGCAGATGACGGTGACCTGCTCTACGGTTTTCCCCTCGCAGAAGACCACCTCGGGCCGGCCCTGCCGGAGGGCGCGGTGATGATCAATGCGGGCGAATGGAAGCTCTTCGAATGGAAGGTGGCGCAAGCGGTCGAGCGCCGCGTGGGGGGCGAGGCGGCCGGCAGCGACGTCGGCGAGCAGGGCCTCGAGCTGCTCGGCTCTCACGCCACCTGGGCGACGGGCTCGAGATACTGAAGGAAGATGGCCTCCGCCTCCGCGATGGACTCGATCTGAAAGAGCCGCTGCCGCAGCTCCCCCGAGCCGTGAAGTCCCTTGGTGTACCAGCCGAGATGCTTGCGGAACTCGATGACGGTCTTGCGGGTGTCGCCCTGCAGTCGGATGGCCAGGCGCGCGTGCTCCAGCGCCACCGCGAACCGCTCCGCCGCGTCGGGCGCCGCGGGAGCCGGACGGCCGGCCAGCAGCGCCTGGCCGTCGCGGAACAGCCATGGATTGCCGAACGCGCCGCGCCCGACCATAATCCCCGCGCAGCCGGTGTGCTCCCTCATCCGCACGATGTCGGCGGCGGTGGCGATGTCTCCGTTGCCGATCACCGGAATATCGAGCGCTTCCACCACCCTCGCGATCTCGTCCCAGTTGGCCTTCCCGGAGAACATCTGGGTCCGGGTCCGGGCGTGAAGCGTGAACGCCCGGGCCCCGGCATCCTGCATCAGCAGCGCGATGGTCACCGGATCGCGCTGCTGATCGCTCCACCCGCTCCGGGTCTTGACCGTCACCGGCAGATGGGTGCTGCCCGCCACCGCGCGAATGATCCGAGCCACCAGGTCCATGTCGCGGAGGCACCCCGAGCCGCCGTTTCGCTGCACCACCTTCTTGACCGGGCAGCCGAAATTGATGTCGATGAACTCCGGCCGATAATGCTCGGTGATCAGCCGCGCCGCCTCCGCCATGGCGTTGGGGTCGGCGCCATAGATCTGGATGCCGATGGGCCGCTCCACCTCCTCGAATTCCGCGCCCTCCAGCGTGCTGCGAATGCGGCGCCGGATGGCCTCGGAGGAGAGGAACTCGGAGAGCACCACGTCGGCGCCCATACGCCGGCAGATCTGGCGAAAGGGCGCCTCCGACACTCCCGCCATCGGGGCCAGGATGAGGGGAATGGTAGGCGCTGAAGGATAGGGCAACTGCATGGGCAGAAAATACTTCTGGGCTCGGCCCGGAGCAATGGAATGGGTGCTACCTCCGGCTCGCTGGCGCGGAGGAGTTCGCTCGAATGAGAAAAGACAGAATCTGCCGGGCGGATTCAGCGGAGAATACCCGGTCCTCGGGCAGCACCCGGCTCAGCAGTGAACTCTCCTTCAAACGCCGGCGGGTAAGCCGGGTGAGGTAGGTAGGGGCGTCGTCCGGAACCTGGCTCAAGTCGTCCGATTCGAACACCAGGGTCCGCAGGTTGGCGGCGCCTGTGGTGGAGGCAAAGAGACGGTGAAGCTTGGCGGCGAACCTGGGATCGGAGACGATGAAGTACACCGGCTCCAGAGGCAATAACCGGCCCACTTCGGTGAACAGATCGGTGCACATCGTGACCCCGATCAACGGCGTGCCCAGACGTTGGGCCATCTCGCGTACTTCGCTCTGGTGAAACCCCGTCGTGACCAGAAGGTCGACCTCGCGCAGCTCCGCGGGAACTTCTTTTCGGCCACGCAGCGCCTCTATCTCTACCCCGATGGTCCGGATGCCGAAGTCTCGCTCGAGCTCTTCCGGCACCGAGTACAACTGGTCGGCGTTGCACTCCAGGACCGCGGCTTGCAGATCCACGGCGTCGAGGCACTGGGCCACCTGCTGTGACAGCGCTCGAGGGATCAGGCCGTGCTGAAGACCCTCGATCAACACGTCCACCATCCAATCGGTCCGCCGAGGCGTTGGATCTCCCATCGAGGCCTCTGGGGACGCGACGAAGATGCCGGACCGGGTCTTCAGCTCGACCAATCCCTCGCGCTCCAGGGAGTGGTACGCGGCCAGGATGACCCGCGGGTTAGCCCCTAACTCACGCGACAGCTCACGCACACTCGGCAGTCGTCCGCGGTGACGGAGTATCCCCAGATGAAGTCCGCTGAATACACGCTGCCGGATGATTTCGGTGATTTCAGCGCGACGCAGGCTCATGGCTGCCGCTCCGAGAGCGCGGCCAGATTGGCGCGCAGCACAAAGGTGAAAAGGTGCCGGGAGGTCTCGGGGGAGAAGACCCGGGCCGGCGGGAGCAGCGGCGTGAGGCGGGACTGGCCGAGAAGCCGCTCGCGGACCAGCCGCGTGAGATGCAACGCGGCTCCGGGCGGAACCTGGTCGAGATCGTCCCGCCCCTGAATCAGCACGCGGAGGTTGGCTGGCGCGGGAGACGACGCGAAGATCCTGCCCAGCTTGTCCGCGAACCGGGGATCCGCGACGACGTAATACACCGGCCCGTCCGCCAACCGGCGGGCAACTTCGGCAAAGCCATCGACGAGTAGTTCCACCACGATCCAGGGCTTGCCGAGCTGGGTCGCGATCGGCTGGACTTCGTGGGAGTGGAAGTGGGTGGTGACCAGGAGGTCGGCCTGGCGGACTTCCTTGGGAAGTCTGGTGCCATCGAGCATGGCGTAGACATCCACCCCGCTCACGTCGAAGCCATACGTGATGTGAAGCTCGTGGCTCAGCTCATCGATCTGGTCCGCGTTGCACTCGATGCAGGCAACCCGCAGGCGCAGCGTCTCCAGCGACCGGCGTAACCGCTCGGGAAAATCAGGCGCCGGTATGCCCCGTTCGACCGCTCTCAGCAGCAGGTCCACCATCCAGTCATGCGTCCGCCGCTGCAGTCCGCCAGTCGAGGCGTCCGCGCCGGTGAGGAAGATTCCCGAGCGGGGGCGGAGCTCGACCAGGCCCTCGTGCTGCAGGATTCGGTAAGCCGCCAGAACCACCCTGGGATCCGCGTCCATCTCGCGCCCCAGCTCCCGTGCGCTGGGGAGGCGCTGTCCCGGCTTGAGTTCGCCCAGGTGCAGGCCGCTGAACAACCGTTGCCTGAGGACATCGGCAATGTCGTCCCGCCGCCGGGTCACGGATTCACGTTGAGCGTGGGGAATTCATGCTCACAACCTACCGATTCAGTGGAAAGGTGGCCACACCACGAGACGTGGTAGCGTGCAACAGAACCGCGTACACTGCCCTTCTGTTGCGTCATCTGTCGCGTCCAATGCACCAGACGGCAAGGTTGGTTCAGTCTGCTGCATTGCCCGTACACCAGTACTGCCTAGCTTGGATGCGTCCAGCCCTTCCCCACGACCAGGCGAAAACCGTGCAAGGCGTTTCGCCGCCGCCGCCTTGGGCCGCTAGCGAGCTTCCCCGGATGGTCACGCTCTACTCTGCCGAGACGCATAACGTACCCAAACTTCGGGCCGCTCTGCCGGACGTTGACCCGAAGATCATTGCCGAGGACTGGAGTGTCGTGGAGCACGTGGGCCCCCAGTCCAGGTGCATCGTGGTCTCCATCGAGTGGCTGCACGCCAGCCCGATAGTCGCCCGGCTATCGGAGTTCAGGAGGCGGAATCCTCGGCGGCCGGTCGTGCTGGTGACGCGATTGGACCCCGAGAACGCCCGATCGCTCAAAGATGTGCTGGTCGAGGAAGTCGTCTGGT
>JACCQZ010000318.1 GCA_013813875.1 Gemmatimonadales bacterium | reverse complement strand
AGCCTGTATCAATCAATGCAGTGGCAATAATCGTCAGGCTTCCACCCTCTTCGATGTTGCGCGCCGCGCCGAAGAAACGCTTGGGGCGTTGCAAGGCGTTGGCGTCAATACCGCCGGAGAGAATCTTGCCCGAAGGCGGCACGACCGCGTTGTGCGCGCGGGCGAGGCGGGTCAACGAGTCGAGCAGGATGACCACATCGCGCTTGTGCTCGACGAGTCGCTTGGCCTTTTCGATCACCATGTCCGCGACCTGCACGTGGCGCGTCGGCGGCTCGTCAAAGGTTGAGGAGATGACCTCGCCGTTGACCGAGCGTTGCATGTCCGTCACTTCTTCCGGCCGCTCGTCAATGAGCAGCACGATGAGCACGATCTCCGGATGGTTCTCGCTGATGGCATTGGCCAGCTTCTGCATCAAGATGGTCTTGCCGGCCTTGGGCGGCGCCACGATGAGCCCGCGCTGCCCCTTGCCGATGGGCGAGAGCAGATCTACCACGCGCATGGAGAGATCGCCGGCCTTCCGCTCAAGCCGGATGCGGG
This sequence comes from Gemmatimonadales bacterium, assembly GCA_013813875.1. Lineage (GTDB taxonomy): Bacteria > Gemmatimonadota > Gemmatimonadetes > Gemmatimonadales > GWC2-71-9 > CAVVWJ01. The sequence continues at coordinate 6,557 of JACCQZ010000318.1, read as the reverse complement.
CATCGGGGTAGCGCGGGCGCAGGTTGTCGAAGGCGATCCGGTGCTTGGTGCGCTCGGGCTCCTCAAAGTTGACCTGCTCCACCTTGAGCAGCGCCAGATAGCGCTCCCCCTCCTTGGGCGGGCGCACCTGGCCCATGACCGTGTCGCCGGTCCGCAGGTCGAAGCGCTTGATCTGGCTGGGGGAAACGTAGATATCGTCGGGGCCGTAGAGGTAGTTCCAGTCCTGGCTGCGGAGGAAGCCGTAACCCTCCGGCAGGATCTCCAGCACCCCCTCGCCGCGGATGACCGTGTCCGAGTCGAGCAGCGACTGCTCGATGCGGAATATCAGATCCTGCTTCCGCAGCCCCGAATAGTTGGTGATGTTCAACTGCTCGGCGAGGGTGTGCAGCTCCGCGACCGACTTCTGCTTCAGTTCAGCGATATCCACGGACAAGACTCCAGACAACGGGCCCAGCCGGAAAACCGGTGGGCGGTGGGAATGGGAAAGCAACTAACCCGATGAGATTGGATGGTATATGTGATGGGCCCCGAAAGTCGGAGCGTGCGGCACGGGCTGTGACGGGGAGTGGGCCAGAACCTGGAAGCGATTGAACATAGATCGGCCGGCTCACCCCGTCAAGAGGGGTCTGCCGCATTGCGTAAGCCTTGACGGGATACGATCTTTACCGTTAGCGGCTCTCCTTTACCAGGATCTGCGATGACCGCACGGCCAGCCCGGTTGTACGCTCCCGCCGGCCGGGAGCGCGTCCTGCGCCCGCCGCACCCCCTCCCTCCAGCCGACCGCCTCGCGACATGACCGAATCCGAGCGGTTGAGCAAGCTGCGACACGATCTGTCCAATCCCCTCTCGGCGCTGCTGGCGGAAACCCAGCTGCTGCTGCTCAACGGGTCGCAGATTGACTCCGAGACACTCACCAGCCTGCGGGAAATCGAGGCGCTGGCGATTCGAATGCGGGCCCTGCTGCGCGACATCTGAGCCGGCTCGGCCACCCGCGCCGGCCTAGGCCGAAAGTGGAAGATCGTGTGCGTCGGGGTAGGCGCTGACGAACGCTTCCACCGCCTGCGGGTCGAGCTGGGTGCCGGCGACGCGGCGAAGCTCGGCAACGGCCTCCTCGGCGGGACGGGATTCGCGATAGGGACGGCGGGTGGTGATGGCATCGAAGGTGTCGGCCACCGCCACGATGCGGGCCTCGATGGGGATCTTCTCTCCCCGCAGGCCGTCGGGGAACCCCTGGCCGTCGAGCCGCTCGTGGTGGGAGCGGACGATGCGCAGCACGTCGGGTGATTCCTGCACCAGGGGAGAGAGCATGCGCTCCCCCAGTACGGGATGCTCGTGGATCTGGCGAAACTCGTCGTCGGTGAGGGTGCCCGGCTTGTGCAGGACCGACTCTTTGGTGCCGATCTTTCCGATGTCGTGCAGCTCCCCGCCCAGTCTGATGCCATCAAGGGGTTCCGCGGTGAACCCCAGCTCCGAGGCGGTGGCCACCGCATACTGGCTCACCCGGATGGAATGTCCCCGGGTGTAGGCATCTTTGGCCTCCAGCGCCCGGGCCAGCATCTGAACGCCCTGGAGAAACAGCTCCTGGATGCGCACCGCCTGCTCGTGCACCTGCCGCTCCAGATTTTCATGGTAGAACCGGTTCTGGAGCACCAGGGCCCGCTTTTCCAGCGCCCGGCTTACCCGGGCCTGCAGCTCGCTCATGGAGATGGGCTTGAGGAGAAAGTCGGCGGCGCCCATGTGGAGACAGTCCACCGCGGTGGTGGTCTCGCTCATCCCGCTCAGCATGATGACGGAACTATCGGGGTAACTCCGCCGCACCGCCTCCAGCAGGCCGATGCCGTCGAGCCCGGGCATGCGCATGTCGGAGATGATGAGCGGGGTCTCGCCCACGCGCTGGAGCACCTCGAGGGCCTCCCGGCCGCTCCCCGCCTCAAGGCAGTTGAACCCCTGGGCCTGGAGCATCCTGACCAGAGATCGGCGCACACTGGGCTCGTCATCCACGACGAGACAGTTGGCGGAGCCGGCCACGAACGGCTTCGCATCCTGAGCGTCCGGCATTAGTGACAGTCTACTTGAGGTGGGGAGTTGGATGCCACGAGCATCCAAACGCTTACACCATAAATCAAAGACCTCGGAATGTCCACTCTCTCGCTCCCGCCCGACCTGGCGGCTGGATTTTCCGGACCGCTATGACTGATGCGAAAGTCCATATGGCACCGGGTTAGGCGCGTGGCGGTGCCGAGTATCACAGACCGGAAAACTCGTTACCTTGGGCGCAGGGACATACGATTCACGCCATGGCAGGTGAGGACCTGAAATGATGAACAGCTTTGGTGCCCGATCCACCCTCGAGGTCGGCGGAAAGGCTTACGAGATCTTTCGCCTCGACGCACTGGCCCGGGGGGGCATTGACACCACCCGCCTGCCCTATTCGCTCCGGATCCTACTCGAGGGTCTGCTTCGCACCGAGGACGGACTCAGCGTAACCCGGGACGACATCGAGGCGCTCGCCAGATGGTCGCCGGCGGAGCCGCCCACCCGGGAGATTGCCTTTACACCCGCCCGGGTGCTGCTGCAGGATTTTACCGGCGTTCCCGCCGTGGTGGACCTGGCCGCCATGCGCGATGCCATGGCTGAGTTGGGGGGCGACTCGCGGCGAATCAATCCGCTCCAGCCGGTGGAGCTGGTGGTGGACCACTCGGTGCAGGTGGACGCGTTTGGATCCCGCGACGCATTCAAGCTCAACGTGGACCTCGACTACCAGCGCAACCGGGAGCGCTACGCGTTTCTACGCTGGGGCCAGCGGGCGTTTGAGAACTTCCGGGTGGTGCCGCCCAACACCGGCATAGTGCACCAGGTGAACCTCGAATATCTCGCCCGAGTGGTGTTCACCTCGGATGAAAATCCCGCCGCCCCGGCCGGAAAGCTGCCGCAGGCCTACCCCGATACCCTGGTGGGGACCGACTCCCACACCCCCATGGTGAACGGATTGGGTGTGCTCGGCTGGGGGGTGGGCGGCATCGAGGCCGAAGCGGCCATGCTGGGCCAGCCGGTCTCGATGCTCATTCCGGAGGTAATCGGGGTGCGCCTGGAGGGGCGGCTTCGCGAGGGGGCCACCGCCACAGACCTGGTCCTGACCGTGACGGAGCTGCTCCGGAAGAGGGGGGTGGTCGGCAAGTTCGTCGAGTTCTTCGGACCGGGGCTCGAAAGCCTGGCGCTGGCCGACCGGGCCACTATCGGCAACATGAGCCCGGAGTACGGCGCCACCTGCGCGATCTTTCCGGTGGACACGGTCACCCTCGACTACCTCCGTTTTACCGGACGGACCGAAGAACGGGTGGCGCTGGTCGAAGCCTATATGAAGGAGCAGGGGCTCTTTCATACCGCCACGTCGCCCGAGCCGGTGTTTACCGACACCCTGCGGCTCGACCTCGACACGGTCGAGCCCAGCATCTCGGGCCCGCGGCGGCCGCAGGACCGCATTCCCCTTTCCGAGGCCAAGCGCGCCTTCGAGGCCGCCTTGTCGGGGCTGCTCCCGGCCGGGGCGCCCATGCCGGGCAAAGACGGAGACAAGGGCGTGGCCGCGGGTCCGGCCGCGGTCGGGGTGTGGGGCGAAGGCTCCAGCCAGTCTCCCTCGGCGCACGCCGTGATGGTGGACGAGCCGGGAGAGGTGCTCGATCACGGATCGGTGGTCATCGCCGCCATCACCAGCTGCACCAACACCTCCAATCCTTCGGTGATGATGGCCGCGGGGCTGCTCGCCCGGAAGGCGGTGGAACGGGGACTGGAGCGGAAGTCCTGGGTCAAGACCTCGCTGGCCCCCGGCTCGAAGGTGGTAACCGATTACTACGAGGCCGCGGGGCTCACTCCCTACCTCGACCAACTGGGGTTCAACCTGGTGGGCTACGGGTGTACCACCTGCATCGGCAACTCGGGCCCGCTGCCGATCGAGATCTCCGACGAGATTCAGCGCCGCTCGCTGGTGGCGTGCGCGGTGCTCTCGGGCAACCGCAACTTCGAGGGTCGGATCAACTCCGACGTGCGGGCCAACTATCTGATGTCCCCTCCGCTGGTGGTGGCCTTTGCCCTGGCGGGCCGCATTGACATAGATCTACGTGCCGAGCCACTCGGCATTGGGCGGGGCGGCGAGCCGGTGTTTCTTCGCGATATCTGGCCGACTTCGGCAGAGGTGGAGGAGGCCGTGCGCGGGGCCATCCGGTCGGACATGTACCGGCGGAGTTATGGGGCGGTCTTCCAGGGGGACGAGCGGTGGAACGGGCTCGAGATACCTACCGGCGACCGTTTCGAATGGTCGCCGGCGTCAACCTACGTTCGCCGGCCGCCCTACTTCGACGGCATGTCGCGGGAGGTGCCCGAGCGGGTCGCCGAGATCCGGGGCGCCCGGGCCATTGCGCTCCTGGCCGACAGCGTGACCACCGACCATATCTCTCCGGCCGGCAGCATTCGCAGGGACTCGCCCGCGGGGCGCTACCTGACGGGGCGGGGGGTGGCCCTGGCGGACTTCAACTCCTACGGCTCGCGCCGGGGCAATCACGAGGTGCTGGTGCGGGGAACCTTCGCCAACACCCGGATCAGGAACCAGCTCGCGCCAGGAACCGAGGGGGGATACACCACTTACTTCCCCACCGGCGAAGTGCTCACGATCTATGACGCCGCGGTTCGCTACCAGGCCGACGGCACCCCGCTGGTAGTGCTCGCGGGAAAGGAGTACGGCTCCGGCTCCAGCCGGGATTGGGCCGCCAAGGGTCCGGCACTGCAGGGGATCCGCGCGGTGGTGGCGGAGAGCTACGAGCGAATCCACCGCTCGAACCTGGTCGGCATGGGCATCCTGCCGCTCCAGTTCACGCCCGGCGACTCCGCCGCGTCGCTGGGTCTCACCGGTCTGGAGTTGTTCGACGTTGACGGGGTGGCGGAGGCGATAGCGGGCGGGCTGGCCGGAGGCCGAACCCTTATCGTTCGAGCCCGCCGGGAGGATGGAACGGCGGCCGAGTTCCCGGTGACCGTCCGGATTGACACCCCGCAGGAGGTGCTCTACTACCGAAACGGCGGCATCCTGCCCTACGTGCTCCGGCAGCTTCTGGGGGTTCGGCAGAAGGCGCAGGCGGTCTCCGCGAGGCCCGCGGCAACGACATCCCCGGCGCCGGCTACCCCGGATCGGGTGGACGAGGGGTCTATCGAGTCGTTCCCGGCTAGTGATCCGCCGACGTATTAGGGCCCGGTAGGCGATGCACGGCGGATCTGGGCTGAGGCGGCGGCGTGATCTTGCTCAGCGTGACAAGCTCAGCGTCCTCGCACCGGAGCGGCCCGACAGGATACCAGCCCCGCCCCAGCGCCCGCACCAAAGCTGAGGACCTTCGACTTTCGACTCCCCCGCCACCTCCATAGATTTCCCAACCATCACGATCACGGAGCCAGCAATGTCCGGCGTCCAGGCCCGTCTGCGATCCGAGCACCAGCGGAGATACTCCGAGCTGAACTCGTCGGCCTGGTACGACGTGGTGCCGATCTTTCCGGGGGTGACGCAGCGGATGGTCAACATGGCGGGCGAACGTCTGGCGCGTCTGTCCACGCCACGGGGATTCGTCATTCTGCGGGCGGATCACCTCGAGTTTCGGCCGGCTCCCCGGACTGCGGCGACGGAAACCGAGCCTGGGGCGATCGCGTAGCCCGCACGTCCAGCATGTCCCTGACCTTGCGGGCCAGCCCCTCGGGTGTGAAGGGTTTCTGCTGAAAGGGAGCGCTCGGATCCAGCAGTCCCCGCTGGATGACGTCCTCGCCGGTATACCCTGACATGTACAGCACCGGCAGTTGCGGATCCAGGTCGGCGAGCCGCTGTCCCAGCTCTCGCCCGCCCAACTCCGGCATGACCACGTCCGAGATCACCAGATCAATGTCGCGCCGGCGGTCCTCGACCCAGCCGATCGCCTCGAGACCGTTGCGCGCCTCCAGCACGGTGTATCCCTGCTCCCGAAGTCCGCGGCAGGCCAGTGAGCGCACCATGTCTTCGTCCTCCACGACGAGGATCGTCTCGGTGCCGCCCCGTGGAGGCGACGGCGCGCCGTTGGTGGCGGGGACGTAGCGCCGGGCGCCGGCCTGAGGCAGGTAGATCTTAAAGGTGCTTCCGTGGCCCGGCTCGCTGTAGACCCACACGAACCCTTCGCTCTGCTTGACGATGCCGTACACCGTCGAGAGGCCCAGGCCGGTGCCCTGGCCCACCGGCTTGGTGGTAAAGAAAGGCTCGAAGATACGGGCCTGCAGGTCGGGATCCATTCCGCTGCCGGTGTCGCTGACGGCGAGCATGACGTACTCTCCGGTGGGAATGCTCACGCCGGCGTGCAGTTGAACGTACTCCTCGTCCAGCGTGGCCATGCCGGTCTCGATGGTGACGCGCCCGTGCTCCACCATCGCGTCCCGGGCGTTGAGCACCAGGTTGATCAGCACCTGCTCCAGTTGGCCGCGGTCGGCCCGGACCTCGCCGATCTCCGGTGAGAGCTGCAGGTCGAGCAGGTGATTCTCGCCCAGGGACCGGCGGAGCA
>JACCQZ010000290.1 GCA_013813875.1 Gemmatimonadales bacterium | reverse complement strand
TCGGTGGCTCCGAATACGCCTGGCCGAACATAGTCATATGCGATTGTTGGGTTCCCGAGTGCTCCTCGATCCGAAGCACAGCCAAGCCTCCCATCATGCTCCACAGCGCGTTGGCGTCGTAGGGCATAGGGTGGGCTACATCCAGGTTGAGCGTGAAGGTGGCGTCTTTGCCCTTGCCTTCGGTTACGAGCGTGATCGAAGACAGCTCCGGGGTCAGCCGGGAGCTGCCCTGGCCGGATGCCTTGTCGTGAAGGATGTGGATGTTGCCGTCTCCACCATTCAACTCGACCCGGGTATCGTTTCGCGTGCTCCAGGTGACGCTGCCGTCCTTGAGCTGGAAGACCCCTTCCTTGCCCTCGTCGAGGGTGAAAAAGGCATCGGCGCCGTACTCCGCCTTGACCGGCCAGCCGCTCATGTCGATCTGATCGGTCGAGCGGAGAAAGTCGTGCATGTCACTGGCCTCGACGTCCCAGAAGGCAAAGGCCGAGTTCTTGTCCGGCAGCTTGGTGTAGGTCACGTCGAAGTCGTTCCCCTTCGTCTTATCGGGCCGGGGTTCAAGGTCGCTGCCCGCAATCTCATGGAAGCTCCAATCCAGATCCTGCTCCCAGAACGACGGCTGCACCCTCGCCAGCGCGAGCCGCTCGATCTTGGCCGGCACCAATGCATCGTACACCAGCTCGTCGTTCTCCTCCGGGCTCAGCATGTCGGCCTGACATTCCCCCCACAACTCCCATTCCACCATCTCACCCGAGTCGGTGATGTCCTGCCAGGTCTCCCGGCCGCGAAGCATGCTATCGGAGGGGCCGCTGTAGCTGTAGACGACGCCGGCGTTCCACTGGGCGCCCCCCGGCCGCGTTTCGGTATTTTCCTGGCCGAAGGCGCGATGGTGGGTGATCGAGGCATCCGCCCTTTCTTCCACAGTCACCACCGAGAGCCCGCCCATCGCGCTCCAGGTCGTCTTGCCCACCAGGGGGACGGGAAAGCGGACGTTTACATCGAACTGGGAGCGCCGGTCCTTGCCCTTGCCGGTGGTGGCGAGTGTGATGGAGGCGTTCTCGGGCGTAAGCTCGACCGTGGCCTGACTCCGGAACTGGTCGGTGAAGCGGTGGGCACCGGCACCTTCGCCCAGCGAAAGGTCGGCATCGGTGCTTCCCGAGTAGCTCGCGTTCCCGCTCTTGAGCCGATAGTCGCCCTTGCCATCGCTCACCAGCACGAAGTCGAGATGGACATCGTAGCCGGCGGATACAGGCGCCCCTGAAAAGTCGAAGCCTTTGCCGGTGCGGAGGTAGTCGTACATCTCCGCCATGCTGGGGTCTTTGGAGAGCTTGGCCGCGCCGCCCAGCAGCCGCAGCATGTTGACCACTGCCGCCTGCATCCCGGTCCCGGTTGCCACCGCCATGATGCTGCCCGAGAGGAAGCCGCCCTGGACCGCCGAAAGTCCCCGCACCTTGGAGCGGAGAAACCCCTGCATTTCGCCGGGCTTGTCCTGCGCGGCCGCGGTGGACGGCGAGAAGACCTCGACCGCGAGGCAGACCAGCATCAGACACGGCGACGCCGCACGGAGAAGCGAGCGAGGCATGGCGGAAACCCTGTCGAGATGGTTATTGGAGTGGTTCTGCCAATCTGCGCCGCCCAGCGGCGGTGTCAAGCCGAGCTGTCACCCGGAGCGCAGCGAAGAGGTATAGACCCCAGCACGGTCCCCTTTGCTGCGCTCAGGGTGACAATTCACGCCGCCGACTTGCGGTACCGCAGCACCGCCAGTGTCAGCACCGCTGCCCCACCAGCCGCCAGTCCCAGGATCGGACCCGCCACGGTTTCCAGGCCCGCGCCCCTCACCAGCACCGCCCGCATGATGAACACGAAATGTTTGACCGGATTGGCCTCGGCCGCCAGCTGGGCCCAGCGTGGCATTGATTCCAGCGGGGTAAACAGCCCGCTCATGAGCAGAAAAATCAGGATCACGAAGAACGCGACGAACATCGCCTGCTGCTGAGTGCGAGTCACGGTCGAGATCCAGAGACCGAGCCCCAGCACCACGATGAGATAGACCATCACCGCGAGTACCACCAGCGGCAGGCTCCCTCTCATCGGGATGTCGAATACGGTCTTTCCAATGGTCAAGCCGAGCCCGAAGATCACCAGCGAAAGCAGCCAGAAGGGGATCAGCTTCGCCGCGATAAACTGGACCTTGGTCATCGGGGTCACGTTAAGCTGTTCGAGGGTGCCCAGCTCGTTCTCGCGGGTGATGTTCTGTGCCGTGAGCAGCAGCCCGATGATGGTGGTGAGCGACACCATCAGCGCGGGCACCATGTAATGCTTGTAGTTCCGGGTGGGGTTGAACCAACGCTGGGCCCGAAGATCGAGCGGCGCCGCAGGCATCATCGCGGAGGAGCTGCCCCGCATGACCGGCAACGTTCGCTCCAGCTCCCCGGCGTAGGCCTCCAGTATCGCGGCGGCGCTCGACTGCACGATTCCGACGGCCGCCCCCTCCTCCGCGTTGAGAATGAGCTGCACCGGCGCGCGGTGGTGCCGGACCAGATCCTGCTCGAAGCGGCGGGGAATGTGCAGCACCGCCGTCACCTCCCCGTCGAGCAACGCCTGCTCCACTCCGGCCCCGCTCGAAGTCCGCCGCACTACCCGGAACTGCCGGCCCCCCTCCAGCCGCTGCACCAGGCCGGACGAGACCGTGGTGCGGTCTTCGTCCACCACCAGCAGCCGGGTTTGCTTGAGATCGAAAGTGGCGGCGTTGGCCAGCACCAGGAGCTGAACCACCGGTATGAGAAAGATCTGCAGTACGGTGGTGCGGTCGCGGAAAATCTGGAGAAACTCTTTGCGCACCAGAAAAAAGATCGTGCGCATGGGCTAGTCCAACCGAATGGTGAGGCGCCGAGACCCGGCAATCAGGAGCAGGACGGTCATCCCTGCCAGGATGAGGGTTTCCTGCCAGAGCGTGGGCAGCCCAGCACCCTTCAGCATGATTCCCCGTACCACCACCAGGAACCAGCGCGCCGGGACGATGTGGGAGAGGGCCTGCAGTGGCGATGGCAGCGACTCGAGCGGAAAGATGAAGCCGGAAAGCATGAGGGTGGGCATGAGCAGCCCCGCGAGCGCGGCCAGCATGGCGGTGCGCTGGGTCGGCGCCCGGGTGGAAATGACTATTCCCAGCGCCAGGGAGGTGACAATGTAGAGGCCGCTCTCCGCCAGAAGCAGCAGCAGGCTGCCCTGTAAGGGCACCTCGAAGACCGCCCGTGCCGCCACCAGCACCAGCAGTACGCTCACGAAGCCGAGCGCGATGTAGGGGGTGACCTTGCCGGCCACAATGGCCGCGGGACGGATGGGGGAGACCAGCAGCATCTCCATGGTTCCCGTCTCCTTTTCCCGGGTGATGGAGATCGCCGTCATCAGCGCCGAAACGATGGTGAGCACGAAGGCCACCAGGCCGGGTACGAAGAGGTGGGCGCTTTCCAGCGTGGGGTTGAACCGCATGCGGGTGGCCACTTCGATCCGCAGCCCCCTGGCTGCGGGCGTCGCGTCGGCGTGCCAGCGCCGCAGCACCGCGGTGGCGTATCCCTGCATGATCCCGCCGGTGTTGGGGTCGCTCCCGTCGGTGAGCAGCTGCACCGCAAGCGTGTCACCGCGGCCCAGCCGGCGTTCCACGTCGCGGGGCAGCACCAACGCCTGCCGCACCGATCCCTCCTGAAATTGCGAGTCGAGCTCTCGGGTACTCGGCGCCACCGCCACCAGGCGAAAGCGCTCGGAAGCCGCCACGCGCTCCCGGAGCTCGAGCGTCGCCACGTCGGGAGTCGGGTCCACCACAACGATGGGAATTTCCCGCACGTCGGTGCGCACGGCGAAGCCGAAGATGAGCACCTGCACCAGCGGCAGCAGGATCAGGATCGCGAGCGTCTGGCGATCGCGAAGCAGGTGCAACGTCTCCTTCCGCACGAACCCGAGGATTGGCCTCACACCGCGGCTCCGGGGCGGGTGAGCCGCAGAAACACTTCATCAAGTGTGGCGGCGCCCAGGCCACGCCTCACGTCCGACGGAGTTCCCATGGCCGCGATGGCACCGTCCATCATGATGGATATCCGGTTGCAGTACTCCGCTTCGTCCAGGTAGTGGGTGGTGACCAGGACGCTGGTGCCCTCCGCCCCCGCCTCGTAGATCAGTTCCCAGAACCGCCGGCGGGTAATCGGATCCACTCCACCGGTCGGTTCGTCGAGAAAGACCACCGCGGGGCGGTGCAGCAGCGCAACGCAGAAGGCCAGCTGCTGCTTCCAGCCCAGCGGGATCTCCCGCACCAGCTCGCGCGCCGCCCGTTGCAGGCCGATACGGGAGAGAATCTGTCCGGTGCGTTCCGCGATGTCCCGGTTGCTGAGCCCGTAGATCCCGCCGAACAGAGTGATGTTCTCCCGCACCGTCAGATCCTCATAGAGCGAGAACCGCTGGCTCATGTAGCCGATCCGCCGCCGGACCTGCTCCGCCTGGGTCGCGACATCGTATCCGGCCACAGTCGCGGAGCCCGACGAGGGGGCGAGGAGGCCGATGAGCATTCGCATCGCGGTCGTCTTGCCCGCCCCGTTGGCTCCCAGGAAGCCGAAGACCTCTCCTCGCTCGACCTGAAAGCTGATCCCGTCCACCGCGGTGAATGTGCCGAAGCGGCGCGTGAGCGCCCGGGCATCTATGGCGGGCCCGCTCACGCGGCTTCTTCCGCCATGTGCCACATGAAGGCGTCCTCGATGCCTGCCGCGATGGGCTCGACCGAAACCTCGCCGAGGCCGGCGGACGCGACGTAGGCGCGGAGCTCGGCCGCAACGCCCTCGGGCGCGGCGCCTGCCCGGGCGTCGGTGTAGTGCAGTGCCGCGCCAAAGGGCCAGACCGCCGCCGCGTGGGGAAAGCGCCGGAGGATGCCGAGGAGCCCGAGGATGCTGCCGCCCCGCACCGCCAGGAGCGGACGCGGATAGCGGCGGCCGATCTCGGCCGGCCGGTCGGTGACGAGAAGCTTTCCCCGCTGCATGAGGGTGACCCGGTCGCAGAGGTCCGCCTCGTCCATGTACGGGGTAGAGACCACGATCGGCAGCCCTTTGGCGCGCAAGCGCCCGAGAAGATCCCAGAACTCGCGGCGGGAGACGGCGTCCACACCGGTGGTGGGCTCGTCCAGGAGGAGGATCTCCGGGCGGTGGACCAGCGCGCAACAGAGGGCGAGCTTCTGCTTCATGCCGCCCGACAGGGCGCCGGCCCGCCGCCCCGCGAACGGCTCCAGCTGCCGCCAGATCGGCGCGATCGTCTCCCGTGCGGCGGCCACTGTAGTGTCGAAGAGCGCGGCATAGAAGCCGAGGTTCTCCGCCACGCTCAGGTCAGGGTAGAGCGAGAAACGGCCCGGCATGTAGCCTATCCGTCTTCGCAGCTCCCAGAGATCCCGTACCACGTCGCGTTCCAGAACCCGAGCCGAGCCCGCATCGGGCAGCAGCAGGGTGACCAGAATGCGAAAGAGCGTCGTCTTCCCGGCGCCGTCGGGCCCGATGACCCCAAAGAGCTCCCCCGGCGCCACGTCGAACGAAACGTCGTCCAGCGCCATGGTGTCGCCGAAGCGGCGCTGCAACCCTCTCGCCTCTACCGCGAGGCCCTGGCTCATTCGGTCTCACCGCTGCCGCCGAGGACGAGGTCGCCCGGCATCCCGATTCGGAGGGTGCCTTCGCGGTTGCTCACGGCGACCTTCACCGCGTAGACCTGCTCGGTCCGCTCCTCCCGGGTCTGGATCGGCGTGGGGGTGAATTCGGCCGAGGAAGAGATCCAGGTGACCCGGCCGGGGAGGGCTTCCAGGGTGTCGGTGCCGCGGTCCACCGCGACGCTCACCTGTCGCCCCAACCGGAGCGCGGCGAGTTGTGCGCCGCTCACGTAGGCCCGAAAGGTGAGCGAGTCGAGCGAGGCCACCTTGAAGAGAGGCTGTCCCGGCTGCACGAACTCTCCCGGCTCGACGTACCGCGCCAGCACCGTGCCGTCCAGCGGACTCACGATACGGCTGCGGGACAGGCGGTCGTCAATCAGCGCGACCTGCGCGTCGAGGGCCTCGACTTCCTGTGCCACGCCGCCGCTCGCAGCGCGGGCGCCGGCAAGCTGCTCTCGGATCACGTGGGCCTCCCGTTCCGCCCGGTCGCCTTGTTGCGCCGTGGCGGCGGCGGCGCGCAGCAGCCGCTCGGTGCGGGAGAGCTCGCGCTCGGCGATGGTTCGCTGGACATCGAGCGCGGCGATGGTGGCGTGCGCTTCGCGCGTCCGCGATGCCGCCGCGGCTCGGCGGGCCGCCACCGCGCGGCGCTCGAGCACCAGCGCGACCGTGTCCACCGCTCCCAGCGCGGCGCCCGCTTCGATCCGGTCGCCCTCGTCCACCGCCAGGCGCAACAGACGCCCGCCCACTTCGGCAGCCACGGTGACCTCCGTCGCTTCGAAGTTGCCGTACGCGTCGGCGTGCTGACCCCGACATGAGGCTAGAAAGATGGTCCCGGCGAGGAGAATGCCGTCCCGGGTAAGCAGAAGTTGGCCGGTACGGGACATGGTATGTGAGCTCGTGTTAGCGGGGCTCCAGCCCCAGTGTGGTCCGGTATGCCGCCCGCGCTCGAGCCAGCTCCACGCGGTGGCGCTGCAAAGTCAGCCGTGCCTCGAGCACGTCGGTGCGGGTTTCCACGTAGTCGGCGGTAGTGATGGCGCCTTCGTCGTGCTGCACCCTCGCCTGCCGCTCCACCTCCGCCCGCAGCTCGACCACCCGCTCGTCTTCGCCGAGTGCCGCTTGCAGCCGGGCGATCTCCTCGAGGTCCGCGGCCACTGCCCGCGTGAGGCTGCGTGCCAATGCCTGCTCTTCGGTCTCGAGCACCTGCTGCTGCAGCCGCAGCGCCGCCGCCGTCCGGCCGGCGGAGCGCCAGGTCCAGGGACGCCACTCCAGGCGTACCCCGGCCTGCCAGAATGCGTCCGACGTAGTGCGGAACTGGTCCAGACCCGGAAGCCCGATCCCCGCCTGACCGAAGGCCGAGAGCCGGGGTGAGTTCTCTGTCGTGGCCAGCACGGCTTCCTGCCCCAGACGAAGTCGCGCCTGGCGAAACCGCTCGAACTCGGGACGAAGTCTCAGCGCCGGCAGGTTGGATGGACCTGGCCGTTGCATCCGCTCGGGCTCGTCGGTCGGGAGCACGAGCACCGCGGTCGTATCAATCGGCTGCCCGGCGAGGTCGGAGAGGATGGCCAGAGACGCACGCCTCGAGGCCCGTGCCTCGTCGCGCTGCAGAGCGGCCCGCACCTGCTCCGCCTCCACTTCGGCGGCCTCTCGACCGAGCGCCGTGCCGGCATCCACCCGCGCGCGGACCGCCGCGAGACGCGCGTCGAGGTCGGTGACGAGGGCGTCGAACTCCGCCGAGCGCTGCTGCAGCAGGAAGGCGGCGAAGAAGGCGGCATTCACCTCGGAGCGGAGAGCGTAGAGGTGTACCTTCACGGCCGCCGCCGATTCGGCGTGGCGGGCGCGCTCCAGATCACGCCGGCGCGCAACGTCTCCCCCGTCGTAGAGGGTCTGCTGCACGTCGAGCGTGGCCTGCCAGCGGTCTTGGGCCGGGTTGGGAAAGGCGATTCCGGGAAGGTCAATCCCCACGTTGGTGACGTCGCTCTGGTGCGAAGCCCAGGCATTGAGCCCGACCTGCGGCAGCCATCCCGATCCGATGACCGCGAGCCGCAGATTGGTGGCCGAACGGAGCAGGCCCAACTGCGCGGTGCGGGGATCGCTGCTGAGCGCGGCGTCCTGGAGGCGGGCCACGTGCAACGTGTCCTGTGCCTGGACGTTGAGGACCTGCCCCGTGAGTACCAGCGCCGCACAGGCCGCGGCCACCGAGCGAGCTGGCCGACTCACGGCCGGAGCCCCGCCATGAAGAAATCGGGAAGAATCCGCCGCCGTTCCTCCAGAAAGGCCGGCCAGTCAGAAGGCTCGATGTCGAGGAGAACGCCGAGGACCGGCCGGGTGGTGAAAGGGAAGATGAGCAGCGACATGAGGTTCACCACGAACTGCTCGGCGGTGATCGGGCGTAGCGTTCCCGCCTTGGCGCCCTGGCGCAACTGCCGCCGGAGCACGTCGAGCGGGGCGGGGCCGCGGCGGCCTATCATGGCAGCGACCCGCTCCGGCTCGGCGTGCATTTCGGAGACGATGTAGGCGGCGAGGTAGGGGCGCGCGGAGTGGAAGTCAATCTGCTTCCGCACGATGTCGCGAACCTTCTCCTCGATGGCCCGATTTTCATCGGCGAGGATACCGAAGATCCGTGGCAGCAGCGCCGCCGTCGCCCGCTCGAAGATGGCGTCGGACAGCGCCGCCTTGGTGCCGAAGTAGTAGTGGACCAGCGCCTTGTTCACCCCGGCTTCGTCGGCGATCTCCTGGGTGCGGGTGGCGGCCGTGCCCTTCCGCAGAAAGACGGCGTGGGCGGCGTCGAGCAGCCGCTCCCGGGTTTCCCGGTCGTCAGCGGACGCGAGAGCTTTTGACTGCTTAGTTGAACTAGACGGTTTAACCATGCGGTTAAAATGTGA
>JACCQZ010000254.1 GCA_013813875.1 Gemmatimonadales bacterium | reverse complement strand
GCCCGAGGCCTCGAAGGCTGCCGGCTCGGGGCCAACTTCGATCGCGACAGGAGCCGCAGCGGTTTCAATATCAACAGCGGTCCCGCCTTCTGGTGCATCCAGGGCGATTCCCTTGACTCTGCCTTCGTGGAGTATGGCCAGGCCATCTTCGAGCCGGGCACCGTCACCGTGCCGCTCTTCCTGCCCGCGGATCTGGTGAGCGAGCTGCAGGACATCACCTTCAGCGACTCGACCGCAGAAAGCGCCGAGGAGCAGGCCGACTCCTTTGCCGCGAAGCAGGAGCGGACGGCCGATTCGATGTCCACCCGCGCCGAGCGCCTGGGTGACTCCCTGCGTGCTGAGGGCCGCCGCCGTGGAGACTCCCTCCGTGCCGAAGGACACCGCCTGAGCGACTCGGTGCGCCCGGCGGTCAGCCAGATGGCGGACTCTCTGCCCCGGCCCTAGTTTGCCCCGATGCTCCTGGTCCTCGACAACTACGACAGCTTCACCTACAACCTCGTCCAGTATGCCGGCGAGCTCGGCGCCGATCCGGTAGTCTACCGCAACGACGCGCTCACGGTCGAGGCTGCGCTGGCGCTCCGCCCCTCGGCCATCGTCATCTCGCCCGGACCCTGTACCCCAGCCGAGGCGGGGATTTCGGTCCCGCTGGTGCGAGCCGCCGCCGGCAAAGTCCCGCTGCTCGGGGTATGCCTGGGCCATCAGGCCATCGGCCAGGCGTTCGGTGCCGACGTAGTCCGCGCCGACCGCTTGATGCACGGCAAGACCACCATGGTAGCCCACCAGGGCCATCCGCTCTTCCGCTCCATCCCGGCGCCCTTCGAGGTCATGCGCTACCATTCCCTCGTAGTCTCTCCCGAGCGACTGCCCGAGGATCTCGCAATCACCGCTTGGTCCGCCGACCGTCCTGCCGGCAGCGAAATCATGGCCCTATGCCACCGCTCCCTTCCCATCTACGGCGTTCAGTTCCACCCCGAATCGGTGGCCACCCCCGAAGGTCGAAAGCTGCTCGCCAATTTCCTCTCTCTCGCCGTTAACGCATTGCCCTACAAGCCAATAGCCGGTAGCCGATAGCTCCCTCTCCAATCCGGCACAACTTTTGACTGCATCCCGACCCACTATTACCTTTCGTGATGCGCGTCCTCGGTGTCATACCGGCTCGTCTTGGCTCGACCCGACTCCCCAACAAACCGCTCCAGTTGCTGGCCGGCGCGCCGCTCATCACCCGAGTGATTCAGCGCGTCATGGACCACGGTTTGACCGACGAGCTGGTGGTGGCCACCGACTCGGCAAGGGTCGCTGACGTCGTGAGCCAATCCGGGGTGCGGGCCCTGCTCACCCGGCCGGGGCACCAGTCGGGGACCGATCGGGTGGCTGAGGTGGCGGCACGGCCGGAGTTCGCCGGCTTCGACGTCGTGGTCAACGTCCAGGGAGACGAGCCGTTCCTCCCTCGGGAGGCGCTGGCCGGATCGCTCGCCCGGATTGATCGGGGCGATGACATCGGCACCGCCGCGGCACCACTGGACCTGGCCCTTGCGGCCGACCCCTCGAGGGTCAAAGTCGTCACCGACGCCAGGGGCCGGGCTCTCTACTTTTCCCGCGCGGTCATTCCGCACCGGCGTGAGCCCACCGACCCGTCGGAGTCACTCTACTGGCAGCACCTCGGCATCTATGCCTGCGCCCGTGCCGCGCTGGCGCGCTGGGTCGGTACTCCGCCGAGCGCGCTCGAAGCGGCCGAGCGGTTGGAGCAACTGCGCGCGCTGCACTGCGGGCTTACCATCGGCGTCACTCGGCTGGCGGAGCCGGCGCTACCCGGCATTGACACCGCGGACGACCTCCGAGACGCGGAAGCCCATTGGCACGTATTACAGGGATGAGTCTATGACCACGGCTCCCAGCGCGACCAAGTACATCTTCGTTACCGGCGGCGTCGTCTCCTCTCTCGGGAAGGGCATCGCCGCCGCATCGCTTGGGCGGCTCCTCGTCGAGCGCGGGCTCACCGTCACGATGCAGAAGTTCGATCCCTACATCAACGTGGATCCCGGCACCATGTCGCCGTTCCAGCACGGCGAGGTATTCGTGACCGATGACGGCGCCGAGACCGATCTCGATCTCGGCCACTATGAGCGCTTCATTGACCGGTCGCTCTCTCAGCAGAACAACGTCACCACCGGCCGGATCTACCAGACCGTCATCAACAAGGAGCGACGCGGGGAATACCTCGGGTCCACCGTACAGGTCATCCCCCACATCACCGACGAGATCAAGAACGCTATCCGGCGCACCGCCCCGGGGCACGACATCGTCATCACCGAAATCGGTGGGACCGTCGGCGACATCGAGTCGCTGCCGTTTCTGGAGGCGATCCGGCAGTTTCGCCAGGAAGTGGGGCGCGACAACGCGCTGTTCATCCACCTGACGCTGGTGCCCTACATTGCCGCCGCCGGCGAGCTCAAGACCAAGCCGACCCAGCACTCCGTGCGCGACCTGATGCAGATCGGAATTCAGCCCGATATCCTGATCTGCCGCAGCGAGCAGCCGCTGGCCGCCGACATCAAGCGCAAGATCGCGCTCTTCTGCAACGTGGACTTCGGGTGCGTCGTGGAGAGCCCCGACGTCAAGTCCATCTACGAGATCCCGCTTCGCTTCCTGGAACAGGGGCTCGACCGCGAGGTCTGCCAGCGGCTCCGGATCGAGACCAGGGAGCCGGACCTCAGCAGCTGGAAAGCTCTCACCGAGAGAATCCTGCATCCCCGTCACCGGATCCGCATCGCCGTGGTAGGGAAGTACACCTCCCTCCACGACGCCTACAAGTCGGTTCAGGAGGCCCTGATCCATGGCGGCATTCCCAACGATGCCAAGGTGGAGATCGAGTGGATCCCCAGCGATCGGTTCAGCGATCAGGCCGCCGCCGGCCGCGCCCTCGGCGGCTTCGACGGGCTGCTCATCCCCGGCGGGTTCGGTGAGCGGGGAGTCGAAGGAATGGTGCAGGCCATCCAGTGGGCCCGCCAGAACGACTATCCGTTCCTGGGCATCTGCCTCGGTCTGCAGGTCGCCATCATCGAGTTTGCCCGCAACGTCTGCGGCCTTCCCGACACCAACAGCACCGAGTTCGCGCCCGAGTGTGAGTCCCCGGTCATCGCCCTCATGCAGTCGCAGCGCGAGGTGAGTCAGCTCGGCGGCACCATGCGGCTGGGCGCCTACACCGCACGGCTGCGTCCCGGCTCCCGAGCGGCGCAGGCCTACGGCGTCACCGAGATCAGTGAGCGGCACCGGCACCGCTGGGAGGTGAGCAACGCCTACCGCGACGTGCTCGCGGAGTACGGGCTCCGGCTCTCGGGCCAGTCGCCCGACGGCGGCCTGGTGGAAGTGATCGAGTTGCCGGAGCACGCCTGGTTCATCGGCTGTCAGTTCCATCCGGAGCTCAAGTCGCGCCCCACCCGGCCGCATCCGCTCTTTGCCGGCTTCATTGGCGCGGCCCTGCGCCGCCGCCAGGCCAAGGCCGACCGTCCCGCCGGGACGCCCCAGCAGCTGGCGGGCTCCGCCCGGTGACGGGCTGGACCTTCGGGCGATTCCCGTTCCTCATCGCCGGCCCCTGCGTGCTCGAGCCGGGCGACGTGGTGCCCCGGGTGGCGGACGCGCTGGCCCGCCTGGCGGCGGAACGCGGACTGCCGGTGTGCTTCAAGGCCAGCTGCGACAAGGCCAATCGCGCCCGGCTCGACGCGCCGCGCGGTCCCGGGCTCCACGAGGGCCTGCGCCTGCTGGAGAAGGTCCGGACCGAGAGCGGCCTCCCGGTCCTCACCGACATCCACGAGGCGGCGCAGGCGGCGGCGGCAGCGGAGGTGGCGGACGCGCTCCAGGTCCCCGCGTTTCTCTGCCGCCAGACCGACCTGCTGGTGGCCGCCGGACGCACCGGCCGCCCGGTCAACGTGAAGAAAGGGCAGTGGATGCCGGCCGAGGCCATGGCCGGCGCGCTGGCGAAGGTACGGGGCGGGGGCAGCACCGATGTCGCGGTCACCGAGCGGGGCACGTTCTTCGGCTATGGCGACCTCGTGGTGGACATGCGGAACTTCACCCGTCTCCGCGAGGCCACCGGGGCGGCGGTCGTCTTCGACGCGACCCACGCGGTGCAGCAGCCGGGCCAGGGTACCGGCGGGGCCAGCGGCGGCCGGCGCGAGTGCATCCCGCCGCTCCTGGCCGCGGCGGCGGTGGCCGGGGCCGACGGCTTCTTTCTCGAGACCCATCCGGACCCCTCCCGTGCCCTGAGCGACGCGGCCACCCAGTGGCCGCTCGACCGGCTCGGCGATCTGATCGACCGCACCCTCGATCTC
>JACCQZ010000248.1 GCA_013813875.1 Gemmatimonadales bacterium | reverse complement strand
CGCACCTCACATCGGGAGCTGAGCATGAAGCTTGTCGTCGTAGGAGCCTGGGCTGGACTGATCGCGCTGGCCGTGGCCGGTGCCACGCCGCTTGCCGCCCAGCAGGGCGGGGGCGCAAAGGTCGCGTACGTCAACACCCAGGCCATCCTCAAACAGACCCCGGGCTACGGCCAGGCCGAGTCAACGTTCACCAAGGAGCTGGAGACCTACCGAAGCGAGGTGCAGAAGCTTCAGGCCACTCTCGATTCCGCGGCGTCGGCCTTCGAGCAGCAGACGGTGCTCCTCAGCCCTACCCAGCGTGCCGCCAAGCGGAAAGAGCTTCAAGGTCAGCAGCAGACCCTGGAGAAGCGGACCCAGGAGCTGCAGCAGCGCGCCGCCACCCGCGAGCGGGAGCTGCTCGACCCGATCCAGACCAAGGTCAACAGCGTCATCGAGGGGGTGCGCGCGGCAGGCAACTATGCCATCATCTTCGACGCTGGTGCCCCCAACAGCGGCATCGTGACGGCGGACAAATCGCTCGATCTCACCCAACGCGTCATCGCGCAGCTCAAAGCGGGCAGTTGAGCGGGTGAAGGTTGCTGGGCTCACCGCGCAGGCGGTCGCCGATCTGGTCGGCGGCCGCCTGCTTGGCGATGGGGCCGTGACGCTCTCCGCGGTGGGCCCCCTCGACCGCGCCGGTCCGGAGGTGCTCTCGCTGGCGGTCTCCCAACGCTACGCCGGGGAGTTGCGCGATTGCCGCGCGGGAGCGGTGCTGATTCCCGAGTCGCTGGCGGAGGCTCCGTCGGGGGCCGCGACCCGGATCGTCGTGCGCGACCCTCATGCCTCGCTGGTGCGGGTAATCGAGATCCTGTACCCGGCGCCGAGCCGGACGTCCGGCATAGATCGCACCGCCCGGATCGGCCGTGGCGCCCGGCTCGGCGCCGGAGTGTGGCTGGGGCCGCACGTGGTGGTGGGCAACGGCGTGCGTCTGGGCGATCGCTGCCGGCTGGAGGAAGGAGTATCGCTGGGCGACGATGTGGTGGTCGGGGAGGAGACGGTGGTCGGTCCTCGCGTCGTATGCTATCGGGGGGCCCGGATCGGGAGCCGCGTCGTCCTCAAGGCGGGGGCCGTCATCGGGGGAGAGGGGTTCGGGTATCTTACCGGGCCGGAGGGGCACCGGCGTGTTCCTCACATCGGAGGGTGCATTCTGGAGGATGAGGTGGAGGTGGGCTCCAATTCCTGCGTGGACCGCGGGAGCATCGGCGACACCGTGGTCGGCCGGGGCACCAAGCTCGACAATCTGGTCCATCTGGGACACAACGTCCGCATCGGCGAGCGCTGTCTGGTGATGGCTGGCGTCGGGGTGGCCGGCAGCACCCGGGTGGGCGACGGGGTCATTCTGGCCGGGCACGTGGGAGTCACCGATCATCTCGTCATCGGCGATGGCGCCCGGGTGGCGGCCAAGAGTGCCGTCTTCGGTGACGTGCCCGCCGGAGTTTCGGTGAGCGGCCATCCGGCTCGTCCCCACCGGCAGTTTCTCCGGGCCCAGGCCGCCCTCTACCGCCTGGCGCCCATCGTCTCCGATCTCGAGCGCCTGGCCGCCGGCCACCACCGGAATGTCTAGACGCACGCTCGCCCGAACCGCCGATGTCCGCGGGACCGGCCTCCACACCGGGGCCGAGGTAACGGCACGCTGCTCCCCGGGCACGCCGGGAGCGGGGATCGTGTTCCAGCGGGTGGATCTTCCCGGCGCCGCCGCCATCCCCGCGCGACTCTCACAGGTCCGGTCCACCGACCGCTGCACCACGCTCGGCGAGGGCAACAACTCGGTGCAGACGGTGGAGCACCTGCTGGCCGCCGCCGTGGCGCTACAGCTCGACGATCTCCTGGTCGAGCTCGACGGACCCGAGGCTCCGATCGGAGACGGCTCTTTCGTCCCCTACCTGGCGGCGCTTCGCGGGGCGGGCGTGCAGGAACAGCCGGGGGAGCCGGTGGTCTACCGCGTCACCGCTCCCTCCTACCTGACCGAGGGCGATTCCAGCTACATCGTGGCGCCGGCGCCCGGTCTCCGACTGACGACCACCATCGAGTGGAACCATCCGCTGATCGGTCGCCAGGCGGGCAGCTACGACGTGACGCCCGATGCATTCGCGCGGGAGCTGGCCCCGGCCCGGACCTTCGGGTTTCTGCGGGAGGGGAAGGCGCTCAGGGCTCGGGGGCTGGCGCTGGGTGCCGCGCTCGATTCCACCCTGATACTCTCCGAGGACGGCCTGGTCGGCGGCGAGCTGCGCTGGCCCGACGAGTTCGTGCGCCACAAGGCCGGCGACATCATCGGGGATCTGGCGCTCACCGGCGGCCGCATCGAGGCACATGTCGTCGCGACCAGGCCAAGCCACCAGGGCAACATCGCGCTGGCCCGCTGGCTCACCCGTACCGGACAGCGCAACGGAGGCGTGGCGATGGACATCGGCCGGATCCTGGACGTGATCCCCCACCGGTACCCCTTCCTGCTGGTGGACCGCATCATCGAGGTCGAGGGGACCAACCG
>JACCQZ010000238.1 GCA_013813875.1 Gemmatimonadales bacterium | reverse complement strand
GACTTGAGCGGCGTTGAGGCCACGCCGCGCTCGCTCGATGCCTTCGGGCTCGGCCTGGCAGCGCTACGGCGGGGCGAGCGGGGCGAGGCCCAGCGGCTCCTGGGCGAGCTGGTACGGCGAGGGAAGGTCGGCGGCGGGGCGGGGGTGCCGCCGATCCTGGAAAAGGAGCTTCGGGCACTGCTCCATCTGGCGGACGGTCGCGAAGACGAGGCGGTGGCGCTGCTGCGGGAGGCGGGCGCCCTGGAAGATGCGCTGGTGCTGGAGTACGGCCCGCCGGATGTGGTCAAGCCATCGCACGAGTTGTTCGGCGAAGTCCTCCTGCAACTGGGCCGACCAGCCGAGGCGCAGCGGGAGTTTGCCCGGGCGCTGGAGCTGGGTCCGCGCCGGGCTCTTTCCCTTCTGGGTCTCGCCCGCGCCGCCGCCTCCGCCGGCGACCGGCAGACGGCTGAGCGGGCGTACGCCGATCTGCGGAGCATCTGGCGTCGGGCGGATCCGGACATGCCGGGGGTGGCAGAGGCCGCGGCACGGGTGTCGTCGGCGGAATGAGTGGGAGGGATGCCATAGGTGTCATCCGAGCGGAGCGAGGGATCTTGCCCGGGAATGGCTTGAGCTGGGCACGCAAGATCCCTCGGTCGCTTTGCTCCCTCGGGATGACACCACAGAGGCGGCACGCGCGCCCCTGACGCTAGGCCAGGCAACCCCCCGCTTGACCATCCCCACCCTCCCGATGTATAGATATTCATGACCCCGACTCACCCCCGCGCCCTCGGCAACATTATTCGGCTCCCACTCTCCGCGAGAGGTGGCGCGCGCGCACGCGGGTAGGGTCCAGACCCGAGTAGCAGCGACACGCGGCCTCTCCCTCCGAGAGGCCGCTTTTTTTGTTCCCATCACTTCGAGCCGGCGATGACCCTGTTGCTCTACGACACCACCCTCCGCGACGGCACCCAGCGCGAAGGTCTCTCGCTCTCGGTGGGGGACAAGCTCAAGATCGCCCGGGCGCTCGACCAGATGGGGGTGCACTACATCGAGGGCGGCTGGCCGGGCTCCAACCCCAAGGACGCCGAGTTCTTCCGCCGGGTGCGCGATGCCCCGCTCACCAGGGCGAAGGTCGCGGCTTTCGGCAGCACCCGCCGGGCGGGCACCCGCTGCGAGGACGACCCCAACCTGCGCGCCCTGGAGGAGGCGGGCACTCCGGTGGTGACTATCGTGGGAAAGAGCTCGACGCTCCACGTCGAGCGGGTGCTCGAGACCACGCGGGAGGAGAACCTGCGCATGGTGGGGGAAAGCGTGGCCTGGCTCAAGCGGCTCGGGCGCGAGGTGGTCTACGACGCCGAGCACTTCTTCGACGGCTACCGGCTCGACCCCGGCTACGCCCTGGCCACCCTCACCGCCGCGACGGACGCCGGGGCCGACTGCGTCGTGCTTTGCGATACCAATGGCGGGGAGTTGCCGGAGGTGGTGCGCGACCGGGTACTCGAGCTGCGGAGTCGCCTCACCGTCGCCTTGGGGATTCATCCTCACAACGATGCCGGTCTGGCCGTCGCCAACGCGCTCGCGGCGGTGCAGGCGGGGTGCATTCAGGTGCAGGGGACCATCAACGGCTACGGCGAGCGCTGCGGCAACCTCGACCTAGTGCCGCTGATCGCCACGCTGCAGCTCAAGATGGGCCGGTGCGTGTTGAGCGACGAGTCGCTGCGGCGGCTCACCGAGGTGTCGCAGTTCGTGGCCGCGGTGGCCAACCAGCATCCCGATCCGCACGCTCCCTACGTCGGCCGCAGCGCATTCGCCCACAAGGCCGGTATCCACGTGGCCGCCATGGCCAAACTGTCGGAGAGCTACCAACACGTTGCTCCGGCCGCGGTGGGCAACGAGATGCGGGTGGTGGTGAGCGAGGTGGCCGGTCGGCGGAACGTGCGACTGCGCGCGGAGGCGCTGGGGTTGGCGGCAGCCGAGAGCGAAGGGCCGGTGCTGCAGCGGATCAAGGAGCTGGAGCATCGGGGCTTCCAGTTCGAGGCCGCGGAGGGGTCCTTCGAGATGCTGCTGCGCCGGGCCTCACCCGACTACCGGGCGCCGTTCGCACTGGAAGACTTCACCGTGATCGTGGAGAAGCGGGGCGGCGACGGGGTCCGGGCCCAGGCCACCGTCAAGCTGCGAGTCGGCGAGCAGGTGATGCACACGGCCGCCGAAGGCGATGGGCCGGTGGGCGCGCTCGACCAGGCGGTGCGAAAGGCGTTGATCCCCCACTTTCCGGAGCTGGAGAAGGTGCAGCTGGTGGATTACAAGGTGCGGATCGTGGACGAGCACCTCGGGACCGCGGCGCGGACGCGAGTCATCGTCGAGTCGGCGCGAGGGGCGGAGCGGTGGAGCACGGTGGGATGCTCGGAGAACATCATCGAGGCGAGCTGGCTGGCGCTGTGTGACGGCCTGGAGCTGGCGGTGCTGAAGGGGGGAGAATAGAGGAGGCGGTGACTCGACGAACGGTTCAGTCCCGCACCTCCGCGAAAAATCCGGGAAGGTCGAGCTCGAACGGCGCGTGCGACCCCGACACCTGCCAGCTGAGCGTCTCGCAGAGAATTTCGGGCCGCTCCTCGCCTGGCCGCCAGCGCTCCACGAGACGCGCATCGAGGTCCACAATCCAGTACTCGGGGACCCCATGCCGCTGGTAAAGGCGGCGCTTGACGTGGCGGTCGGCGGGAGCGGTGCTCGGCGAGAGCACCTCGACGGCAAGCAGGATCCGCGTGATGTCTGTCCAACGTTCCGGGCGCCTTCCTCCGGGCAGCTCGGAGACGAACAGGTCCGGCTGGACCAACGTGTGTTTGTCAAACTCGATGTCGGCCGGTGCGATGCTCAAGTAAGCAGTGCCACTGGAGCGAACAAGAGGGTCCAGCCGCCGGGCCAGGGCCAAGATGGCATCCTGATGGTGGAAACTCGGGGATGGCGTCACCAACAGCGCCCCGTCCACCACCTCGTATCGGTTTCCGTCCTCGGGAAGGGCGAGAACCCGTTCGACCGTCCAATTCTGTGCAGTCTGCGGCATGCCCATAATGTGTGCCCCTCGGCGCAAGGTGGGCAAGAGCTCATGGCATATCATAGGACAGGCTCGCATGTTAGGCGTAACAATTTCCCGCTGTCGAGCGAAATCGGACCAGCCGCCATTAAGGGCCCGTTGCCCAACGGCAACGAGCCCGCGCGCAGTTACCGCCGCCACCGCCGGTGTCACTCCACTCCCTCTCCCGCCTGAAAAACCACCTCGAAGTGCGACACATGGTCGTCCCGCTCGACCAGGAACCGCTCGTCTTCCGGATAGAACACGGCCCGCTCGATGTCTTCTCCGGCGAACCTCCGGATAGCCTCCTCGGATTCCCACAACGAGAGCAGCAGGAACTCCGCCCGATCACCCACCACTCGTCGCAGGCCGAGCACGCCGCGATTTCCCGGCGTCTTCCGGTACTCGGCGAGTCCGGTGCGATGGAGATATTCGAGGTAGGCCTCGCCATCCTCGACCCTGGTAGCTCCACGCCAGCTGCGGGCGATCATCCGGCCTCCTTGAAGATCACTTCTTCTCGGTGGAAGAGCGCCGGCGTCTCGGCCGGCGAGGCAGCGGCGCGGCGGCGGCGGACACACCGCCCAGGCCGAGATAGCTCCGAAGCGCGGGTGTGCTCCGCTTCCGCACCAGCGCCTGGATCAGCCCGGCTTCGGGCGCGCTGAGGTTGGAGACCAGCGATCGAGCCTTCCCGGCCTCGAGCGCCATCACCGGTACGCCATCGCGATAGAGAATCCGATTCCTGACCGCTCCCGGAACCCGCTCGCCCGGCGTGATTATCCCGGTGAGGTTGAGCGGATCCGCGGCCCCGACGGCCACCAGCCCTCCGCCGCCCTGCAGCCTGCGGATCGCGCGGAGCTGGCCCACCTCCTCCGGCAGCGCGAACTGCTCGCCCGACATCCCGGCGACGAAACGCCCCCCGCGAATCTCGCCGCGGGCCTCGAGCCGCCGGTAGGCCAGCAGCAGCTCGCGCCACGCCGGCGCGCCGGCCTCGCGGGCGAGCACGCGCTTGAAGACGACGCCATAGCGGTGGAGCAGGGTGCGGGCATAGAGGTCGGTTGGGCGCGGGTCCGGCTGGCCAGCCGCGGCAGGCGCTACTATCAGAGCCCACCTGCCGGCGCTCTCGATGCCGAACGGAGCGGTCCGATGCCTGCGCCTTACGCCGTCGAGCGGCTTTCGCTTGCTCGCGGGGGTAATGAGCGCGCGGAGCCCGGCGAAGCTGTCCGACGTCACCAGGCCATGCCCCGCCAGCTCGCCGAGCGCCTGCTCGACCTGAGTGGCAAGCAGCCCCGACGCCGCCACCAGCTCGTGAAAGAACGAGGCGCCCCGCTGCTGCAACACCTCCTGCACTCGCTCGGCGTAACTCGAGAGCGAGGATTGCGGAGCGTCCTTGCCGGCCAGCCAGTCCCCCGCATGCTCCCGCAGGAAGAGCGCGATCGGCGTGGTCTTGATAGGCCCCGCGGAGTTTCCTCCCGACAACCTTCCCCATGCCACCCGGCCGGTAAGGCAGAGCGTGTCCAGCAGCGCCGGATCGTACTCCTCGCAGCGCGCCGCCAGCACGTCGCTCTCCCACGCCGCGGCCGGCAACTCGAAGCCGTCGAGCTGAGCGACGATCGCGGCGAGCCCCTCGAGTCCCCGCACCCGGTGCTCGGGATCCATCCGCTGCCAGGCGAACAGGAACCGCATGAAATCAGCCGAGCTTACCGGCTCGATCTCGGCGCGGAGCCGGTTGAGGGTGTAGCGGTGAATCCGGGCCAGCAGCCGGCGCTCGCACCACTCGAGCTCGGCGGGCGCGCTGCCGGAGACAGTGGTAAACCGTCCGCGCAAGACCACCCCTTCGGCTTCCAGCGCCGCCAGCGCCGCCTCAGCCTCGATGGCGGGTAGCCCAAGAGGCTCGGCGACCCGGGCGGCGGTCGTCGGGCCGAGGATGCCGAGCCTGCCCCGGAACAGTTCGCGGATGGCGCCCGCGCGCGAACCCGGTTCGGTCAGCAGCATGATCTCCGGCATCCGTTCCGCCGCCACCCAGAGCGCCCGATGGGCGTCCCCTGCTTCCACCCGATAGGCCCGCCTCGACTCGGCGAGCTCCCTCCAGTAGCCGAGCCACGACTCGCCCGGGCGGCCGGCGGTGCCCTCCGATTCGGTCAGGAAGCCGGAGGTGAGCAGCGCGTCGTGCAGCTCGTCGGCGTTCTGGACCTCGGGCCAGGCCTCGTCCCTCACCCGCTCGATCGCGGCGGGATCGAGCGCGCCCAGGTCGTCAGCCGAGGAGGGCTCGAAGGCGCGGCGGGTGTAGACCGCCTGAGTCCGGCGCTCCTCCAGAGGTGCGTCGTCGAGGAAGGCGTAAGGCTTGGCGTTGAGGATCTCGTGCGCCAGCGGGGAAGGCTCCGGAAGATCGCGGGCGATGCAGCGGATCTCGCCCGCATGAATTCGCCGCAGCACCGTGATGAGCCCGTCGAGGTCCATCACCTCATGGACGCAGTCGTCAATGGTCTGGCGGACCAGTGGGTGGCCGGGAATCTCGCGGTCACCGGGAATGTTCTCCAGGCAGGCGGCGGCGTCGGGGAAAGCGGCGGCGAGGAGATCCTCCGCCTGCATCCGCTGAATCTGAGGCGCCACCTTCCGTCCCCCGCGCATCCGCGGCAGCGCGAGCGCGATGGAGGCGTTCCACCGCCAGTGGGTGCCGAACATCGGCGCGTCGAGCAGCGCCTGGATCAGAATGTCGCCCACGGTGTCGGGATGCAGAAAGCGGAAGACCGTCTCCAGCGGAAAGGAGTGCTGGGTCCCGAGCGACAGCAGCACTGCCTCCTCGGTGGCGGCGGCCTGTAGCTCGAAGTTGAACTGGCGGCAGAAGCGTTTGCGAAGCGCCAGGCCCCAGGCGCGATTTACCCGGCTGCCGAAAGGCGCGTGGATGACGAGCTGCATTCCGCCGGACTCATCGAAGAAGCGCTCGGCGACGATGGTCTGTTGGCTCGGAAGCGCGCCGAGGAGGCGGCGGGACTCGCCCAGGTATTCTATGAGTTGGGCGGAGGCGGCGCCGGGTAGCCGCGACGATTCGATCCAATGGGCGGCTCCCGCTCCCTCGCTCAACCGATCGTCCATCTCCCCTCTGAGCTCCGCTACCGCGCCCGAGAGCTCGGCGCTGCGGGCCGGCGCTTCGCCCAGCCAGAAGGGAATGGTGGGAGGCTGGCCGCGCGCGTCTTCCACGCGGACCACGCCCTGCTGCACCCGCTGAATCCGCCAGGAGAGGTTGCCGAGCTGGAAGATGTCGCCTGCCAGGCTCTCCACCGCGAAGTCTTCGTTCACGGTGCCGATAAAGGTGCCCTCGGGCTCGAGCACCACGCGGTAGTCGGCGTTGTCCGGGATGGCGCCCCCGGCGGTAATGGCCACCATCCGCGCGCCACGGCGGCCGCGGAGCCTTTGGTTCACGGTGTCGTGGTGAACCATGGCGCCCCTGCGGCCGCGGCGGGTCTCGAAGCCCTGGGAGAGCATCTGAACCACCTCGTCGAATTCGGCGCGCTGGAGCTGGCGGTAGGGATACGCTTGTCGAGCCAACCGGTACAAGTCGTCCACC
>JACCQZ010000187.1 GCA_013813875.1 Gemmatimonadales bacterium | reverse complement strand
GGTCGGCTACGTGGCGCTTCACCGGATGAGCGACGGGGCGGCCGAAGAGCTCCGCGGCGTGGTGGACCAGCTGGTCGCCGACGGGATGACCGGGCTGGTGCTCGACCTTCGCTCCAATCCCGGCGGTCTCATACGCGAAGGGGTCAAGGTCGCCGGGCTGTTTCTCCCGCCGGGCGACACCGTCGCCACCTCGGAAGGGCGCTCGAAGCGGCACTCCAAGACGTACCTGGCGGCGGCGCCGGGCGGGTGGGACGACCTGCGGCTGGCGGTGCTGGTCAACCGGGGCACCGCCAGCTCCGCCGAGCTGATCGCCGGCGCCTTGCAGGATCACGACCGGGCGTTGATCGTCGGCACTCCTTCGTACGGGAAGGGCGTGCTTCAGACCACCTATCCGTTGGGTGAGGAGGTGGCCATCAAATTGACCACCGCGCGCTGGTTCACTCCAACCGGCCGGAGCGTTCAGCGCCCCCGTCCCGATACGGCGGGAGGCCCGGGCAACCGGACCCCCGCTCTCGCACCCACCGTCTTCCGCAGCGCCGCGGGCCGGCCCATTCCGGACGCGAGCGGCATCCTGCCGGACCTCTTGGTGCGCAGCTCGCTCCGCTCCGATGGAGAGCGTACCCTTCACCGCGCCCTGGGCGACGACCTGGACCGTTTTCGCACCGCGCTCACGGTGTATGTCAGCGAGCTCCGAGCTGCCGGCGAGGTGACCGACGAGAGCTTCAAGGTGACTCCAGGTATGCGCGAGGAGCTGTTCCTGCTGCTGAAAGAGGAGGGCGTGCCCCTGAGCCGGGAGACTTTCGAGAGCGCCGGGGTCTACGTGGACGAGCAGCTCGGGTTCGAGATCACCCGCCAGCTCTTCGGCACCGAATCGGTGGTACGGCGCCAGGCGCGGTCGGACCGGCAGCTGCTGGCGGCGCTGCGGGTGCTGCGGGCATCGCGAACCCAGCAACAGACGCTCACCGCGGCGGCGGCGGCCCGGGGGTTCGGCACCAGCCGCTGAAGCGCTACATCGGCAGGTAGACGGTGATGGTAGTCCCCTGCCCCACTTCGCTTTCCACGTCTACTTTGCCGCCCCATCCCTCCACCAGCCGCCGTACGATCGCCAGTCCCAGCCCCGAGCCGCTGGTTCGGGTGGAAAATCGCGGCTCGAAGATGCGGGGGAGCAGCTCGGAGGTTATTCCGGAGCCGTCGTCCGACACCTGGATCCGCCCGGGCCCCACTCGCACCTCGACCACCTGCGCCCCAGCGTTGCGGGCATTCTCCAGCAGGTTGACCACCACCTCTTTCACCTCGTCGGCCCGGGCGGCGCCCAGCGCGCCCGGCTCGGTGTAGAGTCGGACCTCGTACCCCTCCTCCGCCAGCCGGTAGAGCTGCACCACCTCTCCAACCGCGACACTCAGGTCGAGCCGGTCGAGGGGCTGCTCGGCATCCGCCGGCGCGGCGAAGCGGCTGAACGCCCGCGCGATGGTGTCGAGCCGGTCAATCTCGCCCAGCATCCGTTCGGCAGTCTCCTCCAGGGTCCGGTCGAAATCGCCGCGCCGGTCACGGTAGACGCGGCGAAGGTGTTGCATACCGAGCCGCATCGGCGTGAGCGGGTTCTTGATCTCGTGAGCCACCTGGCGCGCCATGTCGCCCCAGGCCAGCACCCGCTCGGCGCGAGAGACGTCGGTCACGTCGGTGAGCGCGATGACGACGCCTCTGACCTCGGGACCGAGCGGCGCGAGCTGGAGTGAGAGTCGTCGGCCGCCGACGTCCAACTCGGCAGCGGGCTCGGCCTCGTTGTGCTTGAGGAAGCGCTCCACCACCGCCTTGAAGGCGCCCCATTCGGGATCGAGCCGTTCCAGGAACGGTTCTCCCTCGTCCAGCCGCGCCCCCAGCAGGTCCACCGCCTGCCGGTTGGCGATCAGCACCCGTCCCTCCGGATCTATTCCCACCACGCCTGTCGTAACCGTGGCGAGCACCGCGGCCGTGCGCCGGCGAGCCGCCTCCAGCGCGCTCTGGCTCGAGCGGATGTCGGCGGCCATCCGCTCGAAGGCGCCGAACACCGGCTCGAACTCGAGGGGCGGATTCTCCGAGTGCGTCGGCATCGGCTGCCCTTTACCCAGCGCGAGCGCGGAGCGGCGAAGCTCGGCCACCGGGCGGGAAAGCCAGCGCGAAGCGCGGCCGGCTCCCACCAGCGCCGCGGTGACGCCGGCAAGAGTGGCGAGCAGCAGCACCAGAGCGAGGTCGAGCTGGCGGACGGCGAGCAGCGAGCCGTCGGCCAGCTGCGGCGTGGCGAGCACTCCAATGGTGCTGGGCGATCCCGGCTGAACTACGCGATATCCCACCCGCTCGGCGAGTCGGGGGATGGATCCATCGAGTGTCACCTCGAGCTCGCCCTCGAGAGCCAGCGCCTCGAAGGCGACGGGATCGAGAAGCTGGGTCATGACACCGAGATCCTCCAGCACCTGGGTGCTGGTGCCCGCGAGGCGGCCACCCTCGTAGACGGCGAGGTCCGCGTCCACCCGGCGGCTCAGCTCGCTCAGCCGCTCGTTGATGGCTGGGCCGCCGGTGCGGAGCGAGCCTCCCGCGCTGATCACCGCGTCGCGCAGTGTCTGGGTGATGAGGATGTCCCGGCTCCGCTCCACCTCCTCGGCCAGGCGCGAGAAGCTCCACGCCGCGAAGCCGACCGCCGGAAGAATGAAGAAGGCGGCGAGCGTGGCCGCGAGGCGGATGCGGAACGAGCGCGCCAGGCTGCGCCAGCGAGGGCGCGGGAGCCGAGCGCCGGTCACCACCTCGGCAAGGAACCAGAGCAAGCCGAGCAGCGCGGCGTCGAGGAGCACGACCAGCACGCCGCGTACGAAAAGAGGAACCGGCCCGCGAAGATCCACGGCCGCGTGCACCATCCGGACTCCGCCCGGCAGCGCAAGAGGATATTCGTTTCTGACCACCCACCCCTCTCGCTCCCAGCGAGGCTCGGGAAAGGTGGCGGCGGTCGGGTCGGCCGGTGGCGACAGGGTCAGACGATAGAGCGGCGAAGACTGCCCCGATGGATCGAGCAGCCGGCCGATGCGCCCGGGCAGAACAAGCTCCGAGCGGGGGCCGACGGCGGCGGTCAGCACCTGCTCGGGCGTGACCCGCACGGTCATGATGTAGTGGATGCCCGGTACCCGGGGAGCCTGGATCACGCGCTGGCTGTCGGCCGGGGGGAGGTTCCGCACCATGCGGGAGAGCAGCGATGGAGGCAGGTCGAGGGAATCGAGCGTCAGCTCGTCCAGCAGGGCACCACCGCGAGCCCAGAGCGCGAGATGGGCGGGATAGCCCTGATTGCCGAGGGCGGAGCCGTGCCACAGGGCATACATCTCGGATGCGGTCGTGGGAGGCGAAGTTCGGCGGACCTGTTCGCCGAAGCGCTCGAGCAGCGCCACGGCCAGCGGATCGGGCTCGCTCCCCAGACGGGCGAGATCGCGCCCGGCCACCTGCACTTTGCCGGCGAGCTCAGCTCCCCAGGTAACCAGCGCCGACGCGCTCCCCGCGACCAGAGCGATTCCCCCGATCGCCACCCAGCGCGGCGCCGGCAGGGTCACCAGCAGAAGCGCCGGCGTCCACAGGAAAGTGTACCAGCCGGGCCATCCGCCCCTCGGGCTCCACACCAGCACCCCGACGACGGAGGCGAGCAGGGCGATCCCCACTCCCGCCGCCACGCGCCACGACGTCTGGCTCTCGGGCCCGGCTCCCCGGAAGAGAGCCGCGGTAGGTACGATCAGCGCCGCTGCTGAAACCAGCAGCGCGAGCTGCCAGGTGAGCCAGAGACCCACCGACACGCCGAACGCGGGCGGCGTGATACCCCGCCCCAGGCCGCTGATCAGATAAGGCGACACCAGAAGCAGCAGTCCCCCGACGGCGACTCCGTACCAGCGT
Source organism: Gemmatimonadales bacterium (assembly GCA_013813875.1). Classification (GTDB taxonomy): domain Bacteria; phylum Gemmatimonadota; class Gemmatimonadetes; order Gemmatimonadales; family GWC2-71-9; genus CAVVWJ01. The sequence goes on along the minus strand of JACCQZ010000187.1, from coordinate 924 downwards.
CGCGGGAGCCGGCGGCGCCACAGCCAGACACCGGCGGTGGTCAACAGGATCCCGGCGAGCGCCAGCACGCCGGCGGAGCTGGAGAGCGGCCCGAGCAGCGGACGGAAGAACGTGGCGGGAGAGAAGAGCGGCTGCAGATCGAGCGCGGGACCGATGGGAGCGCGGATCGCGAGCCAAAGCAGCAGCGACAGCAACGCGAAGCGCTCCACCGGGCGGGAGGCGAGACTCAGCCCCAGGGCGATGATGAGCAGCACCAGCCAGGTGGCGGCCCGGCTGCCTCGCTCGAACACCAGTTCCTTCGCGGTGCCCTGCTCCGGCGGAATCGGCTGCACGCTGAAGAGCAACCTCGGTCCCGCCGTCGTCGGCTCCTCGTAGTCGAACACGTCCACACTGTCCGGCGCGGCGCCCGGAGGATAGACGGTGAGTCCCACCTCGGTCTGCTCCCGAAAGATCTCCGCCAGGCTGCGCGAGCGGTCGGGCACGGCGGGGTGGGCCGAGATGAGCACGGTGGCCGCCGCAGTGCGGCCGTCGGCGGAGTGGCGCCGCGCCTCGAGCACGACGTAATATCCAGTCGCCCGGGAGCCGATCGAATCGCCGTCGGCCACCGGCAGCACCCGGTGGCGCCCGGCCCAGGCCCACGGCAAACCTTGGGGATCGAGTACGGCGACGCTGGTCTCCGGTCCCTTCGAGGGAATCAGCCGAGCCAATACCCCAAAGGCCGCCGCCCGATCGTCGGGCGAGGTGGCGACGGCGGCCTCGGCCAGCCGCTCGGCGCGGTGGAAGGCGGCGTGGAGATCGCCGGCAAGACGCTGCGACGCGGCCTCGACTCGCCGCTCCCGCTCCTGGGGCCAGCGGGTCTCGATCGCGGCCAACTCCACCTGCGACACGCCCAGCGCGACGGCGAGTCCCAGGAGCGCCCCGACG
>JACCQZ010000134.1 GCA_013813875.1 Gemmatimonadales bacterium | reverse complement strand
GTGAAGGTACGTTCGAGCGTCAAGCCGATTTGCGAGCATTGCAAGGTCGTCAAACGACAGGGCGTGACCCGCATCATCTGCAAGCGCAATCCCAAGCACAAGCAGCGGCAAGGCTGATCATGGCGCGCATCGCAGGCGTTGATCTTCCGCGCGAGAAGCGCGTCGAGATCGCCCTCACCTACATCTTCGGTATCGGCCGGCCCACCAGCGGCCGCATCCTCGGCGAAACCGGCGTCAGCCCCGATACCCGGGTCCGGGACCTCTCGGACGCCGAAGTGGCGCGTTTGCGCCAGGTCATCGAGCGCTCGGTCAAGGTCGAAGGCGCCTTGCGCACCGAAGTCGCCATGAACATCAAGCGGCTGATGGATATCGGCAGCTATCGCGGCATCCGTCACCGGCGCGGCCTGCCGGTGCGGGGTCAGCGGACCCACACCAACGCCCGGACCAAAAAGGGTCCGCGCCGTGCCATCGCCGGCAAGAAGAAAGTGACGAAGAAGTAGATGACCGCACCTGCTCCAGCCAAGGCGCCCGCCGCCAAGCGGGCCAAGAAAGTGGTCGAGTCCGAGGGCATTGCCCACATCTCGGCCACCTTCAACAATCTGCTCATCACCATCACCGACCTGCGGGGCAACACGCTCGCGTGGGGGTCGGCCGGCAAAGCGGGCTTCAAGGGTTCCAAGAAGTCCACCCCGTTCGCCGCTACCGTGGCGGCCGAGAACTGCGGGCGCGAGGCCATGAACCTGGGCTTGCGTCGGGTACACGTGCGGGTACAGGGCCCCGGCAGCGGCCGCGAGTCGGCCATCCAGGCGCTGGCGTCGGTGGGCCTGCGGGTGGTGTCCATTCGCGACGTGACTCCGATTCCCCACAATGGGTGCCGTCCCCCCAAGAAGCGGCGGGTCTAAGCCATGTCGAGATATGTGGGCCCGAGTTGCCGGCTCTGCCGCCGCGAAACCACCAAGCTGTTTCTCAAGGGCACCAAGTGCCTGACCGAGAAATGTCCGGTCGAGCGCCGCAGCTATCCGCCCGGCCAGCACGGCCAGAGCGGTGGCCGCCAGCGCAAGGCGTCGGAGTACTCCAAGCAGCTGCGCGAGAAGCAGAAGGTCAAGCGGATGTACGGTCTCACCGAACGCCAGTTCCGTAACACCTTCGACGGTGTTACCCGGGAGCCCGGCGTCAAGGGCACCAACCTGCTGGTGGCCCTGGAAACCCGGCTCGACAACATCGTGTACCGGATGGGGTTCGCGTCCAGCCGGAAGGCCGCGCGCCAGCTCATCAGCCACGGCCACGTCGAGGTCAACGGCGGGCGGGTGGACATTCCGGCGTACCACGTGGTGCCGGGCGAAGAGGTGCGGGTGGCCGCGAGCAGCCGGGACAACGTGGCGATCAGAATCGCTCAGGAGAGCTCCGCGCGCGGCCAGCCCGTGTCGTGGATCTCGGTGGACAACGAGAAGGCCGCCGGACGGCTGCTCGAGCGGCCCACCCGCGAAGCCATCCCGATCAACGCGCAAGAACAGCTCATCGTCGAGCTCTACTCGAAGTGATACCATGACTATTGATGTAACCGGGCTGGTCCGTCCCCATCTCGTCGAGATGACGAAGCGGGACGACAACCCCAACGCTGCCGAGTTTCGCCTGCAGCCGCTGGAGCGGGGCTTCGGCTACACCCTGGGCAACTCGCTCCGCCGGTTGCTCCTCTCCTCCCTCCGCGGCAGCGCGGTCTGGGGCTTCCGTCTCGATGGCGTGGTGCACGAGCACCAGACGGTGCAAGGTGTGCTGGAGGACGTGCATCAGATCGTGCAGCGCCTCAAGGCGCTGACGCTGGTCCTGGCCGAAGAGGTGGACGATGCGGTCCTCCATATCCGCCGCGAGGGCGCCGGGCCGGTCTACGCCCGGGACATCCAGGAGCACGGCTCGATCACGGTCAAGAATCCAGACCATCTCCTGTTCACTCTCCAAGACGACCGCGAGGTCAGCATGGAGCTGTACGTGAACAAGGGCCGCGGCTACGTCGAGGCCGAGATGCACCCGGCCGATCGCTCGCTGCCGGTAGACCTGGTCCGGATTGACGCCATCTACAATCCGGTTCGGCGCGCCAACTTTACCGTCACCGAAACCCGGGTGGGTCAGCGCACCGACTACGATCGGCTCACCGTCACTGTCGAAACCAACGGCACCCTGACTCCGGAAGACGCGATCGCGTACGCGGCCGCGCTCGCCCAGGTCCACTTCCAGTACTTCGTGGACTTCGGCAAGGTGCCCACCATGCGGGACAGCGGTGGGGCACCGGGCATCCCCGGCGGAGCCAACCTCCGCCAGCGGCTGAGCCGTCCGATTGACGACTTCGGTCTGTCGGTCCGGTCGCTCAATTCCCTCAAGAACTCCAATATCCGGAGCCTCAAGGATCTGGTGGAGTTCTCCGAGGACGATCTGCTCAAGGTCAAGAACGTGGGCGACAAGGCGCTGAGCGAGATCGCCGAGCTGCTGCAGCGTGAAGGTCTCAACTTCGGGATGGGCTTCGAGGAGACCGATGGCGAGCTGCGAGTGCTGCGGCCCGGCGTGCCCCCCGCGGCGCAGCCATCCGCCGGCATCGGAGAGGGCTGATGCGGCACCGCGCCAAGGGCCGGCAGCTCTCCCGCACCTCCAGCCACAGGCGGGCGCTGCTGAACAACATGGCTACCAGCCTCTTCGAGCACGGCCGGGTGGTTACCACCGAGGCCAAGGCCAAGGAGCTGCGGCCGTTCGCCGAGAAGCTCATCACCCTGGCCCGCCGGGGTGATCTCCATGCCCGCCGGCTGGTCGAGCGCCGCATCAAGAGTCGGGAGACCCTTTCGCGGCTCTTCAGCGAGATCGGCCCCCGCTTCGCGGCGCGTCCGGGCGGTTACACCCGGATCCTCAAGCTGGGCCACCGCAGCGGGGATGGGGCGGATGTCGCCCGGATCGAGTTGTTGAGTGAGTAGGGCCAGGCCAGCGCCGCCCGCAACGCCAAAGGGGACCCGAGGGTCCCCTTTTTTACGGTCAACCTGTCCGGTTAAGCAGTCGCGGCCACCCGGGGAGCTTTCTTTACCCGGTTACTCTTCAGGCACTGCGTGCACACCTGAATCCGCTTGGGCGACCCGTCCACCAGCACCCGTACCGTCTGCAGGTTGGGGTACCAGCGGCGCTTGGACCGATTGTTGGCATGGCTGACATTGTTGCCGGTGACCGGCCCTTTGGCGCACACGGAACAGACCCGTGCCATAAGCTCCACCCTTCGAGAGTCGTCGTAGCAAAGCGCAGCAAGCCCCGAAGTTTAATCCCCGAACACCAGTGACACAACCGCGGAGGCAGCACCGTGCCTAAGGCGCTCATCACGGGGGTTACCGGGCAGGACGGCTCCTATCTCGCCGAGCTGCTGCTGTCCAAGGGCTACGAGGTGGTAGGCGTGGTTCGTCGGACCAGCCACCATAGCTACGAGCGGATCGAGCACCTGCTCGACCGGATCGAGGTGGTGGCGGCCGACCTGCTGGACCAGCACTCGCTCACCGTGGTGCTGCAGGATACCCGGCCGGACGAGGTTTACAATCTGGCGGCCCAGTCCTACGTGCCGACTTCCTGGACCCAGCCGGTTCTCACCGGGGAGTTCACTGCCCTGGGCGTCACCCGCATTCTCGAGGCTATCCGCCTGGTCCATCCGACGGCGCGGTTCTACCAGGCCAGCTCCTCCGAGATGTTCGGCAAGGTCACCGAGACGCCACAACGGGAGAGTACCACCTTCTATCCCCGATCGCCCTACGGCGTGGCCAAGGTCTATGGGCACTGGATCACGGTGAACTACCGCGAGTCCTACGACCTCTATGCCGTGAGCGGCATCCTGTTCAACCACGAGTCGCCACGCAGGGGAATCGAGTTCGTCACCCGCAAGGTCACCGACGGCGCCGCGCGCATCAAGCTCGGCCTCGCCCGCGAGCTGCGGCTGGGCAACCTCGAAGCCCGGCGCGACTGGGGATTCGCCGGCGACTATGTGGACGCGATGTGGCGCATGCTGCAGCAGCCGAGCCCCGAGGATGTCGTGGTCGGCACCGGCGAGACCCACAGCGTTCGCGAGCTGGTGGAGCTCGCCTTTGCCCATGTCGGGCTCGACTGGCAGAAGCACGTGGTGAGCGATCCCAAGTTCTACCGGCCCGCCGAGGTTGACCTCCTGCTGGCCGATCCCTCCAAGGCCCGGAACGACCTCGGTTGGAGTCCCACGGTGAGCTTTGCCGGTCTGGTCGCCATGATGGTGGACGCCGACATCGAGCGGTTGAGCGCCCGCCGATGAAGCTGCTGGTCACCGGCGCCGACGGGTTCGTCGGCCGGCACCTGGTACACCGGCTGTCGCAGGGGGGACACCAGGTCGTCGCTGCCTGCCAGCGCGGGCATCCGGCGCCTCCGCCCGGGGAGGCCGGCGGCGCGCTGCGAACCATTCCGCTGGAGGTAACCGATGATGCATCGGTGCGGGCGGCGGTGGAGTGGGGACCGGAGGGCATCGTGCATCTGGCGGCGGTGGCCTCGGGACGAGAAGCACGCAACGATCCGGGTCGGGCGTGGAGCGTCAACGCGGCGGGAACGGCCCGCATAGCCGCCGCGGTGGCCTCGCTGCGGGAGCGCGGCCGGGCCGACCCGGTGCTGCTGCTGGTCTCTACCGCGGAGGTGTACGGGGCGGGTTCGCCGGTGCCACGGCTGGAGACCGATCCACTGCGGCCCCAGTCGCCCTACGCGGCCAGTAAAGTCGGCGCCGAGGTGGCGGCGCTGGAAGCGTGGCGGCGGGCCGGAGTGCGCGCGGTGATCGCCCGGCCTTTTCCTCACACCGGTCCCGGCCAGACCACGCAGTACGTGGTGCCGGCCTTCGTGGCCCGGCTGCGAGCCGCCAAGGAATCCGGCGCCGACCAGGTGCCGACCGGCAACCTGGAGCCGGTGCGTGACCTCCTCGACGTGCGGGACGTGGTCGGGGCGTACCTGGCGCTCCTGGCCCACGGGGTGCCGGGCGAAGCGTACAACATCGCGCGGGGAGAGGGCTGGAGCCTCGGTGACCTCTTCCGCCGGCTGGCCGAGCTGATGGCGGTGCCGGCCGTGGCGGTACCGGACCCGTCGCTGGTCAGGAGCGCGGACATTGCCCACCTGGTGGGGGACGCGACTAAAATCCGGCGGGCAACGGGGTGGGCGCCGGCCATCACACTGGAGCAGACATTGCGGGAATTGGTGGATGCCGAAGCGGACTGATCTCAAGACGATTCTGCTGGTCGGCTCCGGGCCCATCGTCATCGGGCAGGGCGCCGAGTTCGACTACTCGGGCACCCAGGCCGTTCGAGCCCTGAAGGAGGAGGGGTATCGGGTCGTCCTGGTCAATTCGAATCCCGCGACGATCATGACCGACCCGGAGCTGGCCGACCGCACCTACATCGAGCCGGTGACGCCGGAGTGGGTGGCAAAGGTCATCGAGCGCGAGCGCCCCGACGCTCTGCTTCCCACCATGGGCGGGCAGACCGCGCTCAACGTGGCAATGGCGCTGCAGCGGGATGGCACCCTGCAGCGATTCGGCGTCGAGCTGATCGGTGCCAACGAGCGTGCCATCCGTCTGGCCGAGGATCGGGAAGAGTTCGCCCAGGCAATGCGGCGGATCGGTCTGGCCACGCCGGAGGGCCGCACCGTCCGAACCGTAGACGAGGCGCTGGAGGCGGTCGAGGTCACCGGGTACCCCGCCATCCTCCGGCCATCGTTTACCCTCGGCGGCAGCGGCGGCGGCATCGCGTACAACGTGGAGGAGTTCGAGGCGCTGATCCGCCGCGGGCTCGAGCTGTCACCGGTGGGATCGGTGCTGGTGGAGCGGAGCATCATCGGCTGGAAAGAGTTCGAGCTGGAGGTGATGCGCGACGGGGCCGACAACGTGGTCATCGTCTGCTCCATCGAAAACCTCGACCCGATGGGGGTGCACACCGGCGACTCGATCACCGTGGCGCCGGCGATGACGCTGACCGACCGGGAGTATCAGGTGATGCGGGACGCCTCGATCCGCATCATCCGCGAGATCGGCGTGGCGGCAGGTGGGTGCAATATCCAGTTCGCGGTGAATCCCGCCACCGGCGAGCAGCTGGTCATCGAGATGAACCCGCGGGTCTCCCGCTCCTCGGCTCTGGCCTCGAAGGCTACCGGGTTCCCCATTGCCCGGATCGGCACCAAAGTCGCCGTCGGCTATCGTCTCGACGAGCTGCCCAACGACATCACCCGGACCACGCCGGCCTCCTTCGAGCCGGTGCTCGACTACGTGGTGGTCAAGATCCCCCGCTTTGCGTTCGAGAAGTTTCCCACCGCCGACCCCACGTTGACCACGCAAATGAAGTCGGTCGGAGAGGCGATGGCGATCGGCCGCACCTTCAAAGAGGCGTTCCAGAAGGGGCTCCGCGGGTTGGAGACGGATCGCACCGGGTGGACCGCCGGGGCAACACCCGGGGACGACCGGCTGCCGGACGAGACCCTCCAGGCCGCCCTCACCGCCATCCGCACCCCGACGCCGGAGCGGGTCTTTCAGATCAAGCGCGCTCTGCAGCTGGGCGCGCCGGTGGAGGCCATCGCCGAGCGGACCGGAATTGATCCCTGGTTCCTGTACCAGATGGCCGACCTGATCGAGGCCGAGCGGGAATGGGCGGCCGGCACCGCGTCTCCAGCCCTGCTGCTCAAGATGAAGCGGCTCGGCTTCGCCGACCGGCAGCTCGCCGACCTGTCGGGCACCTCGGAGCAGGCCATTCGCGAGGAGCGGCATCGCCTGGGCATCCGTCCGGCATACAAGACGGTGGACACCTGCGCCGGTGAGTTTCCCTCGTCCACGCCATACCTCTACTCCTCCTACGACGAGGAGAACGAGGCCGCCGCATCCGGCGAGCGCACCGTGGTCATCCTCGGCAGCGGACCCAACCGTATCGGGCAAGGGGTGGAGTTCGACTACTGCTGCGTGCGAGCCGCCCTGGCGTTCCGGGAGCTGGGCTATCGCACGGTGATGGTGAACTCCAATCCGGAGACCGTCTCCACCGACTTCGACATCTCCGACGCCCTCTATTTCGAGCCGCTCACCCTGGAGGACGTGCTGGAGATCGTCGCGGTGGAGCGGCCCATCGGGGTGGTGGTCCAGCTCGGGGGGCAGACGCCGCTCCGGCTGGCCCGTGCCCTCGAGCGCGCGGGGGTGACGATCCTGGGCACCTCTCCGGAGGCGATTGACCTGGCCGAGGACCGCGGCCGCTTCGAGGCGATCACCCGCGAGCTTAAGGTGGCTCAGCCGCCGAGCGGAGTGGCCCATTCGCTGGAGGCGGCCATCGGGGTGGCCGCGAGGGTCGGCTACCCGGTGCTGGTGCGGCCCTCCTACGTCCTCGGCGGGAGAGCGATGGAGATAGTCTACGACGACGCCTCACTGCGCGGCTACTTTGCCCGCGCCGTCCGGGTGGCCCCGGAGCACCCGGTGCTGATTGACAGCTTTCTGGAGGACGCCTTCGAGGCCGACGTGGATGCCATCGCTGACGGCACCCGGTGCGTCATCGGCGGCGTGATGCAGCACATCGAAGACGCCGGCATCCACTCCGGCGACTCGGCCTGCGTGCTGCCGCCGTACCTCATCACCGAGGCGCAGGTGGACGAGATGCGGGAGCACACCCGCGCCTTTGCCCGGCGGCTGGGGGTGGTGGGGCTGCTCAATGTCCAGTACGCCATAAAGGACGGCATCGTCTACGTGCTGGAGGTCAATCCGCGGGGTTCGCGCACGGTGCCCTTCGTCTCCAAAACCACCGGTGTGCCGCTGCCCGGCCTGGCCGCCGCGGTCATGGTGGGAAAGACCCTCGATGAACTGGGGCTCAACGACGACGTGCTCCAACCCTACGTGGCGGTCAAGGAGGCGGTGTTCCCGTTCAGCAAGCTCTCCGGCGTGGATCTCATTCTCGGTCCCGAGATGCGCTCCACCGGCGAGGTCATGGGGATCGCCGATTCGTTCGGAATGGCCTTTGCCAAGGCGCAGATCGCGGCGGACGGCGCGCTCCCGCTGGAGGGCGCGGTGTTCGTGACCGTCAACGACCACGACAAGCCCACGGTGGTGCCGATCGCGCGGCGGTTCCACGCGCTGGGTTTCCGGGTGCTCGGCACCGAGGGTACCGCGCGATACCTGCGCGCCCGCGGGATCCCCACCGAACGGGTGCTCAAGGTGTACGAAGGGCGACCCAACGCGATTGACCTGCTGGTGTCGGGACGGATCCAGCTGCTGATCAACACGCCGCTGGGAAAGCTGACCCAGCAGGACGACTACGCCATCCGCCGCGCCGCGCTGCAGCATCGGATCCCCTACACCACCACCCTCTCCGCCGCGTCCGCCGCCTGCGATGCCATTATCGCGCTCCGCAGCCGCGCGGGCGAGGTCAGGTCGCTGCAGGAGTGGCACGCCATGGCCCGGGAGATGTCGCCGGAGTGGACCGGGTGAGCGCGCGAGCGCCCGCCTTTGCCGAAGCGCTCCGCGGCAGGCTCAGGGGAGAGGTGCGGGAGGCGGAGCCGCTGGCCCGCTACTCGACCTACCGAATCGGCGGCCCCGCCACGGTGGTGCTCCCGGCGGTGGCTGAGGACGTGGGTCTCGCGCTCCGGCTGGCGCACGAGGAGGGAGTTCCCTGGTTCGCGCTCGGGCTCGGGTCCAACATCCTGCTCCCCGACAGTGGGCTCGACGCCCTGGTCATCCGGCTGGGAAAGGGACTCGACCGTCTCCGGCAGGAGGGTGAACGGTGGACCCTGGGGGCGGGTATGCCGGCACCCCTCGCCGCCCGGCGTACCGCCGCCGCGGGGTTTGCCGGCCTGCACGTCTTCGTGGGGGTGCCGGGCAGCGTCGGCGGCGGGGTCTACATGAACGCCGGCTGCCACGGCGGCGACTGGTCCGACGTGGTCGAGACGGTCACGGTGGTGGACGCGGCGGGCCGCGACGCGGTGCGAGTCCGGAGCCAGGTGCCCTTCACGTACCGGCGGAGCGGGCTCGAGGGGGAGGTCATCGTGGAGACGACGGTGCGGCTCCGGCCGGAAGAGCAGCACCGGCTCGACCAGCAGATCGCCGAGATGTTCGAGTGGCGCCAGCGGGGAACTCCGTTCAATCAGCCGTGCTGCGGGAGCGTGTTCAAGAACCCGTCGGGGCCCAGCTGGGAGCGGCAGGATGGACCCCGCACCGCGGGACAGTTGATCGAGGCGTCGGGGCTGAAGGGATCTCGGGTAGGTGGGGTGGAGGTGTCCCCGATGCACGCCAATTACTTCGTAAACACCGGCACCGCCACCGCGGCCGACGTCCGGGGGCTGATCGAGCAGGTGCAGCGCACGGTAGAGGAGCGCTTCGGCGCGCGGTTGGAGCCGGAGGTGAAGCTGATCGGTGCATCCGGCGAATACCTGAATCCCGAGTTGTCACCCTGACCCCGAG
>JACCQZ010000122.1 GCA_013813875.1 Gemmatimonadales bacterium | reverse complement strand
GTACTGGCGGCGGTGATCCAGATGCTGGACATGGGATCGGAGAACACCATCGGCGCCTGGTATTCATCGATGCTGCTGCTCAGCACGGCAATCGTCGCCTTCCTCTGCTTCGGGGCCGATAGCCGGACGATTATCACCCGGCCGCGGCCGCGGGCCGGCTGGTTGGCGTTGGGGCTGCTGTTCACCGGTCTTTCCTTAGACGAGGCGGAGTCGGTCCACGAAGTGTTCGACGTAGTGCACACCTTGCTGCGGACGGCCAACCCATTTGAAGGCGGCATGAGCGGGTGGGTAGGGGTGCTGGCCATTCCGATCGCTGTGGTGGGTAGCTCCATTATCGGATTCGCCTGGCGCCACCTGAAGCAGACGCCCGCCGCACTGGTCCTCATGGTGCTCGGCGCCCTGCTCTATCTCTCGGTACCGGTTCAGGAGTACGTGGAGGTGACCCTGGTGGGGCTCAGCGGAGGGCCGCAGCAGTTCGTGCGCCCGGCGCTCCACACCGTTCTGGAAGAAGGTGCTGAGTTGCTGGGCACCTTCTGTTTCCTGTCTAGCGGCATCGTCTACGCCTTGTTCTCGACCGAGGGGGGGTTCGCCCGCCGCCCGGTTCTGAAGCAAGAGCTGCGTCTCATCCTGGACCCGGTCCGGTTCCGGCGGGTGGCGCTGCGAGCGATAGCAGTGCTGGGAGCGATACTGCTGGTCTCCGCCTTCGTCATTCTCCCCTCCCTTCCGATTCGGCACGCGGTCAAAGGCCCCTTGGGATGGTTCGCCGCCATGATGGCGTTTCTCACTGCAGTGGGTAGCCTCCACATCGTGGCAAGTCGGCGGCGCCTGGCAGGACGGCGCCGAGTCGAAGGCGCTACCCTGATCGTGTTGTCGGTTTTCAGCCTGGCGTTGTCGGCCGATTTCGGTACCGGCCAGCTGCTGACCCGGCGGGTTTGGTACACCTTCTTCCCCACTGGCACCGCCCATCTCGTGGTCGTCATCTTTGCGGTGGCGGCTGCGCTCGCGCTCTCGGGCGGGCTCTCGCAAATCTGGCGGGGTCGCGCACGGGGCGCGGCGGTTGGCTGGGGAGTGCTGATGTCGGTAGCTTTTCTCAGTAATCCGGTGCATGCCGTGATCTGGGCATTCGCGGCGTACGCGCTCATGATTCCCGCGCTGCTCGACGCTGCCGGTCTCGGCGCGACTCGCCCCGCTCCATCTGCGCCCCTGCACGCGACCGGCCATATTCCGGTATGGCCCTCCCCCTCCAGCACCCCGTCATCCGATCGAATCTTGGCGGGCGTCGGCCTCCGGGTGGACCTCCCACTTCGTGGCGCGAACGACTCGCCGCGCTACGGCACCTCCCCCGACTCCTTCGACTCGTCTGGCAAACCGAGCCGCGGTATGTAGTCGGCATCCTGATCCTGAGGATCGCGCGATCGGTGGTGCCGCTGGCGGTGCTCTGGGTCGGCAAGTTGATCGTGGACGAAGTGGTACGGGCGATCGGTGTAGTGGGGGCGGGAGGGGCGGTGCCCTGGGCCAACCTGGGCGAGCTGCTGGCGCTGGAGCTGGTGATCGCCCTGGTGGGCGAGGGGCTGAGCCGCGTTTCGGCGTTGCTGGAGAGCCTGCTGGGAGACCTCTTCGCCAATCGCACCAGCGTGGAGCTGATGCGGCATGCGGCGACCCTCGACCTGGAGCAGTTCGAGAACGCCGAGATCTACGACAAGCTGGAACGGGCTCGGCGGCAGACGGTGGGGCGGATCGGGCTGTTCACCATGTTGCTGGCGACGCTGCAGGACGGGATCACGCTCATTACCCTGGGCGCGGCGCTCGCGGTATACGTGCCCTGGCTGCTGGTGCTCCTCGTCGTCGCGGTACTGCCCTCGCTCCTGGGCGAGACCCACTTCGCCTCGCTGGGCTACTCGCTGCTCTATTCCTGGACCCCCGAGCGCCGCCAGCTCGACTATCTCCGCTACATCGGTGCCAGCGACATCTCGGCCAAAGAGCTCAAGCTCTTCGGGCTCTCCGATTTTCTGGTGGGCCGCTACGACCGCCTCTCCCGCGAGTTCTACGAGGCCAACAAGTCGCTGGCGGTGCGGCGAAGCCTGATCTCCACCCTGCTCGCCGGGGTGGGGACGCTGGGCTATTACGGCGCCTACGCGGTCATCATCTATCTCACTGTGATCGGCTACCGCTCGCCGGCCGGACTCTTCACCATCGGCGTGCTCACCTTCCTGGCCGGGTCGTTCCGCCAGAGCCGCGACCTCATCCAGCGGGTGCTGCTCTCGCTCTCGCAGGTGTACGAGCAGAGCCTCTATCTCGACGATCTGTTCAGCTTTCTCGCGCTGGAGCCGCGGATCCGGCGCGGCGACGGCACCCGGCCGGTGCCCCGGCCGATCCGGACCGGCTTCACCTTCGACAACGTGGGCTTCCGGTATCCCGGGTCGGAACGGTGGGCCGTCCGGGGTCTCGACTTCTCGCTTTCTCCGGGAGAGCGGCTGGCGCTGGTGGGAGAGAACGGGGCAGGGAAGACCACGCTGGTCAAGCTGCTCGCCCGGCTCTACGATCCCACGGAAGGACGCATTCTGCTGGACGGCGTGGATCTGCGGGAGTACGACGTCGAAAGTCTCCGGCAGAACGTCGGCGTGATCTTTCAGGACTTCGTTCGCTACGATTTCCTGCTGCGGGAGAACATCGCGGTGGGGAACATCGCCCGGCTGGAGGACGAGCCGCTGATCCAGGCCGCCGCCCAGCGCAGCCTGGCCGACAGCGTGGCCGCGCGGCTGCCCGGGCGGTTCGGCCAGATGCTGGGGAAGCGCTTCGAGAGCGGAGTGGACCTCTCGGGAGGGGAGTGGCAGAAAGTCGCCCTCGCGCGGGCGTACATGCGGGATGCGCAACTGCTCATTCTGGACGAGCCGACCGCGGCCCTCGATGCCCGCGCCGAGTACGAGGTGTTCCTCCGCTTCAGCGAGCTGACGCAGGGTCGGATGGCGGTGCTCATCTCCCACCGGTTCTCCACCGTGCGCATGGCCGAGCGAATCCTGGTGCTGCGGGGAGGTGAGCTGGTAGAGCAGGGGACGCACGAGGAGCTGGTGGCAAAGGCGGGGCTGTACGCGGAGCTTTTTCAGTTGCAGGCGGCGGGGTATCGCTGACTCCTGATGCCGATCCGCTGTTGACTTTCTCCGGCCGCCGCCGCGGAATTAGGTGACCCTGCACCACTGGTCTTCGGTATGCTCACATGGCATCGATCGCGGCGTTTGCCGTCAACGAGTCACTCGGCGGTGAGATCAACAGCGCACTGGGCGACTCCGGAACGGTAAGTGTTTTCGCCCGCGTGGCCGATCTCCTCAGCCGAGTCGAGGAGAGCGAGGTCTCTGCCGTTATCCTGACAGCGGCGCACGACGCCGGGGGTGGGAGCGCGCTCGAGGCGGCCACGGTGCTGCGGGAGCAGCATCCCCTCCTCTGGATCATCCTGTACCACAGATCGTGGGACCCCGACCACGAGGCCATCCTCCGGATCGCCTCGGTTCCCTCGAGAGTGGTCTGGGTGGGCCGGGGCGTCACCGCGCTACGCACCGTCGTGGCCAAGGCGCTGACGACCCAGCCCGAGCGGCGGGCCGGGCTGGAAACCGAGCTGCTGTTCGCCACCTATGCGCCGCGCCGGGTGCGGGAGTTCCTCGCGGTCTGCACCGCCAACACCCACCACAAGCTCCTCCCCCGCGAGGCCGAAGCTGCAATGGGGATCCAAGGCCGCACGCTTCGCGGGCGCTTGAATCGTGCGGGCTGGCCTCCGCCGCGCTACGTGATCGCCTGGTGCCGGCTGCTGCACGCGATGTTTCTGCTGGACGTGCTCGGACGTCCGGCCAAGCAGGTGGCCTCGCTGCTCGGGTACGGCTCCGCCGCCGCGCTCAACGCCTCGATCAAGCGGCATGTGAAGCTCCCTTCCGGTATGGTGCTGGAGGAGGGTGGATACCCCTATCTGCTCGACTCGTTCGACCGCCTGCTGCGGGCTCACGGCGCCAGGCGGCGCTGGCACCCGCTGCGCGAGGCGTCGGATATGGGGTGGACCAGCTAGCCAACCGCGTCAGGGTTTGGCCAACCGGCGCACTTGCCACCTGCCCCTTCAGATCGAAGAATGAGAGGCCGGCCGGATCCAGGCGGGATCGGCCGGCTTCTCTCACCGTGGCTGTCGGTGTGGTAGCAATTCTCGCGAAACCGAGGGTAGGCGTCCTGGCCCCGGGTATTGAGGTCAGGTCGGCGCTCAGGGCGGAGCTCGAGGGGACCGTTTCGGTTCGGTATTGCGACTCCGGAGATGCTCTGGTCGAGGTCGCGGCCGCAGGCGGCATTGATGCCGCCGTCCTGGAGCTGTGGGGTCACGCACAGGCGAGCAACCTGCCGCTCATCTCCCGGCTGCAAGAGCGGGCGCCTCGGCTGCGGATCGGGCTCTGGTTCGCGCCGACCCCGGCAGCGTTTCGCGATGCCGCGGCTGCGCTCACCGCCGGCGCTTCCGACAGCGCCGTGCGGGGGTACGATCGTCTGAGCAGGGTGATCCGCAACATGCTGGCTTCTCAGTCGCAGCCCGAAGCAAGCCTGCTGCTGCTGGCGAGGCTCGAGCCTCTGGTGCCGAACGACCTGAAGGAGTTCGCCACCGCGTGCGCCCTCAAGGCTTCGCCCCGGCTCACCGCGGCGACGGTGGCGGGATGGGTTCGAGTCAAGGAGCGCACCCTTCGGGACCGCTGCCAGCGCGCCGGCCTCTGTGCCCCCTCCGTGTTCATAGACTGCGCCGCGGCGGTGCGCGCGGCGTGTCTGCTGGACCTCTACGGGCTCGAGCCCGACGTGGTGGTGGAAGCGATGCAGTTCGGGAGCACACGGGCCCTGAACGCGCTGCTGCGGGAGTACACCGGCCGGTCGGCGCGGGAGCTGAGGGAGCATGGCGGATTTGTCGATCTCTTGTCGGACGCCGAAGCTGTATTCCAGCGCTCGCTGTTGTGGAGGTTGGCCCCTCGAGAGCTGGACGGCGATCTGATTGACCGCTATCTGACCGATGATCTCACTTCGGAGGAGCGCTTGCGCTTCGAGCAGCGGCTGGTGAACGCGCCGGTCCAGCTGATCGAGTTTCTGGAACAGATGCGCCACCAGCACGGCGGGCGATCCGATTCTCCGGCGGCGCGCCGCCGCCGAAAGCTGTGGGCTCGGCTTCGCCGCCGGCCTTGATTCGGCTCTCAGCGCCACAGATGCATCGTTGAAATTGTAACAAACGGATCTGCGGTGCCGCCGCCGGTATCCGGGTGCCGATTTCACCAGGCTGTTGCCGATTCTCGTCGTTGCCCACCTCGCTCGGCCTTCCTATCGTGCCTCAACTGCTTGCTGCACCGCGAACGATCTCGCCGGCCGCCGTGGCAGGGACGCATCTCCAAGAAGGCATTCATGGCTTCATCCGCGGCAGCGGGGCCGATCCAGCCCAGCATTCCTGAAAACCGCTTCACCCGGGCCAAGGGCGTCGTGGGAACGCAGCAGGGTGACACCACCGTGCTGCTCGACGTAAACGGCGGCATGTACTACACGCTGAACGAGGTGGGTGGGCGGATCTGGGAGCTCATCGGCGAGGGCGATTCTCCCACGAGGATCGTGCAGCGGCTGGAAGAGGAGTACGACGTAGCGCGGGAGCAACTGGTGGCCGATGTCCGGGCGCTGGTTGACCGCCTGCTGTTGACCAGGCTCATCGAGCCGGCGCGGTGATGACGGCGAGCAACGCCTCCCTGGCCTGGTTGGAGGCCCGTACCCTGCTCTGGCAGTGGCGGGGCCCGCTCGGCGCGGGGTTGGGCTTGGTGCTGGTCAATCGGCTCGCGGCCTTGGCGCTGCCGGCCGGCTCCAAGTACGTGATTGACGACGTGATCGGCAGGGGACGCACCGAGCTGTTGGCGCCGATCGCGCTTCTCACCGGCGGCGCCATCGCGCTGGAGGCGGCAACGGCGTTCGGAGTGTCGCAGCTCTCCGGGCTCACCGCCCAGCGGGCGATCACCACTCTGCGAGGCGAGCTTCAGGCCCGGATCTTCGGCCTGCCGGTCGGCGCGCTCGATACGATGCGCAGCGGGGCGCTGGTCTCTCGGATCATGACCGATCCCGACCAGGTGCACTACCTGGTAGGCACCGGGATGGTGCAGCTCCTGAGCAGCGTGCTCACGGCGGGGCTCGCCTTCGGAATCCTCTTTTACCTCAATCCGACACTTACCGCGGTGCTCCTGGCGATCGTGATCGCCTTCGGCCTGGGACTCAGCCGAGCGTTCGGATGGCTGTTCCCCGTCTTTCACGGTGTCAGCGCGTTGACCGCGGAGCTGACCGGGCGGCTGGCCGAGGCGCTTGGGGGAATCCGGGTGGTCAAGACCTATGTCGCCGAGCGGCGGGAAGCGTTGTGCTTCACCCGCGAGTCCCACCGGCTTCTCCGCGCCGTGGCCCGGGCGACCACCGGCGTGGCGGTCTTCTCAGC
>JACCQZ010000103.1 GCA_013813875.1 Gemmatimonadales bacterium | reverse complement strand
CCTGTCCCGGCGGACTGACCTCTCCCCGCATCCCATTGGTGAACGTGAAGATCGCGGAGCGCGCGCCGGCCAGGTTCTGGTCGTCGTTGGCGAACGGCACCGTGCCGAGTACCGGCACGAAAGTGCCGCGCTCAAGGGTGGACGAGAGCCCCCCGGACGAGCTGAAGGTGAAGTAGAAAATGTCCGTGCCGAACGCAAAGGCGCGGATGAACTGCATGTCCACCGTCATGGCGACGGTGTCGATCGCCATGACCCGGTCCAGCGTATTCGTGTGCGTCTCGGTGACGTCGAACGGCCCATCCCCCACAGCCACGATTGGGGCGTTGAAGACCACCGGATCGGCACCGACCCGAACCAGGTCGCTGTAGCCGGGTCCGGCCACCGAGCCAGGTTGGGCCATGAGCGGCGGAAATCCCGTCTCACTGGGGACGAGGACACGCTCCGGGGTGAAGTCAACAGTGCCCCCGAACGCCACCTCGGCGCGTCCCAATACCGGGTCGCTGGATTGCACGGTCTGCACGCAGGCGGGGCAGCCGTTCTGAGCGTTGGCAAGGCGGGGAGCGAAGTTGAGGCCGAGCTCGACCGCCAGCGCGGAATCGGACACGTCCATGCGGACGAACCACACGCGGGCGCCGTTGTAGGTTCCCCTGAACAGCGGGACCCGGGCGACGTTGAGGTCCAGATTGGCGCTGATGACGCTCGTCATCGTAAGCTTGCTTCGATCCAGTTCTCCCGACAACGGGATGCCGTCCGGAGGCGGTGTGAGATCGCCACCGCTCCCGCTTTCGGTGCTATTGGAGCAGGCGGCAAGGCTGAGAGCCATGAGGGCGCTCAATGCTGGAAGTACGCTGGATGGATACCACGGGCGTGGCGCTGCGGCGATTCGGAGGTAAGGGAAGTCCATTGTGGGTGTATCCGCCTTCTAATTCTGGGTGTGCCCCGCGGTCGGGGGCTCGTTGCGTTAACCTGCAACGGCCGGCGATCGGGCTACGGACGGTGGCAGTGGTCGTTGCGTTGGGCACGGCGTCCAACATCAGTTGAGACGCCATGCCCTGTGTGCGAGAGTTCAGCTACTTCCGTTCGTGGCTCAGCGTGGCGACAGGTCGGGCTGCGCAATCACGGGACAGTTGATGATCGCCTGGGTTGGACGAAGACCGCCGATATAGGGATTGCCTGGCGCCGGTGGATTGATCATCGCGCTGGTGACCAGCCCGGCCTTGATCAGCCCTTTCAGCTCATCGAGCGAACGGATGCGCTTCACCTTGCGGTCTTTAACCGCGGCCGGCGTCCACATGTTGACGTGGGCGTCCCATAATGGACTGTAATTGTTGTTCTGCGACGCGTCCGCGTTGCGCGGAGGAATCGGGAAGACGTTGATGGGATCGATGCCGCCATTGTGTAGCGAAGTTGAGAAGCCCTGGTCTCCGCCTGAGCTGCTGTCAGTACCTCCGTTGAGCACCGGGGAGAAGCCAAGCAGGGCCGAATTGTCGGACGGCATGGACTTTCCATAGCCAGGCACCTTGGCGAGGCGGGGCGTGAATACCCCCTTCTCCAGCACCGCCGGCAAGTCTGCCGAGACGTCGGTGACGAGGTGGTAGTAATACTGCTTGCCGGCATGAAAACCGTCCAGCAGCGACAACGTCACCGTGCGCTTCTTGAGATCGATCGCTTTCAGCCGGTCATGCGCGCCGCTTGCATTCTGCACCATCTGCACATTCAACACGACGCCGCTCGGCAGCACCGCCATCGACGACCACTCCGCGTCGCCCACGGCGCCAGGAGTGAACGACTTCGGCGGAAAGTAGGTTGGTGCGTCCCCCGGGGTCACTTGGTATGCGGGTGAGAAATCGACATCGCCCTTGAAGCTCATGACGCCGTTGCTGAGCTTCACGGCCTGCGCGCCCGGCGTGCCAGCTGCTTTCGCCATTTTGGGCGAATAGTTGATGCCCATCCGGCTCGCGACTTCGAAGTCGGAGGCATCGGTGATGATATAGTAAACGTCCTCTTTGCGCGGCGACTGCCCGCGATAGAGGGGCAGGGTGACCGTTGCTTTGCGATAGGTGAAGTCGACAGCCAGCGCGCTTTTCAGAAAAACATTGTCGCTCGCCTTGAACTTCACCCCCGTTGCGGGCGTATACGCAGGGCGACCGGATTCCTTTGCCGCTGTTGCCGCCAGCGCGGTCGCTTCTGAGCTGGCGCCCTCGGAATCGCCCTGCTGCGCGATGAGGGGCGTTGCTGTGGACGTGAGCAAGAAGATGGCCAATGCCTGGTTCACCATAGGGCCCCCGGAAAGTGATTCATTGCGCTTCGCTCGATACAGCGGTCCTTCATTTCGGTTCTGGCTCTCAGTATAGGAGAGCGGGCGAGGCTGAACGACAGGCAATTTGCCGTTGGTGTATGCCGATTTGTCGGTGGCAGGAGGCTCGCGGCGTTGGTCTGCAACAGAACGGCCCCGGAGAGTTCTCGGGGGCCGTTTGGTGGAGCTGGTTGGTCGAGGACCTTGTGGCCGAGGTCGGTAAAACGCTGTCAGTTACCGGTGTCGAGGCCCTGGAGGAACGCCACCATTGCCGCGCGCTGGCCGGGGTCGGTCAGATAGAATGGGTGCGGCGCGGTGGCCCCCCGGCCCGGGTCGAGCAGATTGTCGAGAGTGGGCACCGAGTTGTCGTGCAGGAACACCGGCTTCCGCGCCAGATCCGGGAGGAGCGGCAGCGCGGTTCCGCGGATGTCTCCGCGGATGCTGGCGTTCACCACGGCCATCTTGTCGTCGAAGACGAGGCGGCGGTGTTGAGCACCGGAGTCAGCGGCGGTGGGCGCGGCGCGAGCGTTTCTTTTGCGCGCTCACGGCAACCCCCGCGTGGGGTCGTCCTTGAT
>JACCQZ010000092.1 GCA_013813875.1 Gemmatimonadales bacterium | reverse complement strand
GGCGCCGAGCCCCGCCTCCGGTACGCCATCGTCAAGGCACTCTCGGAGACGGATGACCGGCGGGGTGACGCGGTGCTCTCAGTCGCCGCGAGGGACAAGGAGAATGCCATCAGGGACATGGCGGCCGAGACGTTGGAGGACCGCCGGGATGACGATGATGATGATGAGTGAAGCATCCGGCGCCGCCGCTCAGACGTCCCGCAAGCGATAGCCAACACCGGGTTCCGTCGTCAGCAGGCGCGGCCTGGCCGGATCACTTTCGAGCTTGTGCCGGAGCTGGGCCATGTATACTCGCAGATAGTGGCTCTGGCCTACGTAGTTGGGCCCCCAGACCTCCTGGAGGAGTTGCCGGTGCGTGATGACCCTTCCCGCATGTCTGATCAGCGCTGCGAGCAGCTTGTATTCAGTCGGGGTGAGGTGCGCCTCCTCTGTGCCTCGGAAGACCTGGCGACGCTCCAGATCAACCCGTAGCTCACCCACCTGAAAGACCGGCTGGGGTGGGGTCCCGGGCGGCGACGCGGAGTGCCTGAGAGCCACGCGAATTCGCGCCAGGAGCTCGGATGCACCGAATGGCTTGGTGAGGTAGTCGTCGGCCCCCAGGTCCAGAGCGGTCACCTTGTCGTGCTCCTGGCCCCGGGCGGAGATCACAATGATCGGGATGGTGGCGAACCGGCGAATCTCCCGGGTTACCTCGAGACCATCCCGGTCGGGGAGACCCAGATCGAGCAAGATCACCTCAGGGTTGCGGCCAGCTACCTGCGCCAGCCCCTCGCGGGCCGACCCAGCCTCGACTACCTGGTAACCGTGTGCCCGAAGCGTGGCCCTCAGGAAGCGGCGCATCTGCGGCTCATCTTCGATCAGGAGTACCAATGGGACCGAAGCGGCCATCAATCAGCCTTCCACTGCTTCGGCGGGCAGGATGCGAATGGGTGGACCTTGGAGAGGGAGGG
This sequence comes from Gemmatimonadales bacterium, assembly GCA_013813875.1. Taxonomy (GTDB): domain Bacteria; phylum Gemmatimonadota; class Gemmatimonadetes; order Gemmatimonadales; family GWC2-71-9; genus CAVVWJ01. The sequence continues at coordinate 2,102 of JACCQZ010000092.1, read as the reverse complement.
TGAACCGAAAGCATGCTCCTCCGGTGCCCTGCTCTACCCACAGTCGGCCTCCATGTGCGGTAATGAGCCCCCGGCAGATCGTCAATCCAAGCCCGGATCCACCGGGAGGACCGGTACGATCGGCCCCCACCGTTCGATGAAACCTTCGGAACACCGTCTCCTCTTCACCAAGAGGTATACCTGGTCCACTGTCCCTGACCTCGACGATAACCGCCTCTCGCTCCGTCCATGCCGATACCGTAATCGAGGTGCCTGGGGGGGTGTGCCGGGCCGCATTCTCCAGCAGGTTGATGAAGACCTGCTCGACCAGAAGCTCGTCAATCGGCACCAGCGGAAGATCGGGCGGCAGGCACGTCTCCACCGCATGCCCGACCAGTCGCTCCTCTACTCGCAGAAGCGCGACACCGAGGGCCTCTTCGAGGGGCTGCCACTCCCTTTGCACCACTACCGCACCAGCCTCTACCCGAACCATGTCCAGAAGGTTGGTGACCAGACGCGTCATCCGACGGGATTCTTCGAGAATCGTCTCCGCCATTTCACGCTGCGCCTCGGGCGGCAGACCGCTGGAGTCTTGAAGCAGGCTGCTGGCCGCACCCTCGATGCCGGCAAGTGGAGTGCGGAGGTCGTGTGACAGGGAGCTCAAGAGCGCGGTGCGGAGGCGTTCGGACTCGACCTCCACCCGTGCCTGTTCATGGGCCTGGAAAAGGATCGTTCGCTCGAAGGCCGCTGCTGCTTCGTGGGCGAGCACCTCGACGGTCTTCCGCTCGGCTTCGGACAGCACCTCGTCAAACGACCGAGGCTGGACGGTAACGACGCCGACGATCCTGCTGGGGCTCTTCAAGGGGACCACCATCGCTTCCGCTGCGGCGCAGTGACTCGTGCCCCAGCCGGCAGTCTCGCCGTTTTCACGTGCCCACGTTGCCGCCACCCGAACGTCCACGCTCTCGAAAACTCCTTCACCGGGCCGATCGCCGGGCCGCAGCTCATGAGCGGAGCCATCAAGGAACACCTGGGCGTCTCCGCGTCCCGCCTCCGAGATGTGCCTTGCCACCATGCCAAACTGGTCCTGGAGATCTCCTCCCGCTGACAGGTCTCTGCTCAAGGCGTACAGTGCCCTCGCACGGCACTCGCGTTCACCGGCGTCCTGCGCCTGCTCACGAATACGGGCGGTGAGCTGGCCCATACTGAGCGCCACTACGAGCATCACCGCGAACGTCAGGTAGTACGCCTGGTCGTGAACATCGAAGGTGTAGTAGGGCGGTACGAACGCGAAGTCGAAGGCCCCGATGCTGAGCAGCGCTGCGACCAGAGCGGGGCCTCGGCGGTACTGGTAGCCTACCACGACGACAGCGAGCAGGAAAATCATCGCTACGTCAATGGTTTGCAGATGCGAGCGCAACAACAACCCCAGAGCCGCAGCCAAGGCGATGATGCCGACGGCCCAGACATACTCGCTGACGCGCACAGCGCGGATGATTCCTCGCTCCCTCTCATGTTCGGGCATTGCCATCACCATCTCCAGCGAAGGTCCCCTGAAAAACCTACGGTGTGGCGCCAGCAAGATTCTATCAAGATCCTGAAAGCTGGGCTGACAGTGCGGCTGAGAGCCGCCTCCCCGGAGACGAGGCAGAGGAAGCCGCTCTGCTCCTCGCGCGAGCCCCTCCCGGTGCATGAAAAAGGGCTCCGAACAGGAGCCCAAGATCGAGGTGTATGCCGTTGTCTGTTGGTGCAGTTCTGCTGCAGTGCGCCGCGTAGGAATCGAACCTACAACCTAGTGATTAAGAGAGATACGCCGGACACCTACTTGCCTTGCGTCGTAACGACTTAGCTTCCGCGCTCGCGCCGTTGTACATGATTTGTACTTGAGGTGGCGCGGTTCCGCGATCACCGCGCCTATTCCGCTGCCTCCATGTACCGGGTCAAGTCCTCGACGGCCCGCGCTTGCAGGCTCGCCGAGACGTGAGAGTAGGTGTCTGCGGTGAGCATCATGGTCGAGTGGCCGAGCCGCTCTTGCACCACCTTCATCGCAATCCCCGCTTCCAGCATCAACGTCGCCGCCGTGTGCCGGAGAGCGTAGAGCGTGATCGCGGGCACTCCGGCGG
>JACCQZ010000049.1 GCA_013813875.1 Gemmatimonadales bacterium | reverse complement strand
TGCACGGCCTGCCGGCGCTTGCGCCGCTCGCCTCGCTGCTGGTGCGGAGCGGTACGCTCAAAGGAGAGCGGCTGCCGGTCCGCGTAGCGGCGGTGAGCATCGGCAGCGCCGAGCATAACGACATCGTGATCGCTGAGCCGAGCGTCAGTCCCAAACACGCCAAGCTTCAGCGCCGGGAAACCGTCTGGGTACTCACCGATCTCAACTCCGCCAACGGCACCTTCGTGGACGGGGAGCCGGTCACTGTCGAGTCTCCGCTCAGCCCTGGCTCCACCCTCCGCTTCGGTGATGTGGCGGTGCTGTTCGAGCCGCTGGACGACGGGGTGGCGCCGGAGCCTCCGGCCGAGTCTCGGGCGGCTCGCCGCACTCCGATCCACGCCGCAACCCCCCGTCCCAGCGGCCCCCCTGCCTGGCTGATCGCCTTGCTGGTGATCCTGGTCGCGGTCGTAGTGTACTTTCTCATGAGCCGGAGCTAACGGAGCCTCGTGCACTTCTCCTGTGCCGCCCGTACCGACATCGGAATCGTCCGCTCGGGCAACGAAGACAACTACCTCATGCTCGCCGAACGCGGCATCTTCATCGTGGCCGACGGAATGGGCGGGCACGCGGCGGGCGAGGTGGCGAGCGAGATGGCGGTGAGGATCACCTCCACTGCCATCGGCACCGTGCGCGGGATGGGCGACGAGGAGGTGAGCGAGCGGGTGCGCGAGGCCATCCGCACCGCCAATGACGCCATCTTCGAGCGAACCCTGTCGGAGCACGACAAGCGGGGGATGGGGACCACCGCCACGGTTCTGGTGCTGCTTCCTCGCCGCTACCTCATCGGACAGGTCGGGGACAGCCGGGCGTACCTGCTCCGGGGCGGCGAGTTCCACCAGCTCACCAAGGACCACTCCTACGTGCAGGAGCAGGTGGACGCCGGCCTGCTGACACCGGACCAGGCCCGGGTGCACCCCTACAGCAACGTCATCACCCGGTGCGTCGGCGCCGGGGCCGATCTGGTGCCCGACCTCTACTTCGGCAACCTCGAGCAGGGAGACATCATCCTGCTCGCCTCGGACGGGCTCACGGGCATGCTGGAGGACGAGCAGCTCACCCGGATCCTGAGCTCGGAGGGTGGACCCCAGAACTGGGTGGACCGGATGATCGCGGAGGCCAACCGGCGGGGTGGGCTGGACAACATCACCGCCATCGTGATCCGGATTGATTCGGTGGAGAGCAACACCGGGGAGCACCCAGTGGCCCAGACCGCGGCGGGAGAGCGGCTCTAACCGATTCGCCAGAGCGCGTCAGAGGGTCAATTCGAGCTGGATGTCGGCCCGGGCGTACCGGTGCTCCCCTCCCAGTGGAACTCGGGTAAACCCGTGCTTCTGGTAGAGCCGTATCGCCGGCGCCAGCCGGGTGTTGGACACGATGAATACCCGGCGCGCCCCCACCTCCCGCGCAAACCCGAGAGCCGCCTCCATCAGCAGGTCCCCGAAGCCTTTTCCGCGCGCCGCCTCGGCTACCCCCATTTTGGCGATCTCATACACCTCGAGGTCGTGCCGAACCACCGCGCAGGTGCCCTGGACCTTACCGTTCTCCTCGACGAAGAAGATCTGCCCGCCGCGGGCGATGATCGCCCCCTCGGGATCCCGAAACACCTCGCGGTCGGCGTCCTCCACCACGAAATGGGCTTCGATCCACTCGCGATTGAGGCGCTCGAAATGCCCGTCGTACGCCTTGCGATAGGATACGACCGCCGCCACGTCTCCTCCTCCGCGGTCGTAATCCGGACAGGACTGTGAGCCGCGTTACACCGGGGTGACTTCGGGCCCTCTAGGTTGTGGTGCCTTGATGGAGGAGCCCATGATGGATCAGCGTTCCGACCGCGATGATCGCGGCCAACAACCCGGCGGCCCCCCGCCCGAGTCGGCGATGGGTGGTGCGTCGGATTCCGGCGCTTCCGGCGGACACCAGGCGTCATCTCCGGTGTTGGCCAAGGAGCACCGTCCGGCCGAGCCGGAGAACGTGCCGGGCGACGCCGCCATAGAGCGGCGCCGCGGCCCCGACGCCTCCTACCGCGGACCGGAGCGGCGGGTCGGCAGTCGCTGACCCACCGCTGTCAGCTTCTAATAGGGCCAGCGGGCGAGCATCTGGCGAAGCTCGTCCCGATGATTGGTTTCGTCGGAGATGATGTCGTCGAACTGCGCCGCCAATCCGTGCTCGCCGGCCGCCTCGGCCTGACTCCGGCGGCGGACGTAGCGCTCTATTGTCTCGATCTCGGCTTGGAGCGCGGTCTCCAACATTGCCTTGGCCTCGGGAACCACCCGTACCGGTGCCGCCTCCGCCGCCGGGGTCCCTCCCATCGCCGAGATCTTGTCGGCCAGAATCTGGGCGTGCATCAACTCTTCCGGAATCTCGTTGGCAAAGAATGTCCTGAGCTCCTGCCGGTAGGGTCCCTGCACCATGCTGGCATACAGGCGATACATGATCACCGCCTGAAACTCGCCGCGCAGATCCTCGTTCAACCCGTCGAGCAGCTCCCGATTCGCTTCGTCCGCCTTCGGCTGCATTGCTTTCGTGGCCATCACTGCCTCCTGACTGCGTTCACTCGTCTCCCACGGCTCCCTGCGACAGGGAGGATAGGTCGCGGTGACGCGCTAAGGTG
>JACCQZ010000048.1 GCA_013813875.1 Gemmatimonadales bacterium | reverse complement strand
ATCAACGCCGAGGGCGGCGCAGGTGATCGCCACCCGCTCGGCATCGCCGGCCAACTGAAACTCGGGGGGCGTCGGGCGGAGCTGCTCGAACACCAGGTCCCGGTCGCTCAGGATGGTGACCTCGCCGTTGGGCACCCGGCCGTGCACCCGTCCCGCCATCTGGAGGATCTCGTTGGCGCCGAGGTAGAGTCGGTGAAGCACATTGCGGCCGCGCTCGACCACGTTGCCGTAGCGCGCGTCGTAAATCACCACGGTGTCGAGGCCGCGCACGTTGAGCGCCGACTGCCCCGCGGCCGTCATCGCCAGCAGGAAGGGCCGCTCCACCTCACCCTCGAGAAAGGGGCGGATGACCCTGATCGGCTCGCCGCCGTGATAGAACGCGGTGGTAAGCCGCTTCCACTGCTCGCCCAGCTCCTGCGCCAGCCGCTCCACCTCCGCCCGAGTGGGCACGAACACCGCCACTCCGCGCTTTTCCTTGATGATGTGGCGGATGTAGCGCTCGTTGAGAAACTCGCCCGGCGTCTGTCGCAGCAGCTGGACCTTGGCCTTGAGTACCGGATCGAAGGCGTGCGTGGCCAGCACCTCGGCGCTGCCCAGATACTCGGCGTAGAACGCCGGATCCACTGTCGCGCTGAGCCAGATGAAGCGGCAGCGGGCTCGCTTGCCCAGCGCCAGACAGAGCTCCAGCTCGGCGGAGGTCTGGTGGATCTCGTCCACGATGATGGTGTCGCGGCCGGCGATGAGGTCGTCCTGAAACCAGCGGCGGGCGATTCCGGTGGTCACGATCACCACGTTCCAGCCCGGCGTCTCGGGAGTCGCCTCACGCTCGCGATTCACTACCCCTACGGCGAGTGGCTCGCGCAGGATCGCTTCGGCGATGGGGCGAATGGCCAGCGTCTTTCCGGTGCCGGTCCCCGCCACGATCCCAAATCCCTCCCCTGACTTCGCCAGCCGGCGGATCTCCTCTCCGTGCTCCCGCTCCAGCAGGGTGTCGAGGTGCAGAGCCAGCGCAAGCTCGATCGTCTCGCAGGCCGCGCGGGTCGGGGCGATGACGATGACCCGCCCCTTGAACGGGCGGGCATAGCGAAAGGCGTCGGGATCGGGGGGAAGGTGGTGATCGCGGGCGGGGTGCATCGGGGGAAGATAGTTGGGCTGAGTTGGCTATCCTCAAAACCCCGGCTGCAGATTGAACTCCCAGATCCACCCCTTCCCCGGCCGGTCGAACGGTCTCACCAGGTTCAGCTCCGCCACCGCGAAGCCGAAGAGATTGAGCCGGAGCCCCGCGCCCGCGCTGAAGACCGGCTCCCGCTCGCCGCCGGCAAAGGAAGGGTCGTTATCGGAATCCCAGGCCACGCCACCATCGCCGAAGATGGTGAAGTCGAGCGGGAAGGCGCCATAGTACCCCGAGCCCAGGCCCAGAACGCCGAGCAGGGGAAAACGAAGCTCCAGATTTCCCACCAGCATACGCGATCCCAGCAGCTGGTCGAACGCCGGACACCCCGAAGGATCTCCCGCGGACGGCACGCACTCCGAGGCGTCGAACGATCCGTAGCGGTAGCCGCGCACCAGGCCCGAGAACCCCAGAAAGAGCGGCTGCAGCCGTTCGTCCTCGCCGCCGGCACCGTATCTCCCGAAGTGCAGCACCCGCCCGGCGAGGGTAAAGGGACGCACCGGCATGAAGTAGCGGCGGAAATCGCCCAGCACTCCCACGAAGTCGAGCGAGCCGAAGGTGGGACTCACCTCCAGACGATAGCGCTGGCCCGCGATTGGGCCAGTGGCCCCCAAGAAGGAGTTGTCGTACACCAGCGCGGCGCTGCCCACGCCCAGATTGAGTGAGCTACCGGTAGGAAGGTCCTCGGTATCATCCAGCACTTCGTTGCCGGTGCGAATCGAGTAGGCGCGGGTGCGAAGCTCCCGGTCGAAGGAGATGTTGCTGTAGCCGCCGGACAACTCGACCCGCTGCACCTGGCTGAAGGGATACGAGACCGTTGCCTGAATGTCCCGGTTGGTCTGGCGCTCGAGCAGCTGCTGCTCGACGAATGCCGGCTCGCCATCCACCGTGGCGGTGCCCGCGGCGTAGCCGCCGGTGAGATAGGGCACCTGCTGAACCGTCGCCCCCCAGTTGAGCCGGTTGCCGAGGTTCTGATAGCCGACCAGGGCGGTAATGTCTTTGAGGCCGCCGTTCACCTGAAGAGCGGTGACGAGATTGTGGTTGCCCAGAATGTCGCTGAAATAGAGCGCCGCTCCTCCTCCAACGTAGGTGCCGAACTGGTTGGAGCCCGCGAGCAGCGACGGCTGTCCCACATACGTCAGTCCCAGGCCCCCGCTGTAGGGCTGCACCGCGAACTCGTCAACAGCCGGGAGGCCAGCCAGAGGGTCGTCCAGAATCTCCACCAGGAGCGCATTGTCTCGCTCGGGCGGTGGCAGCACCCCCGGCCGTCCCGGGGCCGACCGCGTAACCGGGAGACCGGCCAACACCTCCGCGGAATCAATCGCGAACACCTCGTAGCCGTCCGACTGGAAGAGGCTGTAGACCAGACGGCCGGTGCCATGCGCCACCGACAGCGCCGGGCTGGTCTCGGTGATGCCGCTGGCCCCGGTAAAAAGATCGGTCAACTGGGTGAGGCTGCTATCGGCCAGACGAACCCGGTACACATTGGTGACACCCAGCGGGTCGGAGAGAAAGTAGAGACTGGCACCGTCGGGCGACCACTGCGGGTTCAGGTGCTTCACGTTCTGAAAGCCCGGGATCTGGCGAATCTGACCCGTGGCCGGATCCACCAGCGCCAGGGCGTAGGGACCGATGCGAAGGGCGTCGAGATCGGTGGTGAAACGGTCGGTGGCGAAGGCGATAGTGGTTCCGTCGGGAGACCAGACCGGCTGCAGATCGGCAAATTTGTCGTGGGTCAGCCGCCGCAGACTGTCGGTCTCGAGGTCGAACACGAAGAGATCGGTCAACCCGCCGGACACCCCGGAGAAGGCGATGTAGCGTCCGTCACGCGACCAGCTCGGGTTGAATATCTCGCCCAGCTTGGGAAAGCGGATCTCGCGCTCGACCCGACCACGATCGACGTCGTACAGATCGAGGACCGGCCGCCCGCGGGCGATGCCGGCGAAAACGAATCGCCGGCCGCCGCCGTCCCAGCTTCCAGCGGATTGGATGAACTGCAAACTCTGGAGGTGGGGGTCGAGCGCCGTCTGGGTGATCTGGCGCTGCACCTCTCCGGTGCGCGCATCGGCCAGGAAAAGATCAATCGAGAAGAGCTCGCGATCGGAGAGGAACATCATCCGGCTGCCGTCGGGGCTGAGCGAGGGGGCCACGTTGTAGCGCCCCTCCTCGCCCTCGTCTACGCCGATGATCCGGGTTCCTCCGCTGTCCGCCGGGCGGGTGCGCGACTCCAGCGGCCGGTAGGCGGCGTAGCTCGCCGCGTGCCAGCGCCTGACCAGCTCGTCGGGGGAGAGCTTGAGGACGCTCTGGATGGCGGTGGCGACGTTGCGGGACCGGCCGGCCGCCCGGAGGATGGCCCCCATCGCCTGATCTCCCCACAGTCCGCCCACATAGGCCAGCAACGCATGGCCGTACCGGTAGGGAAAGAACCGCGGATCCTCCAGCTGGCGGAAAGTCGGCAGCGAATCCGCCATCGCGCCGCGCACCCACATCGCGGTGTGCGGCGCCACCGGGCCAAGGGAGAGATACTCCGCCATGCCCTCGATGAACCAGAGCGGCAGCGCGGAAGCGCCCGGAATCCCGCCGCGGGCGCCGGTACTTCCACTGCCGGTGATGTCGTACTGAAAGGCGTGAACCAGCTCGTGGCCGAGCACGTGGTCGAGGTCATCCAGCGTGCCGCCGATGGGCATGACGATTCGGCGACGCAGCGCCTCGGTGACACCGCCGGTTCCCTCTCCGATTCCGCCGACGACGTTGGTCTGCTGGAACTGCGGCCCGGTGGCGTAGAGAATGAGCGGCTGCCGGCCTGTCAGCTGGTGGCGCAACGCCCGACTGAGCCGGGTGTACCACCGCTCAGCCATCCGGGACGCCACCTCCGCCGCCTCCCGTTCGCTGGGATAGAAATACACGTCGAAGTGCTCGGTCTTGAGCACTCGGAAATTGAAATCCTCGTACTGGACCTTGTTGCGTCCGAAATACTGAGCCTCGGCTGCAGACGCGATGGTAACCGACGCGACACCCGCCAGGAGCCAGGTGAGCAGCCTCAACGATGGGGAGGTCAGGCGCATACAAGTGTCCGGCGAGGAGATGAGATGGGATGGCACTACCGAGCGTACGTACCGCGTTCCAGGGCCGGGTCGCTGTGATTCAGAGCACAGGTAGTCAATTGACCGGGAAGGGCGACACGCACATCGCCCTTCCCGTCTCCCGGTCAGTCATCCAAATCGTGGTGATGGCGACCTCGATCGTCCCGGGAATCGTGACGGTGATCGTCGTCGCAGGCGCGGTAGTAGCGGCCGTCGCGCTGGTAGACGACTACCTCTCTGAGGCCGGAATGATATCCGTGGTACCGTTCGTAGTAACGACCCTCTACGTAATAGAGTGAAACGGAGCGGTACCCGTGCCGCCTCCAGTAGCGGGCGTGGTGCTGGCGGTGAGACCGCTCTACCACGATGAGCCGGGGACGGTGCCTCTCGACGACCACGCGCCGTGCAGAAGTCCGGCGGTAGGACGAATGCTGATCGCCGATGACTACGCGGCCGGCCACCGGGCCACTCTGCACCGAGACGTCCGCACCCACACGCTGGGCACTTAGAGGAGCAGCGAGCACCATACTCAAGAGCAACGAGCCGGCGACGGCGCTGGTCTTCATATCAGCCTCGAGTTGGTAGGGGTTGAACGGCGGCGCACCCAGGTGCCACTCCCATGCCACTACCTAACTCATTGGGGGGCCGGGCAGAGCGCAGCGGAATGTCCCCGATCACGTCCCGGCGCGGGACACTTTCTTCTCTGTTGGCGGACGCTGCCCGGCGGGACTCGCCTGGCAGGAACGCAAACACCGGTCAGCGGCACCCGAAGATCTCGACTTCATCTGTTAACCTGGGGAGGGCTAATGATTTGCAATGCATCTCTCAGCGCCCGAAGATAATCCGAAACGCGCCTTCCCTCAAGGCCTCGAGGCCCTGTATCCGGCGTAATCTGCCTCCTTGACACCGATTCGGGCGAGGTCCATACTAGGGGCTGCGCACGACTTAGCGCGCCTTCTTTGAGCTACCCGCCTCAGTTGCGGGACTGCGTGGTCCCAGACCTTCCCACGTCGCTCCGGTGCCGGCTTACTTCTGCCTTCGTCGAGCTGCGTATGTTTCGCCAAATCTTCTCGTTCTTCACCAAACCGCACATGGAGGCAGGTATG
>JACCQZ010000047.1 GCA_013813875.1 Gemmatimonadales bacterium | reverse complement strand
CATTGCAATGCTGGCGAACAGGACCAGCAATACGGCTGCGAGTGCGATGCGAGAACGGCGCTCTCGGCACGCCGCTCTAGAATGAATGTCACCAGGAGCTTGGTCGAGCGAACACCGCGGAGCACTCGCATGATTCGCATCACTCGCGCGAGCCGTCCGATGCGCAGTGCGTCAATCATCGGAATACTAGAGAGCAGATCAATCCACCCCCAGCGCGAGAAATAGCGCCACTTGCTCGGGGCTCGGATGAACTGATAGACGAAGTCGAAGAAGAAGAGCAGGCAAACGCCTGTATCAGCAGCTTGCAGCAGGCGCCGGGTTTCTGATTCCAGAGGAACCAGGACTTCCACGGACAGGGCGGTGATAGCGTAGAGACTAAGAGCGAGCATGAAGATGTGATAGGGTCGCACCCGCTGCTCGCGCGCAAGCTGGTCCATGATTCGGCTCCGGTACTTGTACGTGGCGCTTTCTGCTCGGTAGAGCAGTAGCGTAGAGCTTTGGCTACCGCGTCACGTGTTCTGCAAAGGTTGCCAGAGGGGGTTGGATCTGGGAGAAGGGTGAGGAAGGCGTGGAGCCCATGCCTGCCGCCTGGCTGGGCTCGTGGCTATGCTTCGGCGTGACTTGGGGGCGTAGCTCAGCTGGTAGAGCAAGGGACTTTTAATCCCTAGGTCGTGGGTTCGAGTCCCACCGCCCTCACTCAATATACCGCAACAACTTAGATGTTATTTTTTATTGGCCCCGGTCACCACGATTCGGGGCCACTACATCAACCGTGATCAGCTCGTGCGTCCGCTTATGGGATAGCCGATTCCCACTTCCGCACGGCACCGCTCCCGGAAGATTCAGCCCAGCAGTGGCAACTCCAGGCGACACACAAGCTTGTCGAATTGTGGTGGGGTGGCCTGGTTCTAGCCTTGCCCCATAGTGCGGCCGTGGGCTTCGATGCCCTCAAGTCCCTAGCAAGCTCTTTCCGCGGACCACCTGCCCAGCATAGCCCGCCGCTGTGCGGTCATCCAAACCGACCGAGCAGGAGAAAGCCATGAGCATTCTGGGGCAAGACCTCCGCTACGCCGTCCGCTCCCTCGCGAGGCGACCAGGCTTCGCTGCCATCACTGTCTTCATACTCGGGCTCGGCATTGGCGCCAACACCGCGATCTTCAGCGTGGTGGACGGCGTCTTGCTCCGTCCAACGCCGCTGGAGACGATGGACGACTTGGTGATGATCTGGGAAACGGACCGCATGAGCGGCACCGCCCGCGAGCCCGCCTCTATCCCCGACTTCCTCGATTTCCAACGCCGTAGCACCCGCGCCAAACGACTCGCTGCCTTTGCCGGCGGGGAGATGAGCCTGACTCCGGAGCAGGGCGACCCGACCCGCCTTGCGGCACTGGCGGTGAGCCACGAGTTTCTGCCGACCCTGGGGGTGGAGCCGCTGGCAGGCCGCACCTTCACCCCCGAGGAAGACCGCGCCGGGGGCCCCAAGGTGGTCCTGATCGGCGAGAATCTCTGGACCGAGCAGTTCACCCGCGACCCGGCCGCAATCGGCGCCACCCTCCGGCTGGACGACACTCCCCACGTTATCGTCGGGATACTCCCCAATACCGCGGCCTTCGGCACCCTCCAGGTACTCGGGGCAGCTGACTACGGTCGCTCCTTCGTGGACCGCGGCGGGCGCCCCCGAATAGATATCTGGGTGCCGTTGCAGCCCGACCCGGTGGCGACGCCGCGCTCGACCCATCCGATCTTCGTGCTCGGGCAACTTGCGCCTGCAGCGACGCTCGCCTCGCTGCAGCAGGAGTTCGGCGCCATTGCGGCGGAGCTGGAGGAGTCCTACCCGGAGAACGAGGCCCGCGGCGTGCACGTTGAGGCTTTCTCGGAGGTGGTCTTCGGCCACGTGCGCCCCACTCTCCTCGTGCTGCTCGGTGCCGTGGCCCTGGTGCTACTGGTTGCCTGCACCAACGTCGCCAACCTGCTGCTGGCGCGCGGCACCTCGCGGGTGCGTGAAGTGGCGATCCGGACGGCGCTGGGCGCCGCACCTCGCCGCCTCGCGCGGCAGTTCCTGGCCGAGAGCATCGTGCTCACCCTCGCTGCGGTGGTGCTGGGAGTGGCTCTGGCCTTCGGCGGTCTCGAGGCATTGCTCGCCCTCGCGCCCGCCGGTGTGCCCCGGCTTGACGCCGTGAGCATCGATGGCCGGGTACTGGCCTGGACCGTGCTGGTCTCGGTCGTAGTCGGGACCGTGTTCGGCCTGGTGCCGATGCTGCAGGCGCGCCGCGTGGATCTGCAGTCGTCGCTCAAGGGCGAGGGTGCTCGGAGCAGCTCGGGGGTCCGGGACGGGCGGTTGCGCTCTGCTCTGGTGGTGAGCGAGCTCGCGCTCGCGGTGATGCTCATGGTGGGGGCGGGACTTCTGATCCGGAGTTTTACGGCGCTTCAGCGAGTCGACCCCGGCTTCGACGCTGGGGGCGTGCTCAAGGCGGAGTATCAGCTGCCCGAGAGCCGGTACCCGCGCGACTTCGATCGCTACCCCAACTGGCAGGAGGTGCAGCGGTTCAACGAGGCTCTCCTGCAGCGCGCTTCGGCCCTGCCGGGCGTCGAGTCCGCGGCGATCGCGGGCAACCATCCGCTCGACGCCGGCTTTACCAGCTCCTTCGTGATCGTCGGCCGGGAGGCCGAGTCCGAGGACTTACCCGAGATCTCGGTGCGGCGCGCGGGGCCGTCGTATCTGGGGACGCTGCGGACACCGCTCGTCGCCGGCCGCCAGCTCCAGGCATCGGATGGCGCGGCTGCGGCCCCGGTGCTCCTGATCAACGAGGCGGCCCGCGCGCGGTTCTTCGCCGATCAGGATCCGCTGGGCCAGCGGATAGAACTGTGGGGCGCTGCCCGCACCATCGTCGGCGTGGTGCGGAACGAGCGCTCCCACGGGGTGGCGAAGGTCGCCCCGTTCGCCGTATATCTGCCGCTCGCGCAGGCCCCATCGGCCGACGGCAGTTACAGCCTGCTGTTGCGAGTCCGGGGCGCTCCCGGCGCGCTCTCCCGCGCCGTCGGCGCGGCCGTCCGGGATATTGACCCGGGCCTGCCGGTCTTCGGCGTCGAGCCGCTGGCGGAGACTCTGGAGAATTCGGTAGGGCAGCAGCGCTTCGCCATGCTCCTGCTGGGGCTCTTCGCCGCCGTCGCCCTGGTGCTCGCTCTGGCCGGTGTGCACGGCGTGCTCAGCTACGCCGTCGCCCAGCGTACCCGCGAGATCGGCATCCGCATGGCGCTCGGCTCGACCGCCGCTCAGGTGCGGCGGCTCGTCGTGATACAAGGCGCGAAGCTCGCGCTCGCCGGACTGGCCCTGGGGCTGCTCGGTGCGCTGGCGCTCAGCCAGGTGCTGGCCAGTCTGCTCTACGGCATAAGCGCCCACGATCCGGCGACTTTCGCCGCGGTGGTCGTACCGCTGACCGCCGCCGCGTTGATCGCCAGCTATGCCCCGGCACGTCGCGCGACCCGGGTGGACCCGATGGTCGCCCTCAAAACCGAGTAGCATCGGCCCCACATCCCGGTGCTGCTAGGCATCGCCGTCTATATCAGGCTGTACGTAGCTGCGCGAAAAGTTGCTATACCCTATGGTAGAGCAAGCTCTCCAACTTCGTCTCATCCCTTCCGGGCGCAAAGGTAAGGGAACTCAACCGGGCGCTCCGAGTAGCCTTGGAGCTGGAGTAAGTAAGCTCGCGGCGGTGGTTATCCCCATTCCACCGCCGCACGCGTCGTCCCGCTCAGAACCCGCTAACGTCCGCCGTGCCATCCGGCCGAGGAAAGTTCACCTTCAATATTCTCCCCTCGGTCCCCACCAGCCAGCCATGGTGCCGGTTGGCAAACCCCACCGCCCAGAAGTCCCGGACTTCACGAATCCTGTGCCAGGTCTCTCCCTCATCAGGCGACCACGCCGCGCCCCCCGGCCCGGTGATCACCACGGTCTTGTTCAGCGGGCCGGGATTGCGGCTGGGGACGTAACTCAGCCCGTAGGCCGCGCCCGGGAAAGGCGTACGAGCGGCGAGGGTCCAGGTCTTCCCGCCATCGCTGGAGACGGCGACGTTCTTGGAACGCCGGTCGGGCGCCTCCAGGTCTCCGCCGGCGAGTATGCCGTGCGACTCGTCGCGGAAGGCCACGGTGAAGATGCCCGAGGCCGGGGTGCCCTGCACGATGGGCGTGCCGTATGACCGCCAACTGTCCCCGCCGTCGGTGGTGGCGAGGATTCGAGCTTCCGGCGCGGCGCCGGTGGCGATCCAGGCCCGCTGCTCACCCTGAGTGGCCACGCAGGTGCCGCTGGCGGCAAACGCCGCCTCACCGGCCTGGGCCGGCGGCAGCCGGTCGCCGATGTCTTTCCAGAAGCGGCCATTCTCGGTCCGGCGCACCGGGAAACGGCCGTCTACCGCGTCGCTCATGACCACTCCGCGGTCCTCGCTCCAGAAGGCGAAGCAGTCGTAGAATCCGCTCGGGTCGCGGTTCTTGAACTGCAGCTGCCAGGTGTCGCCGCCGTCGGTCGTCTTGTAGATGCGCGACTCCTCGCCGACCCCGGCCGAGAGGAGATACGCCACCTTGGCGCTCACGCCCTCCACGTCGCGGAACTGCAGCAACTCCGCCCCCGGGACCACGCCGGCCCGCCAGGTTCTCCCGCCATCGGTGGTCACGGTGTAGGTGCCTCCCACGCCGCTGGCCCAGACCACGTGGGGGCTGACGGGGCTGACCGCTTGAAGGCGGTTGACGGTGCCGCTGCGCTGCGACGTTATCTTCGGCGCCCCGCCGGCGCGCGCCGCCTCCGAGGACGCGGGGGATTCTGAGGTGGGTGACGGAGCGTCGGAGCAGGCGAGAGCCAGCGCGGCGGCCAGCGCGGTTGCCGCGGCCGTACCTGAAAGAGAGCTGTGCATACCACGATCTCCCATACGCGGGTGAGCTGAGGACCACCCGGTCACGCTACTGCTCGCGGGCAAACCCCGCAAGGCACGAGAGCGAGAAGATCTGGCTCGACCCCCGTGAGTCATCAAGGGTGAAACCCTCGTTGGTTGACGGCTGCCGGACTCGCCGGTACGCTCTGAGAGAGGTTCTGGCTCTCGTCCACCCGCGGTTCCTCCTATCGTGAGGTTCCCATGGCTCCCGCCTATGCCCGGTACGCGCTGGTTGCCGCGCTGATGGCAGCGTCCGCGCCCGTCGCCGCCCAGCAGCCGCCGCCTCCTCGGTACCCGCCCACCCGCATGGTCAACACCGTCACCGACTACCATGGAACGAAGATCGCCGATCCGTACCGGTGGCTCGAGTCGAGCGACAGTCCCGACGTCGCCGCCTGGATAAAGGCGCAGAACGCGGTGACGATGCCCTACCTGGCCGGGCTGCCGGGACGCGACGCCCTGAGGGAGCGGATCACGGCGCTCTATGATTATGCCCGCACCGGGGTGCCCTTCTGGGAGGCGGGGCGCTGGTTCTACACCAGGAATTCCGGGCTCCAGCGGCAGGACGTGTGGTATTCGCGCCCGACGCTTGAAGGCGCCGAGCAGGTGGTGATAGATCCGAACCAGCTGTCGCCCGACGGGTCGGTGGCGCTGTCTTCGTTCGCGCCGTCTCCCGACGGCAAGTCGGTCGCGTACGGTCTGAGTGAGGGAGGCGCCGACTGGACCACCTTCTACGTGCGCGACATCGCCACCGGCAATGCCACAGCCGACACGGTGCGTTGGGCCAGGTTTACCGGTGCGTCGTGGACCCGGGATGGCAAGGGGTTCTTCTACTCGCGCTATCCAAAACCACCCGCGGGAGAGGAGCTCAAGGCCAAGCTCGCTCACCACACGCTGTACTATCATCGCCTAGGCACCGCGCAGTCGCAGGACCTCAAGATCTACGCCCGCCCGGACAGTCCCACCTGGTTCGTCTTCGGCGGCGTGGACGAGACCGGGAAGTACCTCTTCGTCTTTACCTCGAAGGGGACCGACAGGAACGAGGTGTATCTGGCCGATCTGGGAGACCCGAGGCGGCCCAACGTTCGCGCGCCGATCCGGCCGGTGGTCACCGGCCACGACGCCAACTACTGGCCGCTCGGCGTTGCTCATGGGCGACTGTACCTCCAGGCCGACAAGGACGCGCCCAACCGTAAGATCATCTCGACGCCGGCAACGACTCCCGAGCCCGGAAACTGGTCAACGGTGATCCCCGCCGGCGACACACCGATCGAGGGCGCGTCGCTGGTTGCCGGTAAACTGGGCGTGCTCTCGCTCCAGGACGTCGCATCGGTGGTCAAGCTCTACTCGCTCGAGGGCGTGCTGGAGCGCGAAGTTCCGCTGCCCGGGCTCGGCAGCGCGAGCGGTCTGGTGGGACGCTTCGACCGGCCGGAGCTCTTCTTTGCCTATACCTCGCCACTGCTTCCCAAAACCGTCTTCTCGTACGACGCCAAGACCAACCGAAGCCGGCCCTTCGAGCCGCCCAAGCTGACCTTCGATCCCGCGCGCTTCAAGACCGAGCGGGTGTTCTACACCAGCAAAGACGGTACCCGGGTGCCGATGTTCGTCACCCACCGCCGCGACCTGGTAAGGAACGGCGAGAACCCGGCGATGCTCTACGCATATGGCGGTTTCTCAGCGAGCGTCACGCCGTTCTTCAGTCCGGCCGTCATCTCCTGGATGGAGCAGGGCGGCGTCTACGCGGTGGCCAACATTCGCGGCGGTGGCGAATACGGCGAGAAGTGGCACGAGGCGGGGATGTTCGAGCGGAAGCAAAACGTCTTCGACGACTTCATAGCGGCGGCGGAATATCTCATCCGGGAGAGGTACACGTCGTCCCCCAGGCTGGCGATCAACGGCGGCTCCAACGGCGGGCTCCTCGTCGGGGCGGTCATGACGCAACGCCCGGAGCTGATCGGGGTGACGGTGCCGGAGGTAGGGGTGATGGACATGCTGCGCTACCATGAGTTTACCGGCGGCACGGCGTGGGCCACCGAGTACGGCAAGGCGGACGACCCGAAAGCGTTCGAGTACCTGCGGGGCTACTCGCCGCTGCACAATATCAAGTCCGGCGTCTGCTATCCCGCGACCCTGGTGACGACGGCCGACCACGATGATCGGGTCGTGCCCAGCCACTCATACAAGTTCACGGCGGCGGTGCAGGCGATGCAGGCCAGGACGCCGGGGTGCGGCAGACCGGTACTCATCCGGGTCGAGGCGCAGGGAAGCCACGGGTACCGCCCGCTCGACCGTGAAATCGCCGAGCAGGCGGATATCTGGGCGTTCGTGGCGCAGCACACCGGAATGACGCTGCGGCCGGTGCGGGCGGCGGTACCTTAGTTCTTGCCCCCTACGCCGCCCGATGCCATCGCGCTAATATGTTGGGAAATAGTCAGTTACCAGCCGGAGAACCAACGAGCGCCTCGGAGCGTTCTATAGGAGTACCTCCGACCAGGACGTGAAATGAACCGACGCTTTCGGGAACTAGTACAACGCGGCATACTCGGCACGGCCTTTACCGTGGCCGTTGCCTCTCCCGGGTATGCCCAAGCCGCCGCAAAAGGAGCAGCCGTGACGTACGAGAAGAAGAGCGAGGCCGAACTGAAGCAGATCCTGTCGCCCATCCAATACAAGGTCACCCAGAAGGACGGGACCGAGCCGCCTTTTGCCAACGCATATTGGGACGACAAGCACGCCGGCATCTACGTGGATATCGTCTCGGGTGAGCCGCTGTTCAGCTCCCTGGACAAGTACGACTCCGGCACCGGCTGGCCCAGCTTTGTCCGCCCGCTCGAGCCGGCCAACGTCACCGAGCACGAAGACCGCGGGTTCTTTACCTCCCGCACCGAGGTGCGCTCCAAGCATGCCGACTCCCATCTGGGCCACGTCTTCGATGACGGCCCGGCGCCGACCGGACTGCGCTACTGCATGAACTCGGCTGCGCTGCGATTCGTACCGGTGGACCAGCTGGAGTCGGAGGGCTACGGGCAGTATCTGCCGCTGTTTCAGCAGGCGGCGAAGTGAGCCCCCGGCAGCTCCTCTTCGGATTGCTTCCGTTGCTCGGCATGCTGGCCGTGACGCCCGCCGCGGGCCAGACTACGACGGCCAAGGCGACCTTTGCCGGGGGATGTTTCTGGTGCGTGGAAGAGGTGTACGAGAAGGTGAACGGGGTGATCTCCGCGACGTCGGGGTACATCGGCGGTAAGGGGGCCGGTCCCACCTACGAGCAGGTATCCGCCGGCGGCACCGGGCACGCGGAGGCGGTCGAGGTGGTGTACGACCCTTCTAAGGTGAGCTACGAACGGTTGCTGGAGGCGTTCTGGCGGAACATTGACCCGCTGGCCGTGGATCGTCAGTTTTGCGACGTGGGCTCCCAGTACCGCGCGGCGGTGTTCTATCACGACGCCGCGCAGCAGAAAGCTGCCCAGGCATCGAAACGAGCCATCGAGCAATCCAAGCGCTTCGACCAGCCGATCGCCACCGAGATCGTGCAGGCGGGCTCGTTCTATACCGCCGAGGAGTACCACCAGGACTATTACCGCAAGAACCCGGTGCGCTACAAGTTCTACAAGTGGAACTGCGGCCGGGCTCAGCGGCTCGAGGAGCTCTGGGGCAAGCCGATGAGTTGAGCGTCACTGCTACCCCATGTCACCCTGAACGCAGTGAAGGGGGCCATGCCGGGTATGGCCCCTTCGCTACGCTCAGGGTGACAATGACTCGAGGCCCCAGCGGCGGAGACGCCGTTATCTCGGAGCGGCGCGAGACTCATAGCTTGGCGCGGCGGAGCAACTGCGCGTTGAAGGCGACGATGACCGTGCTCAGCGACATCAGCACTGCCCCGACCGCCGGCGACAGCACCACCCCGTACGGGGCCAGGACGCCGGCGGCGAGAGGAATCGCCACGATGTTGTAGCCCGAGGCCCACCAGAGGTTCTGCACCATCTTCCGGTAGCTGGCTCGCGACAGAGTGACGATGCGGGCCACGTCGCGTGGGTCGCTCCGCACCAGCACGATGTCCCCCGCCTCGACTGCCACGTCGGTGCCCGCCCCGATCGCCACTCCAACCTCGGCGGTCACCAGTGCCGGTGCGTCATTCACTCCATCTCCCACCATGGCCACCCGCTTGCCCGCCCGTTGCAGCTCCTCGACCTTGGCTGCCTTGGCCTCCGGGAGCACCTGAGCATACACCAGGTCTATGCCGAGCTCTCGGGCCACGGCGTCGGCTACCGCCTGGGCATCGCCGGTGAGCATCACCACCTCGAGACCCAACGAGTGGAGCCGGCGCACGGCCTCCGCCGACTCGGGCCGGACGGCGTCGGCTATGGCGAAGGCCGCCAGGGCGCGTCCATTCTCCAGGAGGTACACCGTGCCGCGGCCGGCCCGACCCGCCTCATCGGTAAACGCCTGGAGCTCAGCCGGCAGGGCGTTTCCCGTTCGGCTCAGCAGGTTCGGTCCTCCTACCGAGAGCCGCCGGCCGTCTACGCTGGCCTCGACGCCATAACCGGGCACCGCGCGGAAACCGGAGACCTGCGGCAGGCGCAATCGGCGCTCTTCGGCGGTGGCGAGGAAGGCCTTCGCCACCGGGTGCTCGGAGTCGCGCTCCACCGCGGCCGCGAGGCCCAGTGCCTCGTCCTCGGCAAGACCGGCTGCGACTCGGATGCCGACGACGCGGTGCTCTCCGAGGGTGAGAGTTCCCGTCTTGTCGAACACCACCGATGTCAGGTTTCGGGCCTCTTCCAGCCCCCGGCGGTCCCGCACCAGCAGGCCGCCTCTTGCTCCCAGAGTGGTCGAGATGGCGATGACCAGCGGCACCGCCAGGCCGAGCGCGTGAGGACAGGCAATGACCAGCACGGTGACCAGGCGCTCTATGGCGTACGCCGCCTCCGCCCCGGCCACCAGCCATGCGATCAGCGTCACCGTGCCCGCTGCCAGGGCGGCGACGGTGAGCCAGAACGCGGCCCGGTCGGCGAGCGCCTGGGCTCGCGACCGCGACGACTGAGCCTGGGCCACCAGGCGCATGATCCCCGCCAGCGCCGTCGCCTCCCCCGTGCCGGTCACCGCAACGCGAAGAGCCCCCGATCCGTTGACCGTTCCCGCGATCACGCGGTCACCGGCTCTCTTGCCCAGCGGGCGCGATTCGCCGGTGAGCACCGCCTCGTTGACGTCGCTTTCGCCGGTCTCTACCGTCCCGTCGGCGGGAACGCTCTGGCCCGGTCGCACCAGCACCAGATCGCCCTCGCGCAGCGCATCCAGAGGCACCTCCTCGCTGCGTTCCGCGCCCTCTGAGAGAGTGATTCGCGTGGCCGTGCTCGGCAGCAGCTTGGCCAGCTCGTTCACCGCCCCCTGCGCCTGGCTGATGGAGCGCATCTCCACCCAATGTCCCAGCAGCATGATGGTCACCAGCGTCGCCAGTTCTTCCCAGAGCGGCATTCCGGGAAAGCCGAGGGTGACCGCCGCGCTGAAAACGAAGGCCACGCCGATGGCGAGCGCGATCAGCGTCATCATTCCGGGCAGCCGATCCCGAAGCTCGCGCAGGGCGCCCTGCACGAAGGGCCATCCGCCGTACAGGAATACGACCGTGCCCAGCACCGGCGGGATCCAGCGCGCGCCGGGAATCGTCGGCGGGCTGTACCCGAACGCGCCGGGAAGCATGTGGCCCCAGACGAGGATGGGGATGGTCAACAGCAGCGAGAGCCAGAATTTGTCTCGGAACATCGCAACCGAGTGGCCCGCGTGGGCGTCGTGCCCGCCGTGACCGTCTCCGTGCGCCTCCGGGTGTTCGGGATATCCGGGCTCCACGGGCGCCGCGGGGGTGGCGCCGTGATGGTGGCCGGACCTCGCCCTATTCATGTTGTCCATGGCTGGTGTCGTGGTTTTCGGTCGCTGGCTCGGGTACCGGCAAGGGCCGGAGCACGCCGGTCGGCGGGCCGCCCATAGCGCTCAATCCCCCCATGTGCTCGGCCATGTTCCGCCACTCCGCCATCGCGATCACGTTTCGGCTGGGATTGCGGAACTCGTCCAGCTGCCGGTAGATGGCCTCGCGCTTGCGATCCCGGGGAATCTCCGGTGAGGCCAGGATGTCGGAGATGATGTCGTGCATCATGTGCAGGTTGTCGAAGATCACCGCTGCCCGCGGATGCCGGCGGCTGAACTCCGGAGCTACGGCGGAGGTCATCGGCATCACCGTCGGGTATCGTTCCCCCTCCACCATGCTCCAGAAGCGGGCCACCGTCGCCTGCACGCCCTTCTTCTTTTCCGGCGCCGATTCCGCGGCGATCATCGGCTCGTAGAGACCCACCTGCAGCCAGTGGTACGCCCAGATCAGCCCATTGAACGTCGGATATTGTCGCCGGAAGATCTGGCTGAACGACTGCTCGTCCATCAGCTCCATTGTTTTGGGCACCGCGGTGAAGGCGTACTCGCCGCGGGTGAGGTAATAGTCGGTCAACCGCTCGATGAGCGAATCCTTGGCCGCCATCGTGAGCCGGTCGTCGGCGTACACGTCGTAGATCTGCCGATGAAGGACGTGGGCCCAGTCGAACATCTGCTTCGCCTGCCACGCCAGCTTGGAGTAGGATGGCATCACCACTTCCTCCGCTACGGCAAACCGGGGAGGCCTTACCAGCAGGTCGCGGGTGAGATAGCGATACTCGCGGGCCAGGGCGGGCTCCGCCGCCTGGCCCTTGGTGAGCAGCTTCTCATAGAGGATGGAATGGCCGTAGTCGAAGGCGTTGAAGAGCCTGGCGGCTTCGGGATAGAGCTCGAGGAAGCGCCAGTTGAAGGAGCCCGGGTAGTAGAACTGCTCGTCCCGGTTGTCCTGAGCGGCGGCGGGTGCCGGGCCGGCCAGCGACGCCGTGCCCACCGCCAGGAGAGTCTGCA
>JACCQZ010000042.1 GCA_013813875.1 Gemmatimonadales bacterium | reverse complement strand
CCGGCGAAGATGATCTGGACCGGCCGCCACGGATCCACCAGCAGCCGGCGGAGCCGCTCGAGATCGCGGAAGATCAGGTTGGCCCGCTTGTAGGTCGCGAAGCGGCGGGCAAAGCCGATGGTGAGCGCCGTCGGGTCGAGCAGGGTGCCGGCGCCGACCACCTGTGCCGCTTCCTTGAAGCGGGCGGCAAAACGGCGGCGCGCATCCTCACGCACGAAGTTGGCCAGGATGTGCTTGAGCCGCAGGTGCGCGTCCCACAACCGCTGGTGATCTATGGTGAGCACCTGATCCCAGAATCCCGGCTCGTCCAGCCGGTCGCCCCAATTGCGGCCGAGATGCTGGTCCAGCACCCCCATGATGGGGCTCGCCATCCAGGTGGCGAGGTGAATCCCGTTGGTCACGTGGGTCACCGGCACCGTCTCCCAGGGCCGGCCGGGCCACAGATCGCGCCAGAGATTGCGGGACACCTGGCCGTGGCGCCGGGAGACCCCGTTCACCCGGGAGGAGAGCCGCATGGCGGTGACGGTCATGTGGAACTGCCCGGGGAGCGCGGGGTGGGCGCCGACCCCGAATACGGTGTCCCGGTCCACGCCCATGTCGCGCCAGAAATTGCCGGTGCAGGCTTCCAGCTGTTCCATGGAAAACGAATCGTGCCCCGCCGGCACCGGCGTGTGGGTGGTGAAGACGCTCTGGGCTCGCACCCGCTGGACCGCCTCCTCCCAGGCCATTCCGCCGGCGGTGTACTCCCGCAGCCGCTCCAGCAGCATGAATGCCGCGTGGCCTTCGTTGGCGTGCCATACCGCGGGCTCGATCCCGATGGCGCGCAGCACCCGCACGCCGCCGACCCCGAGGATCCACTCCTGCCGCAGACGCAGCTCGGGGCCGCCGGTGTACAGCTTGTTCATCAGCCCCCGATCGTCGGGGTGGTTGAGCTCGAGATTGGTGTCGAGCAGGTAGATCGGTACCCGACCCACCCGTATGCGCCAGGCCCGCACGTGCACCGGCCGGCCCGAGGTTTCGACGGTCGTGAGAAAAGGCTGCTGCCGGGATCCCGAGACCAGCTCGAGCGGCGTGAGGCTGACGTCGAACTCCTCGTCGCTGTCCTCCTGCCACCCATCGGCCCGCAGCCGCTGGTCGAAGTACCCCTTCATGTAGAAGAGCCCCACGCCGACCAGGGGCATCCCCAGATCGCTCGCGGCCTTGCAGTGGTCGCCGGCGAGCACGCCCAGACCGCCCGAGTAGATCGGCACCGAGTTGTGCAGCCCAAATTCGGCGCAGAAGTAGGCGGCGGGGCGCCCGTCGAGCTCAGGGTAGCTCCGGGCGTACCAGGTCTCGCCGCTGGAGGTCTCGTGGTGCATCCGCGCCATCACGTCTTCATAGCGGCGGAGAAAGTCACTGTCGCTGGCGCAGGCCGCGATCCGGGCCGGATCCACCCGGCAGAGCAGCTCCAGTGGATTGTGCCGGGTGAGGTGCCAGAGCGCCTCGTCAATCGAGCGGAAGAGCGCGCGGGCTTCGCGACTCCAGCTCCACCAGAGGTTCATCGCGAGCGCCGCGAGACCTTCGACGCGGGCGGGAAGGTAGGGAATGTGGCTCTGGGGTGTTTTCATAGGGTTAACTAAGTAATCTGCCCGGCCCGGGAGTGCCAGCGGGGTGGGCCGATATTCTGCTCGTGTGGTGTGGAGGCGGTGCGCCGGCTTGGAGGGCTTGCGCTGGAGCGGTGCAGCGCTTAACGGCAGCTCTCGCCACCACCTCTCGACGTGCCAGGCATACTGATCCTCAGATCGAGGTGGGAGGCGACTTAGTCGCCGGTCGGCACTACCCCAGCCCCTCGACCATGAGCACCACGGTCCTCTCCGGCGCCCGGGTGCGGTGCACCACGCCTTTGGGGACGGTGAACCCCTGCCGCGGCGCGAGCTCCACGGTGCTCGAGGTCGATGAGGAACCGTCCCTCCACGACGTAGAAGAACTCGTCCTCGGCTTCGTGCTTGTGCCAGTGATATTCGCCCTGCATCACGCCGAGCCGGACGACCGCGTCGTTCACCCGAGTGAGCGTCTGGTTGTACCACCGGTCCGTGCACGCCGCGACGAGCGCCGGCACGTCGACGACCTCGAGGGGTGCGTAGTACACGTCCAGGTGCGTGGCGTAAGGATGGGACGTCTGGTCAGCCATCGAGCCCTCCGGGTGCGTCATGATGAAAACTAAAGGAGCGGGCACTCAGCACTCGACCCTTATCTCTCCGCTGATGTGCCAGCTTCTTGTCCCGAATTCGATGGGGCCCACGGCGGCGTGGGGACACCGGTCACGGGCAGAGGACTTCAGTCACGGCGGGAAGGATCAGCGCTCGAAAGAGGTCGTTCACCTTTCCGGAACGGAGCGGTTCCCTGCTCTCCGCCCACCAGTTTAATACGAGCAGAAAGGTAGAGGCCACGTGCTGGGCGAGAAGGTCGGACGGCACGTCGTTGCCGCTCTCCTGGCGGCGCTGCCCCACCCATCTCAAGTCGTCAGCGATCAACTCGACCAGCACCCGCCGAAGATGCTCGTGAACGACTGCCTGTCCCCGCGCGTCCACCGAGGAGTCGCCGGCGAGCCGGTATCGTTCGATGTGCTCGAATAGGGGTAGGCTGAACCGAAGAATCCTATCCGCCAGGCCCGTCGGTCGCATCGTCGAGGCGCTTTCGCTCGCGCGCAGCATGTCGCGGATCCCGCTGTCGAGCAGCTCGTCCTTGTCGCGGAAGTGGGTGTAGAAGGTCGACCGCCCGACGTTGGCGCGGGCCAGAATCTCCTTCACCACAATGGCGTCGTAGGACTTCTCGTGAATCAGCGCCGCGAGCGCTCCGTGGAGGAGACCTTGGGTCTTCTGAACGCGCCGATCCTTGCTGCGATCGTTCGGCACTTTCCCTCTTTCCCGACGCCGTCCAAATAGCGGACACGCCGTGTCTGTTTGTCCATGACTGCACACTTCGCGACTCGATGTTCTTGGCGCTGCGATGTCTGCACCTATACTACGATGCGACCGGCCATCGCGCTTGCCCACTCGTCCATGACGACCGATGGCGACGATGGCGTACCTGATATTCCCATGCTCGGGGGATTGCGACGTGATGACGACGGGTGGGATGCCGACGCCTGGCACGAAGAGCTTGGTCATGCACTCCGCAGCCCGCTACTACGACCTTCTGGCCTGGCTGTTGACGCTCGGTCGCGAGCGAGCGTTCCGCGAACGGCTGCTCCAGCTGGTGCACCTGGAGCCGGGCGAGTCGGTGCTCGACGTGGGCTGTGGAACGGGGACCCTGGCAATCGCGGCGAAGCGGCGCGTCGGTGCGGAGGGCACCGTTCACGGCATCGACGCATCGCCGGAGATGATCGCCCGGGCGAAGCGGAAGGCCAAGAAGGCCGGTATCGAGGTGGTGTTTCACACCGGGCTCGTAGAGGCGCTTCCCTTCCCAGACGCACATTTCGACGCCGTTGTGAGCACGCTGATGTTGCATCATCTCCCTCGGCCGGTCCGCCAGCAATGCGCGCGCGAGATGCGCCGGGTGATCAAACCCGGGGGGCGCGTGCTGGCCGTCGACTTTGCAACGCCAGCACGGGAGGGGCAGGGCCTACTTGCCCGCTTTCATCGCCATGGCCATTTGGCCCTTCGCGACATCGTCGAGCTGCTGAGCGAGGCGGATCTAAGGGTCGTGGAGACCGGTTCGGTGGGAGTCAGCGACCTGCAGTTCGCAGTCGCGACTGCGCCGAGCCTTCGTGACGGTGACCGGCAAGATCGGCAGAGTCACGCGTTCAGATCTCTCGATCCTCTCCCCGCACCTCGCTGGATCTTGCCACTACTGGGTATCGCCCTTGTCGCCGGCCATCGGCTCGTCCTTGGTGTCGCATCGCCCCGACCGGCACTGTCGGCCGTGGTTGTGTTGGGCGCCGCCGGCCTCCTCGCTATCACGCACCTCTGGCTCGCCGGCGTGGTCCACACCCTGGTGCGACGTCGCTCACGGAGCGGAGAGGGCTGAGCGCTGAGTGGGTGCTGAGTGGCAAGTGCGGCAGTGGTATCGGGAGCGACTCAGCACTCCTCACTCAGCACCCACTCCTCACTCAGCACCCACTTTTCACTCAGCACTTGCCGCTCTACTGATGCACCAGCTTCTTGTACCGGATCCGATGCGGCTGATCCACCGAGGCGCCTTTGCGCTTGTGATAGTCGGCGGCGTACTCCTGATAGTTCCCCTCGTACCAGACCGCCTCGCTGTTGCCCTCGAAGGCGAGGATGTGGGTGGCGATGCGGTCGAGAAACCAGCGGTCGTGGCTGATGACCACGGCGCACCCGGGGAAGCCGATCAGCGCCTCCTCCAGCGCGCGAAGGGTGTCCACGTCGAGATCGTTGGTGGGCTCATCCAGCAGCAGCAGGTTGCCGCCGCTCTTGAGCAGCTTGGCGAGGTGCAGCCGGTTCCGCTCGCCGCCCGAGAGGGTGGCGACCTTTCTCTGCTGGTCGGCGCCCTTGAAGTTGAAGCCGGCGGCGTAGGCCCGGGCGTTCACGGTGCGGCGGCCGAACTGCAGCTGATCCTGCCCGTCCGAGATCTCCTGGTATACCGTGCGCTCCGGGGTGAGCGCGTCCCGGCTCTGGTCCACGTAGGCGATCTGCACGGTGGAGCCGACGGTGAGCCTGCCGGCATCGGCCTGCTCCTGGCCGGTGATCATTCGGAACAGCGTCGTCTTGCCGGCGCCGTTGGGTCCGATGACGCCGACGATGCCGCCGCGCGGCAGGGAGAAGCTCAGGTTCTCGAACAGCAGCCGGTCGCCGAATCCCTTGGCAAGGTCGCGCGCGATCACCACCTCCTCGCCCAGCCGCTCGGGCACCGGAATGAGGATCTCGGCCGTTCCCTCCGCCTGCCGCTCGGCCGCCTCGCGCAGCTCTTCGTAGCGGGTGATGCGGGCTTTGCTCTTGGCCTGCCTGGCACGCGGCGCCATCCGGACCCATTCCAGCTCGCGCTCGAGGGTCTTCTGCCGGGCCGACGCCTGCTTCTCTTCCCGCGCCAGCCGCTGCTGCTTCTGCGACAGCCAGGAGGAGTAGTTCCCCTCCCAGGGAATCCCGGCGCCCTGGTACAGCTCCAGAATCCACCCGGCGACGTTGTCGAGGAAGTAGCGGTCGTGGGTGACCGCGACGACGGTACCGGGGAATTCGGCCAGATAGCGCTCCAGCCACCACACGCTCTCGGCGTCGAGATGGTTGGTGGGCTCGTCGAGGAGAAGCATGTCGGGCTGCTCCAGCAGGATCCGGCAGAGCGCCACCCGGCGCCGCTCGCCGCCGGAGAGCGTGCCCACGTCGGCACCCGGCGGCGGCAGCCGCAGCGCGTCCATCGCCATGTCCACCTTGTGGTCCAGCTCCCAGAGACCCAGCGCGTCAATGCGTTCCTGCAGGTTGCCCTGCTTCTCCAGCAGCCGCGTCATCTCGGCGTCGTCCATCGGCTCGGCGAACCGGGCGCTGATCTCCTCGAACTGCTGCAGCATCCCCCTCTGCTCGGCCACCGCCTCCTCCACGTTGCCGCGCACGTCCTTGGCGGGATCGAGCCGCGGCTCCTGGGGCAGGTAGCCGATTCGAGTGCCCGGCAGCGGGCGCGCCTCGCCGAGGTAATCGGTGTCCACCCCCGCCATGATCCGCAGGAGCGACGATTTGCCCGCGCCGTTCGCCCCCAGCACGCCGATCTTGGCGCCGGGGTAGAAGGAGAGGGAGATACCCTTGAGGATCTCGCGGGAGGGCGGCACGACCTTGCGGAGGTCGCGCATGGTGAAGATGTATTCGCCGGACATAGGTAGAGGGTCTTAGGTCGAAGGTCGAAGGTGTGAGGGCGAAGGTTCCCAATCGAGGTTCGAGGTGCCAGGTCAGCGGACCTTCGACCTTCGACCTCAGACCTTCGACTCCTAAAAAAAGGGCGCCCCAGCCGAGACGCCCTGTCTTTTGCGAGCCCGTGCCTGGTCAGCTCAGGTGCTTGTTCACCATTTTGGTCATGTCGAACATGGACACCTGGCTCTTGCCGCCGAATACCGGCCGGAGCTTGTCGTCGGCGTTGATGGCGCGGCGGTTCTTGGAGTCCTGGAGCCCGTTCCGCTTGATGTACGCCCACAGCTTCTTGGTCACTTCGGTGCGGGGGAGAGCATTCGATCCGACGACGGCGGCAAGAGAGGTGCTGGGCTGCATCGGCTTCATGAAGGCGGCGCTGGGAGTGCGCTTCTTGCCCGTTGACTTCTTGGTGGCTCTCTTGGCGGCGGTCTTCCTGGCAGGCTTCTTGGCGGTCTTCTTGGCGGTCTTCTTGGCGGACTTTTTCGCGGCAGTCTTCTTTTTGGTGGCCATCGCGTGTCTCCCAATGGGGGTCAGAACCGTCCGTGCCTCCGCGGAACTCCGCCTCCAACAGTACACGTACGGCGCTGAGTTGCAATAGGGAAATCGGGGTTTTCCCTCGGAGAACGGCAAATTTGCCCCGGAAAGCGCCTGAAGAGTGCCCGGAACGGGCGGAAGCCACCTTTGCGGGGGACGGGTTGAGCGTGGGCCCCTTCGCTTCGCTCAGGGTGACACCGGTGTGGCCGCGCGCAGTACCGCCTCGATGCTCCCGAGGGTGGCATCAATCTCCACCGGCCGGTTGGCGCCCGCCGGCCGCGGCTCGGTCTCACGATGATAACGGAGCAGTATGCCCGGATCCTTCAGAATGTGCCCGGTGAGCACCGCCACCGCCTGCTGGGCCGGATCCATGAGTCCCCGCCGAATCAGTTGGCGCACGCCGGCGACGCTCGCCGCGCTGGCCGGCTCGCAGCCCACCCCGGAGGCATCCACCGCGGCTTTGGCGTCGAGCAGCTCGGCATCATCGGCGGTGAGCACCACGCCGTCGGTCTCCCTGATGGCGCGCACCGCGCGGTCGTAGGAGGCGGGGTCGCCGATGCGAATCGCCGTCGCCACCGTGTCCGCCTTGACGGTATGGCGGCGGGTGAATCCCTCATCGAAGCTCCGCGCGAACGGCGCCGCGCCGGCAGCCTGCACCGCGGCGAGCCGCGGCATGCTGGAGATCAGGCCCCACTCGCGCGCCTCGCGCAGCGCCTTTCCGAACGCGGAGGTGTTGCCGAGGTTGCCGGCCGGCAGCACGATCCAGTCGGGGGCCTGCCAGAAGAGCTGCTGCAGCAGCTCCAGCACGATGGTCTTCTGGCCTTCCAGGCGGAACGGGTTGATCGAGTTGAGCAGGTAGACGCCGAGCTTGGCGCTGGCCTCTTCCGCCAGGCGCAGGCAATCGTCGAAGTCGCCGCGCACCAGGAGCGTGCGCGCGCCGTAGGCGAGCGATTGAGCCAACTTTCCCAGCGCGATGCCCTCGGCGGGCACCAGCACCAGCGCCGCCATCCCGGCCTGTGACGCATAGGCGGCGAGCGAAGCCGAGGTGTTGCCGGTCGAGGCGCACGCCACCGCGGTGGCGCCGATCCGCCGCGCCTGGGTCACCCCCACGGTCATTCCGCGATCCTTGAACGAGCCGGTAGGGTTGTGTCCCTCGTGCTTGAGCAGAAGATTGCCGGCCCCGGTCCAACGGTCGAGCGACGGACGGTGCAGCAGCGGTGTGTTGCCCTCGGGATGGGAGATGACCGTCTCCGCCGAAGGCAGCACTACCTCGCGAAAGCGCCAGACACCGGACGCCGTCGCGCCGGACCCATGCCCCCGCCGCTCGGTGAATCGCCGGAGCAGCTCGGCGGGGGTGAGATCGGGAGCGCGGTGCCGAATCTCCAGGAGTCCACCGCACGACCGGCAGCGGGGATGCGGATCGGTCTCGGTCATCTCGTGGCCGCAGGCGAGACAGGTCTGCCAACTGGCCGGACGCTCGGTCTCGAACCTCATTGCGCCCCGCCCGTGTCTTCCACCACTCGCGCGCCGGCGCGATCCACCTGCGCGACCCTGGCCTCGCTGCGCTGCCCCCGCCCGGCGTACGCGGCCGTCATGGCGGTGGAGACCCGCTCCGCCACGCTGCTCCCGCGCGCGAGGGCGAACACCGTGGGCCCGCTTCCCGAGATCGAGCTTCCCAAGGCCCCCGCGGCGAGTGCCGCCCGCTTCGCTTCGGCGAAACCGGGCAGGAGCGGCGCCCGCACCGGCTCGGCGATCCGATCGTCAATGGCGCGGCCGAGCAGGGCATAGTCGGCGAGAGCGAGAGCGGCAACCAGCGCCCCCACCTGCGCGGCCTGGCGCAAGGCGGTGGCGCGGGAGATCTTCCCCGGCAGAACCGACCGCGCCTCGGCGGTGCGCATCCGCTGCTCGGGCCGCACCAGGACGACGTACAATTCATCCGGCACCGGAAGCTGGACCACGTCGAGCGGCTCCATCGAGCGGATCAACACGATGCCGCCCAGCAGCGACGGGGCGATGTTGTCGGCGTGGCGGCCGGCCACCGCTTCCTCCGCCGCGAGGCACGCTTCGATCAGGGAGAGCGCGTCCAGCTCAGCGCCGAGCAGCCGGTTGACGGCCACGGCCGCGGCAACCGCCGACGCGGCACTGCCGCCCTGTCCGCCGCAGAGGGGCAGCCCCTTGTGAACGCCGAGTCCGATGCCGCGCCCCCCCAGCCGGTCTATCCCGGCGCGTTCGATCACCGCCGCCGCGGCCAGTCCCGCCGTGTGCCTCTCGGGTTCGCGCGGCAGCTCCGGGTGGCCGGGATCGAGGATCATGAGACCCGGCGCCCGCGTCCACTCGGCGCCGACGCTGTCGCCCAGCCCCGCCGCGGCCAGCCCGAGAATATCCAACCCCGGCCCCACGTTGCCGATGCCGCCCGGCGCGAAGGCCGTCACCCTACGCTCTCCGCTCATGCGCCCGCCAGGCGAAGAATGTCGTTGAGCACACCGGCCGCGGTTACCTCGGCGCCGGCACCGGGGCCGGTGATCACCAGTGGATTGGCCTTGTAGCGCGCGGTGGTGAAAACCAACTGGTTGTCCGATCCCTTGATGCCGGCGAGCGGACTCGATACCGGAACCGCACGAAGTCCCACAGCGATCCCGGCGGGCGTGACCGTCGCCACGTAGCGCAGCACCGTTCCCGCGGCCGTGGCAGCATCGGCGCGCCGCTTCCATCCCGCGTCCATCTCGTCCAGCCGCTCGAGAAATTCAGCGAGTGGCAGCGCGCGGGCCCATCTGGGCACCAGCGATTCGACCGCGCCGCGCTGAAGCTCGCCGGGAAAGCCGAGCAGCCGGGCCAGGATCAGCGCTTTCCGCCCGACGTCCATGCCGGAGAGATCCTCGCGAGGATCGGGTTCGGTGTAGCCCCGCTTCATGGCGGCGCGCACCGCCCGGGAAAAGGAAGCGCCGGCCGAGACCTCACTCAGGACGTATCCCAGCGTGCCTGAGAGAAGCCCTTCGATCCGGTCCACCCGGTCGCCCGACTCGGTGAGCTTGTGACAGGTATCTATGATCGGAAGACCGGCGCCGACCGTTGCCTCGTGCAGAATGCGCCGGCCCTCGGCGCGCGCGGTCTGCCACAGCCCCTCGCTCACCGCCCTGCGCCCCGCGATCGGCCGCTTGTTGGCCAGCACCAGGTCCATGCCGTGGGTAAGCGCCGCCTCCAGCGCGGCGGAGGTGTCATCGGCGGTGAGGTCCACCAGCACCGGCCGGGTGAGTGCGTAGCCCGCGATGTGCGCGATCGCCTCTTCGGCGGTAGCCGCGCGGCCTTTGGGAGTGCCGGCAAGAGGCCGGCCCTTTCGCTTCTCGGCGGCGAGAGAGAGCAGCCGGCGGGAGCCGAGACCTTGGGGATCGAACACGAAGCCGGAGCGGTCTATCACCGCCGATACCCGGAGCGAAAGCGCGGGGCGGCGCACCCGCCCGATAAGCGAGGCGAGGCAGCGGCCGATCTGGCCGAATCCGAGGAGCACGATCTCCATTCGCTCGGGCCGGATGACCGCGCCGCCGGCGATCCGGGAGAGCTGGAAAGCCGCGTGGATGCGGCGCTGCGCCTCCGCCGCTTTGCCGGCCGCCACCACCACCGAGATGTTGAGCTCGGAGGATCCCTGCGCGATCGCGACCACGTTGATCCCTCCGGCGGCGAGCGCCCCGAAAGTGGCCGCGGCGACCCCCGGCGTGCCCGCCATTCCCAGTCCGACCACCGCCACGGTGGCCATGCCCGCGCTCACCTCCACGCCGTCTATCTCGCCTCGGGCGATCTCATCGCGGAACTCCCGTTCCAGGCTGGTCCGCGCGTCGCCGGCGTGAACCTCGGGCACGCTGAAGCATATGGAATGCTCCGAAGACGCCTGCGAGATGAGCGAGACCGAGATCTGTCGGGTGTGCAATGCCGCAAAGGTGCGCGCCGCGATTCCCGGCACTCCCAACATGCCGTTGCCGGTGACGGTGACGAGCGCCTGACCTCCCGCCGCGGTGAGGGCCTTGACCGGAAACCTGCCGGGAGCGATGCGGTCCGACACTTCGGTGCCGGGCGAAGTGGGATCGGCGAACGGACGGACGTAGACCGGCACCCGACGGCCGGTGATGGGGATCAGCGCCCGAGGATGCAGGACCTTGGCGCCGTAGTAAGCCAGCTCCGCCGCCTCGCGCGCGTTGAGCTGCGGAATGACCCGCGCCTCAGGCACGACTCGCGGGTCGGCGGTGAGGAGACCGGGCACATCCTTCCACAGCGAGATCCGCGAGGCGGCGAGCCCGCGGGCCAGCAGGGTCGCCGTCAGGTCGGACCCGCCCCGGCCGAGGGTGGCGACCCCGCCCTCCGGGGTGGCGCCGAGAAAGCCGGGGACCACAGGCACGATGCCGCGCGCGATCAGTGGCAACAGCACCCGTTGAATGCTCTGGTCGGTTCGGGCAAAATCGGGATTCGCCTGGCCGAAGGCGCCGTCGGTGTGCACCACCTCGAGGGCGTCAACGTATCTGGCCTTGACTCCGACGATCTCCAGTGCCGCCGCCACCAGCCGCGCGCTCAGCCGCTCGCCGCGGCAGATGAGATAGTCGGTGGTGCGGGGCGTCAGCTCCCGCAGAAGGCGAAGTCCCTGGGCCAGCGCCTCCAGCTCCTCGAAGACCTCGCCGACGTAGGCCAGCATGTCCGTCCGCGCCCGGCCCGCCGGGAGCAGCGCCCGGGCCACCTCGGCGTGACGGGACCGCAGGCGGGCGATGAGCGGCGCGACGGTGCGGGCGTCGCCGGTCCCGGCCTGCTGAGCCACGTCAAGGAGCGCGTCGGTGGTCCCCGCCATGGCGGAGACCACCACGGCGGTGGGCTCCGGAAGATGATGGCGGATGATGTTGACGGCGTGGCGGACAGCGGCGGAATCGGCTAACGACGCACCGCCGAACTTGTGCACGTGAGGCGCTCGGCGGGAGCGGGGCATGGGGGAAGATAGTCGAAAGTCGAAGGTCGAAGGTCGAAAGTCCAAGGCTGGAGACCTTCGACTTTCGACCTTCGACTTTCGACTATCTTCCCCCCATGCTCGCACTTCTCAAGCTCATCCAATCAATCATCGCCACGCTGCACTCGGAGGGAACGCCGGGGCAGGTGGCTTTCGGGATAGCCCTGGGGTCGGCGCTCGGGCTCACGCCCATCATGAACGTCCACAACCTCGTCGTCCTCTCGGCGCTGGTGTTGCTGAACGTCTCTTTCGGCGGCGGAATGATCGGGTGGGCGCTCTTCGTGCCGGTGGGATTTCTGCTCGACCCGGCCTTCGATGCCATCGGAAGCCGGCTGCTCGCGGAGCCATCGCTGCGCCCGCTGTGGACCGACATGTTCAACACCCCACTGGTTCCTTACACCAACTTCAACAACACCGTGGTGCTCGGCAGTGTGGTGGGCTGGCTGGTCCTCACCATCCCCATCTTTTTCGCCGCGCGATACGGCGTGGCGCGGTACCGGGCCACGATCGGTGAGCGGGTACGGCGCTCGCGCTTCTACAAGGCCATCACCGCCTCGAAGCTCTACAACGCCTACCGCCTCTTCCGGCCGGAATGACCCGATGCGCCTGAAGATTTTCCGGTGGAAGGCCATCGGCCCGCTACTCCTGTTCCTCGCGGTCGTCGTCGCTCTGGTGTTTCTCTTTGCCGAGCCGGTGGCGAAGAGCACCACCGAGGAGGTGAGCACCGAGCTGCTCGGCACTCAGGTGGACGTGGGCGCGCTCGACCTCATCCCCCGGGAGGCCTCGGTGGATCTCCGCGCCCTGCAGGTGGCCGACCCCTTCGACCTCGGGCGCAACCTGATCGAAGCCGACGAGATCCGGCTCAAGCTCAACCCTGAAGCCCTGTCCGAGAAGAAGCTGGTCGTCGAGCGCTTCGCACTGCGAGGCATGCGCTTCGGCACCGCGCGGAAGACACCGGCGCGGCCGGTCGAAGGCGATGGCTTCGCGCCCCAGGCGCTCCGCGCGGTGCGCCAGTGGGCCGGCCAGTTCGATGTGCCGCTGCTCAAGCTCACGCCGATTGACACCATCAGACAGCTGGTCCTCAACCCTACCCAGCTCACGACGGTGCGCCAGGCGCAGTCGCTCGTCTCCCGTACCGACTCCACCCGGCAGGCGCTGGAGCAGAGCTTCAAACAGCTCGACATCAGGGCCACGGTGGACTCGGCGCGCGCTCTCACCGACCGGCTGTCGAAGTCCAACGTGCGGACGCTGGGCCTCGAGGGGACCCGCCAGGCGATCGAGTCGGGCCGGCGCACGCTGCGCGAAGTGGAGCAGGCCAAGGTGCGGGTCGAAGGGCTCGAGGGTGAGGTACGCGGCGGCGTGGAAACCCTCGGCTCGGGTCTCAAAGCGCTGGATCAGGCGCGCCGGCAGGATTACGCTTTTGCCAAGTCGCTGCTTCAACTTCCCTCCTTCTCGGCTCCCGACATCGGGAATGCGTTCTTCGGCAAGGTCAGTATAGACCGGTTTCAGCAGGCTCTCTACTGGGCGCAGTTGGCTCGGCATTACATGCCGCCAGGGCTGCTTCCCCGGGAAGATCCCGGCCCCGACCGCCTTCGCGCTTCGGGCAGTACCGTGCGCTTTCCCAAGGAGAAGGAGTGGCCCAGCTTCCTGGTTCAGTTGGGGGAGATAGACTTTGCTTTCGAGGGAGACAATCCGCTCCGCGGCAATTACGAGGCGAGCGTTCGGGGGCTCACCTCGGCGCCGGCGCTCTATGGGCGGCCGATGCTGGTGCAGGCGCGCCGCAGCGCGGCGGGATCGGCGATCGCCTCCATAGACGTGGACGCGGTCATTGATCACGTCTCCCCGCGCGTGCGGGACTCCGTTGCCGCGCGGCTTCGCGGAATCCAGCTCCCCAGCTTCGACCTGCCGGGGCTTCCCGTCCGGCTGGCTCCCGGCACCGGTTCGAGCAATCTCACCTTCGCGCTCACGGGAGATCAGCTCCTGGGGCGCTGGACGATCGGTTCCAAACAGGTTTCCTGGGCGCTGGACACCACCGGCCGCGCGCTCAACGAGATCGAACGGCTGGTCTGGCGCGTGGTCTCCGGGCTCGACGATTTGTCCGTCGAGGCCACGGTGCGCGGGGCGCTACGGTCGCCCAGGCTGAGCGTGGCGAGCAACCTCGACCGGGCCATCGCGCAGAGGCTCGACGCGGTGATCGGCGAGGAGGTGGCCAAAGCGGAACGCATGGTCCGCGCCAAGGTGGACAGCATCGTGGCCGAGAAGGTGGAACCGGTGAAGCGACAGGTAACCCAGGTTCAGACCGAAGTGAACCAGCGCATCGCGGCGGAGCGGGAGCGGCTGGAACAGGTCGAAGCGCAACTGCAGGCGGAGCTCAAGCGACTGACCGGCGGGCTGGCGCCGGAGATCAAGCTGCCCGGGGTCAATTTTTAGTTGGTCACCCGGAGCGGAGCGTAAGGGGCCATAACCTGAATCATGGCCCCTTCGCTCCGCTCCGGGTGATAAGTAGATTAGCCCACTTCATTCACCATCGCGGAGCTCCCGATGCGCATCGGAGTACCCACCGAGACCGCCCCCGGCGAGCGGCGAGTCGCGTTGGTGCCGGACAGCGTGGCCCGGCTGGTCAAGTCCGGGCATGAGGTGCTGCTCCAGCAGGGGGCGGGTGAGGGGGCCTTCTATCCTGACCGCGATTACGTCGGCGCCGGCGCGGAGCTGGCGCCTGACGGTGCGGCCGTGCTGGGGCTGGCGGACATCATCGTCAAGGTGCAGCGGCCTTCGCCCGAGGAGGTGGCCGGGCTGCGGGTGGGGACCACCCTCATCAGCTTTCTGGCCCCCGCGGCGAGCGCCGACCTGCTGAGGCAGCTGGCGGAGCGGAACGTCACCGCGCTCAGCATGGAGCTGGTGCCCCGGATCTCCCGCGCCCAATCCATGGACGCGCTCTCCTCCCAGGCCACCGTCGCCGGTTACCAGGCCGTTCTCCTCGGCGCCGGCCGCCTGGCCCGGTTGCTTCCGATGCTCACCACCGCGGCGGGCACGCTCGCGCCGGCCAAGACCTTCGTGATCGGCGCCGGCGTCGCCGGGCTGCAGGCCATCGCGACGGCCCGGCGGCTCGGCGCCATCGTGTCCGCCTTCGACGTGCGGCCGGTGGTGCGGGAGCAGGTGCAGAGTCTCGGCGCCAGCTTTGTCGCGGCGGAGCAGGTGAGCGGGGAAGGAGCAGGAGGATACGCCAAGGAGCTGGCCGAGGAGCAGCAGCGCAAGGTGCTCGAGGCGGTGGGGCGGCACATCAGCGACATGGATCTGGTCATCACCACCGCGCAGATTCCCGGCCGGCCGGCGCCGCGGCTCATCACCGAAGAGATGATCGCCACCATGCGGCCGGGATCGGTCATCGTGGATCTCGCCGCCGAAACCGGCGGCAACTGCGCGCTGACCCGCTTCGGCGAGACCGTGGTGGCGTACGACGTGAAGATCATGGGCCCGGCCAACCTGCCCAGCACCATCCCACTGCACGCCAGCCAGATGTACAGCCGCAACCTGCTCACCCTGCTCCAGCACCTGCTCAAGGACGGCGGCCTCGCGCTCGATCTGGCGGACGAGATCACCGGGGCGATGGTGGTGGTGCACGGGGGCGAAGTCCGCCAGCCTTAAGGAGGCGTCATGTCGGGCACCATCATCATCGAGCTCTACGTCTTCGTTCTGGCGGGGTTCATCGGCTTCCTGGTCATTACCCGGGTGCCCCCGCTGCTGCACACGCCGCTGATGTCGGCCACCAACGCCATCTCGGCCATTTCGCTGGTGGGCTCGCTGGTGGCGGCGGGCTCCGACCGGAACTCGGTCAGCACCATCCTGGGCGTCATCGCGGTCACCGCCGCCACCATCAACGTGGTGGGCGGCTTCCTGATCACCGACCGCATGTTGCGCATGTTCAAGCGGGACGACGCCCCGCGCGAGAAGAAGCCGTGACCGTTCGCGAGCTCTTCATCCAGGCCACCTATCTGGCGGCCTCGGTGCTCTTCATCCTCGGTCTCAGGAGCCTCACCCGGCCGGACCGGGCCCGGCGGGGGATGAACCAGGCCGCGCTCGGCATGCTGCTCGCGATCATCGGCACGCTGGTCAACCACGAGATCGTGCGCTACGACTGGATCATCGCCGGGCTGGTGCTGGGCTCGGTGATCGGTTACCCGCTCGGCATGTACGTGCCGATGACCGCGATGCCGCAGCGGATCGCCATCTCGCACATGTTCGGCGCGCTGGCCGCCACCCTCGTCGGCATCGCCGAGTACTACACCGAGATGAAGCATGGCACGGTGGCGGGGCCCAAGATGGCCGCGCTCGGCTTCGAGGTGCTCTTCGGCGCGCTCACGGTGAGCGGCAGCTTCATGGCGTTCGGCAAGCTGCAGGAGTTCATCACCGGCCGCCCCGTCACCTATCGGGCCCAGAATGCGATGAACATCGGGCTCTTCGTCCTCATCGTCCTCATCTTCGTGTTCCTGATCTTTCGTCCCGAGTATCCGGTGCTCTTTTACGGCATGGTGCTCTTGTCGTTCGCGTTCGGTTTCCTCCTGGTGCTGCCGATCGGCGGGGCGGACATGCCGGTGGTCATCTCGCTGATGAATTCCTACGCGGGGCTGGCGTCCGCGGCGACCGGATTCGCCATTGGGAACAACGTCCTGATCATCGCGGGTGCGCTGGACGGGGCATCGGGTTTCATCCTCTCCATCGTCATGAGTCGGGCGATGAACCGGTCGTTCGCGAACATCCTCTTCGGAGCCTTCGGCACCGCCGGCGGCACCGCCTCCACCAAGACCGCTGCCGGACTCTCGGTCCGGGAGATCTCGATAGAGGACGCGGCCATTCAGCTCGCCTACGCGCAACGGGTCATCGTGGTGCCCGGGTACGGGATGGCGGTGGCCCAGGCGCAGCATCAGGTGCGGGAGCTGGCCGACCTGGTCGAGAAGAACGGTGGCGAGGTGAAGTACGCCATCCATCCGGTGGCGGGCCGGATGCCGGGGCACATGAACGTGCTGCTGGCCGAAGCCAACATCCCCTATGACAAGCTCAAGGAGATGGAGGAGGTCAACGGGGAGTTCGCCCAGACCGACGTCGCTCTGGTCATCGGGGCCAACGACGTGGTCAATCCGGCGGCGCGTACCGATCCTTCCAGTCCCATCTTCGGCATGCCCATTCTCAACGTGGACCATGCCAGACACATTATCGTTCTGAAGCGCAGCATGAACACCGGGTTCGCCGGGATCGAGAACGAGCTCTTCTACGACTCCAAGACCTCGATGCTGTTCGGCGACGCCAAGAGCTCGCTCACCAAGCTGGTGGCCGAGGTCAAGAACGTCTGACCCACTGTCTCGATGGAGATGGCAATGCGACCGATCGTGTATTCCGCCCTGGTTCTCCTTGGGTTCGCGCCGCCGCTGGAGGCGCAGAACGAGTGTCTTGAGCATGTCAGGTACCCGGCGGTCGGGCGCTGGGCGGAGTACGACGCCGTTTACAAGAACAAGGACCGGTACGCCGTCCGCTACGCGATCATCGGGAGCGAGACACGTGAGGGCACCGACATGAAGTGGATCGAGCTGCGGATGACCGCTAAGGATCCCAGGAAGAACATGATCTATCAGATGCTGGTGCCGGGCACCGGACCGTCGGAGCTGGGGAAGGTGGAGGAGATCATCTTCAAGCCGGGAAACAGCGAGCCGGTAACGATGAACGGCATGATGGTGAAGATGATCCAGGGTCAGATAGAGAAAAGCTCGGTGTTCAAGGAGTTGTGCAAAGGCGTGACCCTGGTAGGCGAAGAGCGCGTGACGGTGCCGGCGGGATCGTTCAAGGCGCTGCACTTCCAGAACGCGAAAGAGGGGAGCGATAGCTGGATCTCGACCGACATCCCCTTCGCGCTGGTGAAGTCGAGTGGAAAGGACTACCAGGTCGGCCTGAGCTCTCAGGGCGACGGGGCCGAGTCTTCGATCACCGAGGATGTGCGGGGGACGGGGGGATCGGAGTAGGGGTTCCCGCCACTGGGCGCGAAGGCCGTCCCGATACCTGCCGGATTGCCCGTGCGAGACTGCCAAAATAGCGCAAATCCCTGGCGCTCTGGCCCATCCCAGGTATGCCCGGGCCCGGACCTGCAAACCTCCATCCCGTCAAGGTTTATCTAAAGTGTTGATTTTCCGCATCTTAGGTGCTATATTCGCGCCTCTCGCCTAGGGGGCTACCCTGGGTGTCGTGGCAGGCTTCACCGTGCTGGGGACGGGAGTCCTGGAGGAGGTAACCAGAGTGACAATAAAGGCACGCGGCAAGCGTCGCCCGGTGCGACCGGCGCAGATCGCTCGTGCAATTGATGAAGGCCGGGAAAGCCTCGATCTCTATCTCGATGAGATCAGCCGAGTTCCGCTCCTCAATCGTGAGGAGGAGATGGAGCTTGCCCGCAAGGCGTTCAAGGGAAGCGTCGCCGCGCAGGAAAGGCTCGCGCGGCACAACGTCCGCTTCGTGGTGTCGGTGGCCAAGAAGTTCCAGAACCGCGGCGTCCCCCTGGTTGATCTCATCGGCGAGGGCAATCTCGGACTGATGACCGCCGCCCGGAAGTTCGATCCCGACCGGGGCGTCAAGTTCATCTCCTACGCGGTCTGGTGGATCCGCCAGGCGGTCCAGGCGGCCATCGCGCGTCACGGCCGGCCGGTGCGGGTACCGCTCAACCGCACCGC
Organism: Gemmatimonadales bacterium; assembly: GCA_013813875.1. Taxonomy (GTDB): domain Bacteria; phylum Gemmatimonadota; class Gemmatimonadetes; order Gemmatimonadales; family GWC2-71-9; genus CAVVWJ01. The sequence continues at coordinate 8,999 of JACCQZ010000042.1, read as the reverse complement.
CGACCTGAGCCGGCTGGGCCGTACCACCACGCTGCTCAAGGACCGGTTGGGGCGGATGCCCACCACCGAGGAGCTGGCCCGGGCCACCGGCCTGACCGTCGAGGCGGTCCGCTCGCTCAGCGCGCTCAATTCCGAGGCGGTCCGGCTCGACCACCCCACCCGGGACGGCGAGGGGAACGAGCGGATCGAGCGCTTCACCAGCGGCGAGCAGGAGAGCACCGACATGAGCACCATGGCCAACAGCCAGACTCGAGACATCGAGACGGCGCTGGCGGCCCTTCCCCCGCGGGACGCCAAGGTGCTGCGGCTCTACTTCGGGCTGGACGACGGAAACAGCCGCACGCTGGAAGAGATCGGCCGTATGATGGGAGTCACCCGCGAACGGATTCGCCAGCTCCGCGACCGTGCGCTCCTCCGCCTCCGCGAAGGCGAAACCGGCGAGCGGCTGCGCGACCTGGTGGCCTGACGTCCTACACGCACCCTACACGCCTCCCGGGCCTCGTCCCGGGAGGCGTTTTTCATTGGGGTCCGTGGTGAAAACCCGATAGGCAATGCCCGCCATCCTGCCGGACCACGAATCCGGCTATCATCCCTGGATGACCATCCCGATCCCCCATGCCATCAATCGCCGCGACGACGGCCTGCTCATCGAATGGGACGACGCCGGCCACCAGGGATGGTATACCGCCCGTGAGCTCCGGCTTGCCTGTCCCTGCGCCGCCTGCGTGGAGGAGATGACCGGGCGTCCCCTGCTCCAGCCCGCGGCCGTGCCGGCCGATGTCAGGCCGGTGTCGCTGGCGCTGGTCGGCGCGTACGGGCTCAAGGTGCAGTGGAGCGACGGACACAGCACCGGCATCTACACCTTCGAGCAGCTTCGGGCCCGCTGCACCTGCCGGCTTTGCGCAGGTGCCGGAGTGACCCCGGACACATCCCCAATCTCTCGGCCAAGCCAATCTCAGTAGGTCAGTTCCTCACATCGCCTTACTCCAGATCGCGGGAGCCGCAATGCACGCTCAGGAGCACTCCAACTTTCGAGAAGGACTGGTGGTCGGACTCATCGGGGCGGTGATCGTGGCCGCCTGGTACTTCGTGATTGATGTGGCGGCGGGACGCCCCTTCCACACGCCCAACGTGCTGGGGAAAATCTTCTTTCGCGGAGACGTGAATCCCGGCGTGCGAACCATCGCTCCCGCCGTTGTGGCCAGCTACACGGTGCTGCACCTCCTGATGTTCTCGCTGGCGGGTATGGGGCTCACGCTGCTGGCGCACCTCGCCTCCAGAAACCTTGGCCTGCGTATGGGAGTGTGGATCGGCCTGGTGGTGACCTGGTTCTTCTTTGCCGGCCTTACCTTCATGCTGTCCACCTCGACCGGGGAGCGCCTGCCGCTCTGGACCGTCATCGTCGGCAGCCTGCTTGGCGTCGGCGCCATGGGCGCCTATCTCTGGCGGCGCCACCCCCGCCTGGCCACCTCCTTCCAGGAGAGACCGCTGGGCGATGAGGTCGAGGCTCCTCCGCACCCTCCCGCCTAGCGAGCAGCGCTTGCGCTGGACGCTTGCGCTGGACCGCCTCCTCGCACACTGTGGAGTAACCCATAATTGCCGGGCCTTGCCAGGCGGAGGCGCATATGGCGGAGGGCCGTCACTCGACCATCGCGGAGGGCACGGACGTCGGCGTGATCGGCGCGCTCGCGGTCGCCCTCTGGTTTCTCATCCTCGATACCATCGCCGGGCATCCCTTGCAGACGCCGAGCCTGCTGGGCCAGGTGGTCCTCTTCGGCCGCTCGTCGCCCGAGCCCGGAGAGTTCGTGTTCGGCGCGGTGCTGGTCTACACCGCCTTTCACTTCATGGTCTTCGCGCTGCTCGGTATCGGGCTGGTGGCGCTGGTCCATTGGGCGACCGAGAACTCCGTGGTGCGCTACGCCTTCGTTCCCGTGTTCCTGGTCTTCGAAGTGATGTTCTACGGCCTGCTCAGGGTGCTCTCGCAGCGTACCGACGCGCTGTTCCCCTTCTGGGCCGTGGTGGGCGCCAACACCCTGGCGGCGCTCGGCATGGGCTTCTATCTCTGGCGGAGACATCCGGCCCTCCGGCAGTCGCTGCGGGACACGCCGCTTGGAGCGGCGCCGCCCGGCTGAACGCCCTCAGGCCTCCCTCGACCCTACAGAGCCTCCTGGTATCGGGTTAGCTTCCTGCCTCACCAACCACGGTGGGGTTTGTGTTTCGCTGCCGGCTCTCCGTCGCATCCGCGGTCCTGCTTTCCTTTCTGGCATCTCCACTTTCGGCACAGCTCGAACCGCCTTCCACCGGCGGCATCGTCGCGCTCGACCGGCAGCTCCGCATGCTGGGCCAGTACAAGCGGGTGCTCATGATCGGCGCGCATCCGGACGACGAAGACACCGAGCTGCTCACCGTGCTGGTGCGCGGAATGGGGGCCGAAGCGGCCTATCTCTCGCTCAACCGGGGCGAAGGAGGGCAGAACCTCATCGGACCCGAGCTGGGAGAGGCGCTGGGCATCATCCGCACCGAGGAGTTGCTGGCGGCCCGGCGGCTCGATGGGGCCCGCCAGTACTTTACCCGGGCGTATGATTTCGGATTTTCCAAGACGGTGGAGGAGACCTGGCGGCACTGGCCCCGCGACACCATCCTCAAAGACGTCGTTCGCATCGTCCGTAAGTTCCGGCCCCAGGTCATCGTCTCGGTCTTCAGCGGCACTCCCCGCGATGGGCATGGTCAGCATCAGGCCGCCGGCTGGGCGGCGGCGGAGGCGTTCCGGGCCGCCGGCGACGGCAGCCGCTTTCCCGAGCTGCTCGACCAGGAGCACCTCGAGCCCTGGACCGCGCTCAAGCTCTACCGCAGCACCCGTTTCGACAGCGCCGCCACGACGGTGACCCTGGGCGGCGGCGTGCTCGACTCCGCGGTGGGCCAGACGTATCACCAGATCGCGATGGCCGGTCGTAGTCTGCACCGCTCACAGGACATGGGGCAGCTCCAGCAGATCGGTCCCTCGCGGGTGCGGCTGGCGCTGGTGGAGGACCGCACCGCGCGGGGAGGGGCGGGACTCTTTGCCGGCGTGGACACCACGCTGGCCGCGATGGCCGGCGGCCTCGGGTCGGCGGCGGAGTGGGGCCGCGTCGCCGGGCGAATGTGGGCACTGCGGACCGATCCACGGCCGGCCGGGCAGGTGCGCGAGCTTTTCCTGGCCGCGCTGCCTCACCAAAGCGCCGGCAACGTCAGCGCCGTCACCATCAACCAGGACCTGGCCGAGCAGTTGGCCCGACTGGACAGCGTCATCGTGCACACCAGTGGCGTTCTCTGCGACGCCCTCGCCGGGGACGAGCGCGTCATTCCCGGGCAACGGGTGCGGCTCACGCTGAGCTGCTGGAACGCCGGGGGAGCCACCAGGCAGGTCGAGGCGGCGACACGGTTCGGCGGGGCGGTCGAGGAGATCGCCAGCACCACGATGAGCCTCGCACCCGGAGAGCTCCGCGCCGTCGAGCTCGACGTGCTCATTCCCGACTCGATGCCGTACACCGTTCCCTACTACCTGCGTTCCCCCCGCCGCGGCGACATCTATCGCTGGCCCGATGCCGCCGAGCTGGCCGGCGAGCCGCGTGAGCCGCCGGTGCTCGAGGTGGTGCTGCGTTCGGCTGGGGCTGTGGCCAGCGTGCGGGAGGTGACGTTTCGCCGGAACGATCAGGCGCTGGGCGAGGTCAGGCGGCCGCTGACGGTAGTGCCCCGGGTGGACATCAAACTCGACCCGATGACAGAGGTATGGTCCACGACGTCCTCCCGGCCCCGCCCGCTGACGGTCACCCTGACCCATGGAGCGCGAGACACCACGGCCGGAACGGTGACTCTGGAGCTTCCCTCGGGATGGCCCGCGGCCAGGCCACAGCCGTACCGACTCACCCGGGAAGATGAGCGCGAGACCCTGACCTTCGCGGTGCGGGCGCCGGACCGGCTCGCGCCCGGTGTCATCGAGATTCGCGCGGTGACGCGGGTACGGCAGGGAAGGCAGCAGCAGGTGGGCCTTTCCAGGGTGGACTACCCTCATATCCGCCCCCGCGCCTACGCTCGCCCCGCGGTCTCGACCGGCAGCGCCGCACCGCTGTCGCTGCCCCGGCTGGCCCGGGTAGGCTATGTGCGGGGGGCCGCCGACCAGGTCCCCGAGGCGCTTCGGCGCGCGGGCGTTCCCCTCGAGCTGCTGGCGGGCGGCGCGCTGGAGCGCGGTGATCTCTCCCTTTATGACGCCATCGTGATCGGCCCTCGAGCATACGAGGTGGACTCGATGGTGGTGGAATCCAACGCCCGGCTCCTCGACTACACCCGCCGGGGCGGACTGCTGATCGTGCAGTATCAGCAGCACCCGTTTTTCGAGGGCGGTTATGCGCCCTTTCCGCTCACCGTAGGCGGACCGGTGGTTCCTCCGGCGAGCCGGCCGGTGAGCCACGATCGGGTAACCGACGAGTCGGCGCCGGTGCGGATCGTGACGCCCGTCCATCCTTCCGTTCTGGGCCCCAACCGTCTCGGTGATGCGGACTGGAGCGGGTGGGTGCAGGAGCGGGGACTCTACTTTGCGCGGAGCTGGGATCCGGCCTACCGACCGGTACTGGAAACCCACGATCCGGGCGAGGCCCCGCTGCGGGGCGGCCTGCTGGTGGCGCCGCTCGGTCGGGGCACCTACGTCTACACCGGCCTCAGCTTCTTCCGCCAGCTTCCGGCCGGAGTGCCCGGCGCCTTTCGGCTGTTCGCCAACCTCCTCGCCCTCGGCGGGCCCGGCCCGGGTCGGTGATGTCGCTGCTTGTCTTTCACCACAGAGACACAGAGGACACAGAGATAGCCAAGAATAAAAAGACCACTACCCACCTCCGCCTTTCCTCTGTGCCCTCCGTGTCTCTGTGGTGCTCGGGGAAGAGATGGCCGCGCCAAACTCAGGTATGGTGGTGTTTGCTGGTGGCGACAGCATGCGGCAATGACGGACGCATCCCGGTGGTGTTGTACTCGCCGCACGGTCGGGATCAGCTCACGCTGCTGGAGCGCGCGTTCGAGACGCGGCGGCCGGACGTGGACGTGCGCTGGCTGGACATGGGATCGCAAGAGATTCTCGACCGACTCCGCTTCGAGCGGGTCAACCCGCAGGCCGACGTCTGGTTCGGCGGGCCCTCCACCATCTTCGACCGGGGAATCGAGGACTCTCTCCTCGCACCTTACCGGCCGGCCTGGGCGGACAAGGTCGGCCCCGGCGGGGTGGGTCCGAACGATCTTTACTATCCGGCATATCGTACGCCGGCCGTCATCGCCTTCAACAGCCGCGTGGTCAGCCGCGACGAGGCGCCCAAGGATTGGGACGAAGTGCTGGCTCCCCGTTGGGACGACGAGATTCTCATTCGAGATCCGATGGCGAGCGGCACCATGCGCGCGATATGGGGACTCATCCTGGTGCGCAGCATCCGCGAGACCGGCGACACCACCCGGGGAATGGACTGGCTGCGCCGGCTCGACGGCCAGACCAAGGCCTACACCCTCAACCCCGCCATCCTGGATGAGCGCCTGGCCCGGGCGGAGGGACTGATAACGCTGTGGGATCTTCCCGACATACTCATCAGCCGCTCCAAGGGCATGCCCTTCGACTACACCTTTCCCCGAAGCGGGACCGTCGTCATCGAGGATGCGATCGGCCTGGTTCGGGGAAGCCGGCATCCGGAGGCGGCGCGGGCCTTCATTGACTTCGTGGGAGCGGAGGAGGCGCAGCTGCTGGCGGCCCGGGAAGTCTACCGCCTGCCGGCGCGGCGCGACCTCCCCGCGGACCAGGTGCCGGCGTGGGTGGCCGAGGTGGAGAGCGACATGGTGGTGGCCGACATGGATTGGGAGCTGCTCTCCCGCAATGGAAGCGCCTGGATGAGCTATTGGGACCGCCACGTGCGCGGCACCGGCGACGACCGGTGAGCTTTCTCGCGCTCGACGGATTGGTAAAGCGGTACGACGGCACGGCGGCGGTGGACGGCGTATCGTTGGCGCTCGAGCGGGGCGAGATGCTGGCGCTGCTGGGCCCGAGCGGCAGCGGCAAGACCACGACCCTTCGACTGCTCGCCGGGTTCGAGATTCCCGATGCCGGCCGCGTGGTAGTGGACGGTGAGGATGTGACTCGCACCGAGCCGGTGGCGCGGCGCTTCGGAATGGTCTTCCAGCACTACGCGCTCTTTCCCCACCTCGACGTAAGCGAGAACGTGGCGTTCGGGCTGGAGTCGCTGGGCGTCCGGGGAGAAGAGCTGGGGCGCCGCGTGGCCCAGGCGCTCGCCCTGGTGGATCTGGCCGGATACGAACGCCGCCGTATCGCGCAGCTCTCGGGAGGCCAACAGCAGCGGGTGGCGCTCGCCCGGGCCCTGGCGCCGGAGCCGCGGGTGCTGCTGCTGGACGAGCCTCTCTCCAACCTCGATCCCACTCTCCGCGAGCGCACTCGGCGCGAAATCAGAGATCTGATCCGCCGGGTCGGCATCACCACAGTGCTGGTCACCCACGAGCAGGACGAGGCGTTCGAGTTGGGCGACCGGGTCGCGGTGCTTCGCCAGGGCCGGCTGGAGCAGGTCGGCGCTCCCGACGATCTCTATGCCTCGCCCGCCAACCTCTTTGTCGGCGGATTCGTGGGCCGCGGGAGCACGTTGCCGGTCACCGTGCTCGGAACGGTCGAGCGCGGCGTCCGGGTGCGAATTGATGAAGTCGAGTGGGATCTGGAGAGGGCGTCCGCTCAACCGGCGCCACCGCCGGGGCCGGCCACCATGCTGGTGCGGCCGGAGGCGCTGCGCCTGGCCCAGGCGGGCCCCGGCGCCCTGCCGGCCACCGTCACCGGCCGCCGATTCGTGGGGCCCTCCGCCCTCTTCACCGTGCTGGCCGAGAGCGGGTCTTTGATCGAGGTGGTTGCGCCGCCGCGGGCGGTCAAAATCGGGGAGCGCGTCGGCGTAATGCCCAGCCGCAGAGCGGGTGGGGGAATACATCTCTTTCCCCCGGAGTCCCGGTGATCCGCTCCCGGCGGAGCCAGATCATCGGCGCCACCCTGCTGCTCCTCCTGGTGTGGCTCGTGGTTTATCCGCTGGTGCTGGTGCTGATCGAGGGCGTGCGCGGGCCGGAGGGGTGGACGCTGGAGTACGTGCGCCTCTTCCTCGACCGGCCCACCGAGTGGCAGGCGCTGTGGGGCAGTCTCTGGACCTCCCTCGCCAGCGTGGTGCTCGCGGCCGTCATCGGGGTGCCGCTCGCTTTCCTCTTTTCCCGCTACGATCTGCCCGGCGGCCGGATACTGAGCGCACTGGTGGCGCTGCCGGCGGTGCTGCCGCCGCTGGTGGGCGTGATCGCCTTCATGTTCCTCTATGGCGAGACCGGCTTCGTGAGCCTGCTGGTTCAGCGGCTCCTCCGGCTGCAGGAACCACCGTGGCGGCTCCAGGGAGCGGGGGCGATCCTCCTGGTGCACGCCTACTCCATGTACGTGTACTTCTACCTTTTGGTGAGCGCCGCGCTGGCCGGGCTCGACGCCTCGCTGTTCGAGGCGGCCGCGAGCCTCGGCGCGGGCCGCTGGCGCACGCTCCGGCGCGTGGTGTTGCCGCACCTCTATCCCGCCCTGGGCGGGGCGGCGCTGCTCACCTTCATGACCTCACTGGCTTCCTTCAGCGCGCCCTACATCTTCGGCGGCGGCTTCCGGGTCATGACCACCCAGATCGTCGCCACCCGGCTCAACGGCGAGAACGCGCTGGCGATGGTGGAGACGGTATCGCTGACCGGGCTCGCCCTGACGGCGCTCTGGCTGTTGCGCGGCTCCCAGCCCTCGAGCAACGCCGCCGGTGGCCGCAAAGGGACCGCTCCGGAGCGGCTTCCGGTCAGCAGCCGGCCGCTCCGCCTGGTGCTGGCAGCGCTGGCGTGGTCGCTTGCCGGCGTGCTGCTGCTGCCCCATCTCACGCTGCTGCTGGTCTCCTTCGTGCCCCTGGGCACCTGGACCACCGAGCCGCTGCCGCCGGAATACACCTTGCGGAACTATCTCACCCTGGTGCAGGACCCGGTGCGCGCGCGCCCCCTGGTCAACAGCCTCTGGCTCGCCACCGTGGCCACGGTCGCCGCGGTGGCGCTCGCGCTCCTGGGGGCCATCGTGAGCGTCCGCCGCCGGATCCGGGGCGGCCGGCTGATCGAGGGACTGCTGGCGCTGCCCTGGGCGGTCCCCGGCACCGTCTTCGCCATCGCGCTGGCCACCGCCTTCAGCGTCAACGCGCCGCATGCCGGACGGTTTCTCCTGGTGGGAACGCTCTGGATCCTTCCACTGGCGTATCTCGTAAGGAACCTGCCGATCACCAGCCGCGCGATTCTGGCCGGGGTCCGCGCCCTGGATCCTTCGCTGGACGAGGCCGCCGCCACCCTTGGCGCCCGTCGTTGGCGCACCCTGCGCCGGATCACCCTGCCGCTGCTGCGGCCGGCGCTGCTCGCGGGGGCGAGCCTCGCGTTCGTGACCGCCTTCGGAGACTTCGTGACTTCGATCATCCTCTACACCTACGACACCCGGCCGATCTCGATGGAGATCCTCTCCAGCCTGCGGCAGTCGGATGTCGGGGTGGCGGCGGCGTACGGGGTGGTGTTGATGCTGGTGAGCGGCGCCGTCTTCGCGCTGGGCGCGGAGCGGGGCAGCGCGGGGTGAGCGCGCCCAACGGCGGATCGGGGGCCAAGTTCCGGCGGCTCGCGGTGCTGATCGCCGTGAATTTCGTGGACATGATCGGCTTCATGATCGTGCTCCCGCTGCTCCCGTTCTATGCCCTCGAGCTGCGGGCCTCGCCCGAGACGGTGGGGCAGCTCATCGCGTCGTTCTCCATCGCGCAGCTGCTCGCCGCTCCGCTGTGGGGCCGGGTGTCGGACCGCTATGGCCGCCGCCCGGCGGTGCTCATCGGCCTCAGCGCCTCAGCGGCGGCATACGTGGTCTTCGGCTTTGCCGACAGCGTCTGGCTCCTGTTCGCGTCCCGAATCGTGCAGGG
>JACCQZ010000037.1 GCA_013813875.1 Gemmatimonadales bacterium | reverse complement strand
CCAAGCTCTACTTCGGCTACGCGACCGGCTCCAATCTCCTCTTTCCCTTCGCCGCCGGCGCCGCCAGCGTGTTGTTCGACGACCGCTGCACCGCGGACGCCATCTTCAGCCGAGTCGCGCGCTACCGGCCCACCGTTCTGATCGCCGTCCCCACCATGATCAACCAGATGGTGAATCACCCGGAGGCCGGCCGCCAGGACTTCTCCTCCTTGCGCCTGGCCACCTCCGCGGGAGAGGGGCTGCCCGTAGAGCTGCACGCCAGGTGGGACCGGAGCTTCGGGGTTCCGCTCCTCGACGGCCTGGGCACGGCGGAGATGTGGCACATCTTCCTCTCCAATCGCGTGGGCCGAATCCGCCATGGCACGCTGGGCGAGGTGGTGCCCGGCTTCGAGATCAGGGTGGCGGACGATGAGGGCAGGCAAGTGTCCGACGGAACGATCGGGCACCTCTGGGTGCGGGGCGGGTCGCGGGCGCTGGGCTACTGGCAGCACCTGGACAAGAGCCAGACCTGCTTCCGGGGCGAGTGGGTGGTGACGGGAGACCTGGTCCGGCGCGACGCCGACGGCTACTACACTTATGGCGGCCGAGCCGACGAGCTGCTCAAGGTGTCGGGCAAATGGCTCTCCGCCACCGAGGTGGAAGGCTGCCTGCTGCTCCACCCGGCGGTGTCGCAGGTTGCGGTGGTGGGCGTGGCCGACGCCAACGGGCTGGTCAAGCCGTGCGCGTACGTCATCGCTCGCGAGCGGCGCGAGGGCCTGGCGGAGGAGCTCAAGGCGTTCGTGCGCGAGCGGTTGGAGCCGTACAAGCATCCGCGCGAGGTGATTTTCGTCGAGTCGCTGCCGACGACGCATCTGGGGAAGGTGGACCGGGGGAGGCTGAGGACCAATCCCTCGCAGTGAGGCGGCTCGAACACCTCCTTCATCCTGGAACCGCTACTTCATCCTGAGGGATATCCGCTTGACATCCACTTGACGGCGGTCCGGTAGGATGGCCCCACTTCTCGAAGCGCACGGCGACGTTAGCGGCGTACCTGACAGGCAAACGACCGCGGCCGGCTCGCCGGGCTGATCTTAACCCGCAGGTTTGTCGAAGCGAGGTGTCCCATGCGGCCACGCAGTCTGTTCGCGAGCGTCCTCCTGCTCGCTCCGGTGGTTCTTGTCGCCGCCCTGGGCTGCCGGGAGGACGCCCAGTCTCCCACCGCGCCAGAGTCCGAACCGGCGCTCGCCACCACGGCCACAAGCGCGGTACTCTCGTTCCGCCAGGTGAGCGCGGGGGAAGACCACACCTGCGGTGTCACCACGGCGGACCGGGTCTACTGCTGGGGCAGAAACCTCTTCGGCCAACTCGGCGACGGCACCACCACCAACCGCCTGACACCGGTTGCAGTCGCCGGCGGGGTGCGCTTCCGCCACATCAGCGCAGCCTCCCACCACACCTGCGGCGTCACGACCGACGATCGTGCCTTCTGCTGGGAATGGAACTACTACGCCCAGCTCGGCGACGGCACCACCACCGACCGCCGGACGCCGGTCTTGGTTGGAAACGGCTTGGTGTTGGCCCAGGTGGGCGCTGGCCTCGAACATACCTGCGGCGCGACTCCGGAGAACCGGGCGTACTGCTGGGGAACCAACGAATGGGGCCAGCTCGGCGACGGCACGACGACCCGCCGCCTCCGGCCGGTCGCGGTGGCCGGCCCGATGTGAAATCTCAGCCGGGGCAAATGCCCGAGATTGACTACCGACTCGCCCGCACCGTCGCGGTCATCTCCTTCGCCAACCCACCCGTCAACGGCCTCTCCCAGGCCGTCCGCGCGGGCATATCCGCCGCCCTCCGCCGCGCCCAAGCCGACCCCTCCGCCCAAGCCATAGTCCTCACCGGAGCCGGTGGCCTCTTCTCCGCCGGCGCAGACATCCGGGAGTTCGGCACACCCGCGAGCATGGCGGACCCGACCCTCCGCGATCTCATCCACTTGGTGGAGACCAGTGCCAAGCCCGTCATAGCCGCGATCGCGGGGACCTGCCTCGGCGGCGGACTCGAGCTGGCGCTGGCCGCGCACTATCGCGTCGCCAGTGCGGACGCCAAGCTGGGCCTGCCGGAGGTCAAGCTCGGTCTCCTGCCCGGTGCCGGCGGCACCCAGCGCCTACCGCGGCTGGTCGGCGTAGAGCGGGCGATCAACATGATCGTGAGCGGCGAGCCGGTGCCGGCGACCGACCTGGCGAGCACCGCCCTGCTCGATCTCCTGGTGGACGGCGATCCACTGGCCCGCGCGGTGGAGCTCGCGGCTTCATCCGCGGTCGCGACGAAGCCGCCTCCGATGACCCGCGACATCCCGCTCGACGATCCGAACCTCACCACGCTGTGCCAGGCCATTCGGGCCCGGCTCGAAACCCAGCGGCCCCTGCTCCCCGCACCCATGCGCGCGGTAGACGCGATCGAAGCCGCGGGCAGACCCTTCGATGAAGGACTCTCCCTCGAGCGGCGCGCCTTCCTCGAACTGATGGAGACGCCGGAGTCGAAGGGACTTCGCCATGCCTTCTTCGCTGAACGCGCTACGGCCAAGGTGGACGGCATCACGCCATCCACTCCCGTCCGTCCGCTGCACCAGGCTGCCGTTATCGGCGCGGGCACCATGGGTGCGGGGATCGCCGTCGCTCTGCTCGATGCCGGCATGCCGCTCTGGCTCGTCGAAGCCGACCAGGACGCGCTCGACCGAGGCCTGACGCGGATCGCCGGCATCTTCGACGGGCAGGTGAAGAAGGGCAAGCTCACCGCGGGCGAGCGGGACCGACGCCTGGCACTCCTTCGGCCGACCCTCTCCTACGAGGCCGCCGGCCATGCCGACGTGGTGATCGAAGCGGTGTTCGAGTCGCTGACGGTCAAGCGCGAGGTGTTCACGGCACTCGATCGGGTGATGAAGCCGGGCGCCATCCTCGCGACCAACACCTCGACGCTCGACGTCAACACCATCGCCGACTTCACTCGCCGCCCGTCCGACGTGCTCGGCCTTCACTTCTTCAGTCCGGCGAACGTGATGCGGCTCCTGGAGGTGGTGCGCGGCCGAGCGACGACGCCCGAGGTGCTGGCCACGGCGCTCGCGCTCGGCAAGGCGCTGCGGAAGGTCGCGGTGGTCTCGGGTGTATGCGACGGATTCATCGGCAATCGGATGCTCGAAGCCTATACCAGGCAGGCCTGGTACCTGGTCGAGGAAGGCGCAACGCCCCAACAGATTGATCAGGCCATGGAGGCGTTCGGGATGGCGATGGGTCCCTTTCGGGTCGGCGATCTCGTGGGTCACGATGTCAGCCTGGCGATCCGGCAGCGGCGTCGTGCCGAACGTCCCGGGTACCTCTGCTCCACCTTGCCGGACAAACTCTGCCAGCTCGGCCGCCTGGGTCAGAAGACGGGAGCCGGCTGGTACGACTATCCCGAGGGCCCGCGTCGGCCGATCGCATCGGCCGTGGTGGAGGAGCTCATCACGTCGCACCGGGCGGAGATCGGGGTCGCTCCCCGGCGGATCGAGGACAGCGAGATCACAGACCGACTGGTCTACGCCCTGCTGAACGAAGGGGCGCGAATCCTCGAGGACGGAATCGCTGCGCGGTCGAGCGACATTGATGTGGTGTATCTCGCCGGCTACGGGTTTCCACGGCCCAGAGGCGGGCCGATGTTCTATGCCGACCAAGTGGGGTTGGATCGGGTCTTACGGCGGGTGCGGGAGTTCGCGCGCAACCCGCATGGCGACCCCGCCTTCTGGACGCCGGCGCCGCTGCTAAAGCGGCTGGCGGAGGCGGGTGAGAGGTTCGATCAGACCGGCGATTCGCCGAGCACCTCGACGAAGTAGCCGGGCAGATCTACCTCCAGCGGCGAGACGGCGGGATCGGGCTGCCAGGTGAGTGTGTCCGCCAGAAGCTCGGCCCGCTCGTCACCGGGCCGCCAGCATACCCTTGGAAACTCGCCTCTTCCCCATCCGCGTAGATTTCGAGAGGTCCGCTCAGCGGCCCGCGTCACCTCTCAACATCCCTCCAACCCCAGCGGACCGTGCTCGCGATCCTGCTGCTGCTCCAGTCCTCCACCAGCGTCGAGGGGAAGGACTCGCCCACAGCCGACATCCCCCGGTTGGAGACGTCGGTCCGGATAGACGGCGTGCTCGACGAGCCCGCGTGGTCCCAGGCCACCCGGCTCACCGGCTTCTGGCAGTACCAGCCGGTAGACGGACGGCCCGCCGAAGAGCGGACCGAGGTGCTGGTCTGGTACGCGCCCGACGCGATCCACTTCGGTGTCGTCGCCCATGACCGGATGCCTGCCGCTATCCGCGCCACCGTCGCCGACCGCGACAACATAGACAACGAGGATCAGGTGATCCTCGACCTCGACACCTTCCACGACCGCCGGCGCGCCTTCTTCTTCGCCGTCAACCCACTCGGCGTGCAGAGCGACGGGGTCCGCAGCGAGGGTGCGGGCCAGGTCAGCAGCCTGGTGCCGGGCAGCACCGACAAGAATCCCGATTTCGTCTGGGACTCGAAGGGCCGGATTACCGGTCGAGGCTACGAGATCGAGATTCGGATCCCCTTCAAGAGCCTGCGCTACCCCGGCGGCGACCGGCAAACCTGGGGCTTCAATGTCACCCGGATCGTCCAGCGGACCGGTTACACCGACACCTGGACCGATGTCCGCCGCGCCAACGCCAGTTTCATCGGCCAGGAGGGGGCCATCGCCGGGCTGCACGACCTCCGGCACGGCGTCACCGTCGAGGCTCAGCCGTTCGTCGCCGCGACGGCCGATGGCAGCCGAAGCCTGGCGACTGGGGAGTTCGCCCGAGAGGAGGTGAACCCCGATGCCGGACTCAATCTGCGGCTGGGCTTCACCAGCTACGCGCTCGACGCCACCATCAATCCCGACTTCAGCCAGGTGGAGAGCGACGAGGGGCAGGTGACGGTGAACGAGCGCTTCGCC